>SXNM01000418.1 GCA_005777155.1 Pseudomonadota bacterium | reverse complement strand
CGTGCAGACGCAGCCGGTGGCGCGGCTTGACGCGCTTCTGCCGGGGAATTGGGTGCCGGAGGCGGCGTAGATCCGGGCAGTTTCCAGAGATTCGCTCAGGACGGCGACGCTCGGCTATGCGTCGGCGGCCGGGCGGTTACGGCGCTGGCGTCGAGTCGATACCCAATCCATTGAATCCGGCTCGGTCCTGGCTTGTCCGCGACGGCTGCGGCTGCGTCCCTCAAGCTTGAAATAGATTCGCTATTCCTGCGCCTTCGCGCCTTGCCTCGTTCGCCACGGTCAGCGCCATGCCACGAGCCGATGGTGCTGGCTTTGGTATGAGCCGTCGAGCGCGGATGATTGAAGCGTCGCGCGCCGTTGTTACGCGTCAGCGGCTCCGCGCGCCACCAGCCCCTCGATATGGGTGCGCAGCGCCGCTTCGATCGTCAACAGGCTCGGTACGGCTGCGACAACGATTGCCAGCGCGGCCGCCGCTTCGTCCGGGTCGTCTGGATAGTCGTGGGCCAGCTCGTTGCGCAGTTCGCGCAGCCGCCGACATTCGACCACTGACGGCAGGATTCTGCGCTTTTCTAGCAAGAGCAGTCGGTCCAAGAAAGTCGCTGCCGGAGGCAGAGGCTCGGCGCCCAGCTCCAGGGCCAGCGGCACCAGCTGTCCACCCAAGTGGTCTTGCAGCTTGCCAAATCGCGACGTGAGCAACTCGATGCTGGCGATGACAGGATAGTCGGCTTGGGCCAATTCGGTCCCGGTACGCGGCAGGCATCCCCGCAGATGCGCAAGCGCCGCCTCGATCCGGCTACGGTGAATTAAGGCGACATCCATCGCCGCCTCAGCCCGCGCGCGGAGCGGCGCTACGGCCATAGCGGCACCCCGGTCGCGCGAGCGTGGCGATGCACAGGCAGGTCGGGGCCGGAGTTCCGATACACAACCACATCGATCTTGCGGTCGCCCAGCGCCTCGTGCAGCCGCGTGCGCAACGCCATCCGTCGCTCCACCAGCTCTGCGGCGGTTTAGGAGACCCCGTCGATGAACAAGTCGATGTCGCCACCGCGTTGGGCGTCGTCGAGCCGAGAGCCGAACAAACGAAGGGTGACGGTGGGGCCAAATTCGGCAGTGACCGCCTCAACGATGGTGCGTCGTTCTTGGTCGGTTAGGCGCATGTCTCACCTTGGTGAGGGCGAATCAGCTCGATGGTGGGGCTGGCGCGGAACGTCCGTGATTTCGGCCGAATGCGGTCCAGCCGACGGCCATCAGCGTACGTTGGCTGGTCGTCACCGTCAACTTGAGGGGAAAGCCATACAGCGACGCTGCCCCCCTCGCCAAACCCGACACCGACGGTCTCACAAAAGCCGCCGGCCAGGAGATCGGAAGGTCGCGCCTTCGATCTCACAGCAACCGCCCCATTCGCCCTCGCCTGGCCTATCGCTCGGCGATGGCGAGGCCCTCGAACCCGACAACGGGAGCCATTCGCCGGATACCTAGCCCCACCCCAGAATCCGCCGCCCAAGCTCCGCCAGCCAGACGCCGGTCGGTCCCGCATCGAGCTCCGCCGGCCGCGTCGCACCCAGCAGCGCCCGGGTCTCCGCCACCGGCATCGCCCGCTCCGCCAGCACACACCCAAGCACCGCGTGCTCCTCGCTGACACCGAACTGCTGCTGCCAGGCCACGACCTTCGCCGCAAACTCCGGGTCGCCCTGGCTCGGCTGCTCGCTGCCATGGTCCGGCCCCAGCCCATTGATGGCGTCCAGGATCAGCTGCTTGCGCGCCCCATAATGCAGCGGCGCCAAGGTCTCGGGCAGGATCGGTCGGCCGATGTAGATGTCTTGTCGGCCCATTTCCAACGGGAACTCCAGGCGCTTGTCCAAGGGCGTCCGCGGCAGTCCACCGACGAAGCGAATGGGCACCACGGGGGCGTTCACACCCAGCGCCAGGTCGACAAACGCGCCGCTCATCTTGGAGACCTGTGCGGTGCAATCCAGCGAGCGCGTGCCCTCGACGTGCACCATGACGCTGCGACCCGGCCCGGTCATGTCCCGCGCCAGGTCGGCGAGGATTTGACCCAACGATCCCTTGTCCTCGCGATCAAAGAAGGTGATGACCCGCGGGTCTTCGATGCCCGGGTAGGCGAAGCAATGAGCGATGAGCTTGCCCAGCCAGGTGCCGCGGTGTTCGGCCTTGGCCAGGGTCACGGTGGGCACTTTGCCGAGCGCTGAAGCGATGACGGAGAAGAGCAGCGACTCGACGCCGACCTGATGGTTGCCGAGGTACACCAAGCCGCGCCCGCTGACCGTCTGAAAAGCTTCGGGATCTGTCAGTACTACCTTGCCGACAAAGCGCTCGATGAGGCCGAAGTAGAGATCCTCCACCAGCCATGGGTCGCGGTTGAACCAACGGGTCCAGAAATCGACCACTGGGGCCAGATCCAGCGCGCCGCGGCCGTCTCCGGCGATTTGGACCGCATCCCCGTTGCGCGTCGTCGTCAGGTCAAAGCGTTGCAGGGGCAGCCCAGCCGGCACGATGGCGGGGTGCACGCCGTTGGCGGCGGCGATGTGCTCGCGTAGGGCGATGTCGCCGATGTCGCGGCTGCCGTAGACGGCCTTGACCGTTCCTGGCAGCCAATCGATGGCCGCCACCGTGGCTTCATCGAGCGTGGTCACGCCGGCGGTGTCGCTGCTGGTCCGCACGCCCTCGCGGAAGGTCCGGTCGCGCAAGAAGGCCCGGCGCGCGCCAGCCGGCGCACGGCCGATGTGGCCCTTGTCGAAGCTGGCTTCCACCAGGCGGAAGGTGCACCAGACCCCTGCGTCGCCGATGAGCTGGACCTGGAAGGCCGGGAAGTCGTTGCTGCCGAGTACGCCATCGGGCCGCACCTCGCAGCGCAACGTGCCTTTCAGAGGGGTTGGGCCGTAGAGGCGCAGCTCGGGGATGAGGGCTGGATAGGCGACCTTGTCGGGGGACAGGTCCGCATTCCACAGGTGCAGCTGGTCGTGCGGGATGCCGTGCGTGGCGCCGTCGAGCAGCAAGGGGTTGAGCCGGCCCAGCGGGATGGAGGTACGCGCGCGGAGGACGGACGAGGCGCCGGCAGCGGTGCGCACCAGCGACTCCAGCACCTGGAACGCCGGGCCATGGAAGAGCTCGCCTGTGTCGTAGGGCAGGGCCGTCGGCTCACCCTGCAGGGCGGGCAGCGCGGCCGGCGGCGTGCCATAGGGTCCAGTCTGAACCCTGGCGCTGGCGACCTCGGTCTCGCTGCCGTCGCCATGCACCTGCAGCAAACGGACGTGCTCGCCGCGGCGGCGGGCGCGCAGGGTGCGTGGGCCGTCGAAGGTGAGCCAGCCCTTGAGGCGCACATCCAGCAGCGCGGTGATGGGGTCGGCGGCGTTGGCGCCTTGGGCCAGCAAATCGACCATGTTCATCATCGACAGGGCCGGCGCGGTCCAGGTCGGGCAGTGGTCGGCCAGCCAGGTGTCCTTGGCCGGGTCCAGCGTTCGGGTCGGGCTGTCGGGGGTGCCGCCCGAGACCAGGCGCATGCCCAGGCCCTTGGCCTCGTAGATGCGCTTGCCGTCCACCCACAAGGACGCATCGGCCACCACCAAGATGCTCTTGGATTCACGGCGGATCTCGGTCAGCTCCAGCGTCGAGCTGATGAGCTTGTTTTCGGGGATGACCTGTCCCCGGTACTTCCAAGCCATCTCGTTGCCCAGGCCCAGCGTCTCGAAGCGGGCGTCGGCCATGCCCGCGTCCAGGCCCATCTCCAGCATCGTCCACTGCAGCAGCTGGATCATGGCCTCGATGCCCAAGGAGCCGGGCTGCACGGGATCCTGGAAGAAGTGGGCCTTGAAGAACCACTCGCCCGGGTTGACGTCCTTCTCGCCGCGGGCGCTGCCGAGGCCCGCCGCGCCGCCCTTGGGGTCGAAGTGCGTGATGCGATCCAGCATCAGCAGCATGGGCTCGGCCAGTCGCGGTCGCGTGCTCTTCCAATCGGGTCGCGGCAGCAGCGTCAGGTCGATGCGCTGGTTGGCAGGCGCCCGCAAGGCCGCCCGCTGCGCGTCTGACGTGGGTAGCCCGACCTGATTCTCCAGCGCCTCCTGGGGGAAAAACCCGAACACCGTGTCCAGATCGTAGACGCGCACATCGCCGACGGAACACTCGACCTTGAACGAGACGATGATCATGGACGCGGTGCGCGAGATGCCCGTGCTGCGGACCCAGGTGCGCAGCGTGCCGGCGTCGGGGAGCAGGTCGACGTGCAGGGTGCCCTTGCCGTCCAAGTTGCGGAAACAGAGCTCGATGTCGGTGGTCAGGGCGCTGCCTAGATAGGAGGCGAGCCAGCCACAAGGTTGCAGAGCGGCCTCGAGCAGCACGGCGAAGGGCATGGCGCGGCAGCCGTTCTCGTCGAAGTACCAGGCGTCTGGCGGGATGTCGTACTCGACCTCCACTTCCATGCCGGTCGCCATGGAGCCGATGTCGCCCTTGGTCCGGACGACGCGGGACATGAAGAGGTAGGGCGGGTTGGGCAATCGGGCGACTCGGCCGGGGCCGTCGAAGCGGCGATAGATCGGCCCAAAGGCCTCGGAAGGCCGGCCGTTGGCGCAGGCGATGAGCGAGCGCAGGCCGAAGGGAAAGTCGCCTGACTTTGCAACGGGTTTGGGCTCGGTGTAGCCCAGGAGAAGGGGGCTGCCTTCATCGAGCGGCCAGGCGGGGGTCAGCTGCAGGGCCACGCCGTGGGCGTGAAAGGCCTTGAGGCCGTCCACCGTGCACAGCAGGTCGGCCACCAGCTTGGGGACGGGGCCGTCATGGACCTCTTTGACATAGAGCTCATAGATCAGCGACTTGGAGGTGGGCGTGACCTGGCCGCGGCAGCTGAGCAGGAATGGCACGTCGCTGACGGGCTCGAAGCGCCAGCCGTCGCGCTGGACCGTCAGACCTAGCGCGGCCATGTAGAACGCCATCAGCTGCAGGCAGCCCTCCAACATGAGGGTGCCGGGCATGCAGGGATCGTTCTTGAAGTGGCCGGCGAAGAACCAGTCGTCGGGGTGGATGTCCACGACGCACTTCATGAAACCGCGGCCCCATGGGCCTCCGCGCGGGCTGAAGTGATCGATGGGGCCCAGCATCATCATGCGGCCGTTCTGGATGCGCGGGGTGCGGGTATGCGTGCGGCTGCGGTGGTAGCCGGGGCCAAAGCAGTCAAAGGGTCGGCCGTTGGCGAAGGCGTTCACGTCCGCCAGGGAGAAGGATGTCTTGGTGCAGGCGACCAAGGGCGGGTCCAGCCGGGCGCCGGGGTCCAGCTCGGCGCCCTCGGAGGTCCACAGGCAGCCGTCGGAGTCGGCGAGCTCGGTGTCGGTGAAGAAGCCGGCCTGGCCCTTGCGTACGGACAAGCGGACCTGACCGTCGACGCGGCAGTCGTAGTGGAAGAACATCAGCCGGATGTCGCCCTGCTTGGCGTAGCCGTCCATGTGGATGTCGTAGGCCAGGGTGTCGCCCACCTTCGGCAGACCGCCGTGGTACGTGAGCTCGCACCCCAGCAGGCGGTAGACCCTGTTGTTTCTGTTGGTGAAGTCGACGCCCAGGTACGAGACCAGCATCAGGTCGGCCTGGCCAGCCTCGATCATGATGCCGGTGGGGATGTGGCCTTGGTGGAGGTACCAGGCGTCGGGGCTGACGTCGGTCTCGCTCCAGAGGGTGCCCTTGCCCATCGAGCCGGGCTCCGCGTCCAGGCCCGTGACGCGGTCGGCCAGCAGCAGGGGCGGCTCCGGCATGCGGACCTGGCGGTGGAAGTCGTCTTGGACGGCGAACATGGGCCCAAAAATGGTGCTGATGCGGCCGCTGGCGTGGGTCTCCAGCTGGCTGCGGTCGAACTGCGGCCCGATGGGGGCGCGGACGACGCTGGCCGTTGCCGGCGCCGTCTTCCGGGCGACCGCGACGGGTGCTGGCGCGCGGACGGGCCGGGGCTGCGGCGCGGCGGAGGGCGCGATGGCGGTGCGCGCTGCGAGCTCGGTCGGGGGCGCTGCGGCGGGCTGCGGCGTCACAACGGCAGTCGGCGCGGCGGCAGGGTGCGGCGTCATAACGGCAGACGGCGCTGCGGCGGGCTGCGGCGTCACAGCGGCTGGCGGTGCTGCCTCGGCTTGGGATTCGACGCCAGACTCCGGGGAGAGCGCTGGTTGCGGCGCTCCCATGGAACCCTGCACGAGCAGCTGCATTGCCTGATTCTGGACCTCCAGGAAGCGCTGATAGGCTGTGACCTGACGGGCGATGTGCTCCTGCTTGCTATGGCTGACCGCCAGGATCTGCTGGCGGAGGGCGAAGAGCAGTGGGCTTTCGGCAGGGGGCGCCGCGGCCGTCAGGCCGGAAGCCTGCGCCAGCACCGGCGGCGGTGTCGGAGTGCGAGTCGGTGCCAGAGTCTGCGTCGGCGTCTGCGTCGGCGGCTGGGTCGGTGTCAGCGTCGGCGTCAGCGTCAGCGTCGCCGTCGGCGCCGCCGTCGGCGTCAGCGTCTCCTGCAGCCCGGTGCCTCGCGACGGCGCCACAGCGCCCCGCTCGGGCAGCGTCGACACCGCGAGGATCGGGCGCAGCGTCGGCGCCGGCTGCATGATCTGCATGTTGGCCTCAATCGTTCGGCTCGCTCGCGGCAGCGCGGTCATGCGCACGGGCGCCGGATGGGCGGCAAATCGCAGGCTCGGTCCCGCTGCGGCGGTCGGCAACGCCACCCGATCCAGCAGCGCCGCCACATTCACATCCATCCCAGCAGCCACCAAGGCAGCCACCGCCTCTAGGACCGGCAGCAATCCGCCGCCCTTTCGGTCCAACGCCACCACCACAGCCTCGCGGTCGCCGAGGATGTCGAGGATCCACCGGCTGCAGCTGCCCTGCGGGCCATGCTCCACAAACACCCGCACGCCATCGGCCCACGCCGCCTCGATGACCTTGCGGAAGTCCAAGGTCTTGTCGGCCTGGGCCAGAATCGCGTCCGCGCAGGCCGCCTCGGACGGCAGGTACGCCGCACCATAGCCAGCCGAATAGATCCGTACGCCGTCCCTCGGCGTGACCTTGCGCCGGTGCAGCGTCAGCCAGGGCTCCCGGACCTGGGCGAGCTCGGGCACATGCACCGCCAGGTCATAGTTCAGCCGCAGACACCGATGACGGCCGATGGCCTTGCAGACCTCGGCGCAGCCCGCCGCGTCACCCGCGACAATGCAGTCGTTGTCGCTGTGGATGACCGAGAGGTGCACGTGCGCGATGCCGTCCACCACGCGCTGGACCTCGTCCACTGGCGCCAGCACTGTCCAGGTCTCCCACTGAACGTCCTGACCCCAGACCCGCGACACCGCGCTCATCTGGCCGCCGATCTCGTCGGTGAACAGGCGCCCCACCTCGGCGTCGGCGATCATGGCGTCCAGGTCAGTCCATGTGCCGGTGGCGTACAGTGAATTGCTCTCGCCTGAGGAGTAGCCGATGACCGCGTCAGGCCGGATGCCAAGCACTCGCTGGCTCAACGCGGCGTGCACCTGACAGAGCGCTGAAGCGGACCACAGGCGCAGCAGGGGCGGCACCTCGCCACGCTCTGGCCAGGGCGCGGCGATGGCCGCAGCGGCGGCGGGATGCTGCGCTGCCAGCCCTTCGGCCAGCTCGGGCAGGGCGACGGCCAGGCTCTGGCCCATGCCGGCGTAGGCGGAACCCGCGCCCGTAAACACAAACGCCACTTCCCCCACCACGTTCGCCGGGCGGTAATAGACGCTAGGACCCGGCGGCGTGCCGTGCAGCACATGGCGGCGGGCAGCGGCCAGGCGCGTCTGGAGCTCTGGGCCCGGGTGCGCCAAGACCACCAGCCTGCAGGTGCCGTCGTTGCCTTCCTGTCCGGCGTCTAGCGCGGCGATGAGCCCGTCGCGATCGGCGGCCGCGTAAAGGTGCAGGGTGGGCAATGCCAGGGCCGGCTTGGGCTGGTCGTGAGGGGTCAGGGTAAAGCGATCTTGCGTGCCCAGGGTGACCGACACGGGACCTTCGGAGGCGACCTGCCAGGGTCGGCCATCGACGTGGGCGCGGTGCGACAGGGCCAAGGCGGTGGCCATCAGGTCGCGCAGACCGCCGGCGGCCCAGCTACGACCGAAGCGCTCGTCGAGACCGGCCGGCGGGGCCGTGGCGGAGTCGCTGCCCTCGCTCAAGACCGCGACGATGGCGTCGCTGTCGCGCTGGGCGTCGGCGAGGCGCTTGAGCACCAGCACCACGGCTGCATCGCCGGGCGCCACCGAGTCGCCTTGAATCTGCTGGATGGCCCTGTTGTGAATGGTCTGGCAGCTCAAGTCGACGCCGGCCACCAGCGCCACGTCCAGTTCGCCCACGCTCAGGGCGCGGTGGGCTTGGGCCAACGTGCGCAGGCCCGAGGCCTCCCCGGCCGAAATGCTGACGCTGCCGCCGCCCAGGTCGAACTGGCTGTTGAGGCGGTTGGCGGGGATGTTGGGCATGTTGCCCACCACGCCAGCGGAGGTCAGGGTCGCCACGATGCTATCGGCCAGCGCCGTCGACCCATCGGTGGCCTCTGCCTGGGTCACGCCTTGGTCGCGCAGGCGCTGCGGCAGTCGCCAGCGTAGGCCAAAGCGGCAGACCTCGACGTCGGGCTCCATGGCCACGAAAACGCCGGTGCGCTCGCTGGGGATGTTGCCCACGTCCGCCATCGCCTCGCGAGCCGCCTTCAGCAGCAGGAGTTGCTGCGGCAGAGCGGCTTGCAGGTCTCGGGGCGGAAAGCGCAGATCGGCCAGCGTCAACTCAAATTCGCCCGTCTTGGCGCCCTCGGGGCCGATCAAGCTGGCGTTGTCGAGCACGGCGCGGGTGAAGGCGGCGCGATCGTTGGCCTCGCCCACCACCGCACCCACACCGACGATGGCCAGGGGCACCCGCAGAGGGGCAGCAGGTGCGGTCGCCTGCAGCGAGGGATCGTCCTCGCTGACCAGCAGATGAGCGTTGTTGCCGCCGAAGCCAAAGGCGCTTACGCCGGCGACTCGGACCCCATCGCAGGGCCAGTCCTCGAGCGCGCCAAGGACGCGGAAGGGGCTGCGGGAAAGGGCAGGGTTGTGGGCGTTGGCGTGCAAGGACGGCGGCCGCTGGCGGTGGGCCATGGCCTCGAGCACCTTGATGAGAGCTGCCACCCCCGCGGCCGTGATGAGGTGACCCAGGTTGGACTTCAGCGAGCCGACGGGGACATCGACGCAGCCCTCAAAGAGCCGGCCGGTGCTGCGGATCTCCGCCGCGTCGCCCACGGTTGTGCCCGTGGCGTGGAACTCCAACAGCGAGACGTCGCTCGGTCGCAGGCCGGACTGCGCGTAGGCCTCTTCCAGCGCCCGACGTTGACCCGACTCCGACGGCGCCAGGAATCCGCGGCCGCGGCCGTCGTTGGACAGGCCGATGCCGCGAATCACGCCGTAGATGGCGTCGCCGTCGCGGCGCGCGTCGGCGAGGCGCTTGAGGGCGACAAACCCCGCCCCCTCGGCAGGCACCAGGCCGTCGGCGTCGGCGTGGAAGGGCCGGCTCTGCCCGCTGCGGCTCATCGCGTTGAGGGCCGTGAAGCCGACATGGATGAAGAGGTCATCGGCCCGGTTGACCGCGCCGGCCAGGGCCAGATCCACGCGACCGTCGTGGAGCTGATCGCAGGCGAGCTTGATGGCGTAGAGGGAGCTGGCGCAGGCCGTGTCCAGGCACATGACCCCGGGCGCTAGGCCAAGGGCCTCCTCCACCAACTTCGCAGCCCCTCCCGACATGAAGCGGTCGCGGGGCTCGAGGCCCACCGTGTCACCGTGCCAGACGGCCTCGGCGAAGCGGGTCATGCCGGAGGAGGGGAAGCCCAGGTTGCCAAAGACCGCGCCGACACGGCTGCGGTCCACCTTGCCCCGGCGCTTGTCGCCGGCGTCGGCCAGGGCGGCCCGGGCGCAGTGCAGGGCCCAATGAAAGAGGGGATCGAGGCCCTCCAGGTCTGCCGGAGCCACGGCGAAACCCGTTGGATCCCAAACGCCTTCGAAGCCACTGACGTAGCCGCCGCGATCCGACCAGCTCCGATTGGCTGGGTCCTCGTCGGGCCCGCAGAGCGCGTCTTCCGGGGCACAGCGCCAGCGCCCCTTCGGGACCGTGCCGAGCTGATCCGCGCCGTCGCGCACCACCTGCCAAAGGCCGTCGGGGCTCAGGGCGCCCGGCAACACACACGCCCGTCCGACGACGGCGATAGGAGAAAAGGCGACCTTCATGTTCTTCTTCCCCGCCTCTCAGGCCATGGCCGTTGGGCGGTCGGGGCGTAGGATCACTTGCACGTTCTTGAACTCGGCGAAGCGCACGCCGGCCTCGGTCTGGAATTCGATGTCCGCCAGGCCGCGGGTCTTGGACTCGGCCCGGCAGCGCGCCACGCATTGAATCCGGCCATGCGTCGGAAGCTCCGAAGACATGCGGATCTCGCCGATGGCCATGGGCAGCACCGAGCCGCCCATCTGCGCCCGCGCCCACAGCAGGACCAGCTGCAGCCCGCCGTCGAGGGCGGCGACATCGGTATCCCAGCGCTCCCAGCGCCAGTTGGCCGTCTCGACGCCGTTCAAAGTGCCGGAGATGCCCATTTCGCCCACGCCATCCAGGGCTTGAATGACCTGAAAGGCGTCGGTGTGGAAGAGCACATCGCCGTAGATGGGCGCGCCTCCCCAGTCCTGCAGCTTCAAGTCCGGGCCCTTGGCCGTGGGCGCCGCGGGCCGTTCGGCCCCCATCTGGGCTTGGGCGCGGTAGTGCACGACGCCCTTGGCGCTCTGGAGCTCCAGGCCCAGCAGGGCGCCGTGGCCGTTGCTGAGCTGGCGACAGCTGACCTGCAGCCGGTCGCCTGCGCCGTCGAAGTCCTGCAGCTGGATGCCCTTGAGAACGCTCAGGTCCTGGATGCTCTCCAGGTGCAGGTCGGGCCGGAAGGCGCGCGCGACGCGGGTGAACCACTCCAGCACCAGCACCACCGGCACCACCACCTTGCCGCCGATGCGGTGGCCGTCGAGGAAGGCGTGGCTGCTGTGGCTGAGCGCCACCTCCAGGTTCAGCGCCCGGTCTTCGCTGCCCACCACCAGCAGGGCCTCAGCCCGCGGCTCGCCGCCGAGCACGATCTCCACCTGCTCGGGCTGGGCGCCCTGCATCTCATCGGCGAACATGCGCGCGCCGACGGCCAAGGGAATCATCGGCACCCCCAGGCGCTCGAAGTGGGCCTGCAGCTGGGCGTTGACCATGCCGCCCTGCCAGGGTCCCCAGCCCAGGGACTTGACCAGCACGTCGCCGCCACGGGCGCGGGACTCGCTCCAGGCGACCTTGTTGAGCACCTCATTGGCCATCGCGTAGGTGGCCTGGCCGTTGTTGCCGCAGCGGGCCGAGACTGAAGAGAAGAGGCAGATGACCTTGAGGGGATCGCCACGGAGGGCCGCCAGCAGCGTGCGCAAGCCCTCCACCTTGGTGTCGAAGACCCGATCGAACTGCTCGTCGGTCTGGTCCGCGATTTTTTGATCCGCCAGCACCCCGGCGCCGTGCACCAGCGCGCGGACGGGGCCCCAGTCGGAGCGGGTCTCTTGCAGCACGCTCGCCAAGGCCGCGCTGTCGGTGACCCCGACGCTGCGGTAGCGGGCCTGACCGCCGACCTCAGCGATGGCGGCGACCGTGGCCCGAATCTCGCGGCTGCAAAGGATGTTGTGCACCTGCCTGCCGAGCGCTGCCGGCGACAACTTCTGCCCGAGCCGCGTGGCCTCGGTGAGCAGGGCCCGCTTCAGCTCGGCGTCCGTGGTGGCGCAGGCGCAGCACGCGGGCTCCTCGGCGAGCTCCGAGCGCCCCAGCAGCAGGAAGCGGCCGCCGGTGTCCTGGGCCCATGCGATGACGCAATCGGCGGTCACACCCCGGCCTCCGCCGGAGACCACCACCACATCATCTTTATGGATCAGCGGGTTGCCTTTGGCGACGGGCTGACGAAAGGAGCGCGGGCTGAGCCGCTGACCTCCCAGACCCAGACCGACCTCGACCTCGCAGCCGCCCAGCAACAGCTCGTCGGCCAGCGCGGTCGCCAGCTCCTCTACGGAACGGTCGCCCATGGCCAGGTCGATGGCCTTCACCGCCGCCTTGGGCCACTCCTGCGACGCCGTCTTGACCAGGGCCGGCAGTCCGGCCAGGAAGGCCCGCTCGGCCGGGAAGGGCGTGGTGCCGAAAGCGCCGCCGGTGTCCTGGACGGTCACGAAGAGACCGCCCGCTTCGGTGAGGGTCGGCGCCAGCTTCCGGGCGATGGCGAAGGCCTCGCGCTCGACAGCGATGGCGGCGTCGACGTCGGCCAAAGGGCGCAGGCCACCGAGGAAGACCACGGCGTTGGCCCCGGCGGGGACGGCGTCCACGGCGATGGCGTTGATTCCGCGGCCCAAAAGCTCCTGGACCAAGGCTGCGGTGAGACCCGTGCCAGACGCAGTCACGAGGACCTTCTCGGCGTCGCGAAGCGCCGGCTGGGTCAGCCCCAGCGCCGGGCTCGGGCGCAGCTCCAGGCCGTAGCGGCCCATGTCTGCGGGCATAATGGGGTCGACTGGCGTCGCCGCGGCGGACTTGGAGGCCGGCGCCACCGCGGCAGCGACCCCAGGTTGGGCGGTCGCGCCGGCCAGAAGTCCCTGCATGTACTCGACGATCTCGCCGAGCGTGTCCAGGCTGCTCATGCGGGCCGGGTTGACCTCAGGCAGGCCCGGGGCCTGGTCTTGGACCGCGGCCAGGATCTCGACTCGCTTGATGGAGTCGATGCCGAGATCGCCCTCAAGCTTCATGTCGAGGTTGAGCATCTCGGCGGGGTAGCCGGTCTTGTCGGCGACCACGGCGAGCATGAGGGCGTGCAGGTCCAACGCGGGGGTGGTGGCTCTCGGCGCGGCGGCCGTGGATACGGCGGCAGACGCGCTAACGGTGACGGTCTGGGTCGCCGCGTCGACGGCCTTGGTGACAGCGGGATGGGTGGCCGAGCCGGCCAGAAGTCCGTGCATGTACTCGACGATCTCGCCGAGGGTGTCCAGGCTGCTCATGCGGGCCGGGTTGACCTCCGGCAGGCCCGGGGCCTGGTCCTGGACCGCGGCCAGGATCTCGACCCTCTTGATGGAGTCGATGCCGAGATCGCCCTCAAGCTTCATGTCGAGGTTGAGCATCTCGGCGGGGTAGCCGGTCTTGTCGGCGACCACGGCGAGCATGAGGGCGTGCAGGTCCAGGGTCGGCGCCGAGTGCAGGGCCGCGCGCGCGGCCACGGACGCACTTGCCGGAGTGGAAGCGTCAGACCCTTCAGGGCGCTGCGCTGCGCTTGGCATGGGCTCGGCGACGGCGACGGCCAGCGGCCGTGTCACGGGCACGGGTGCGGGCGCGGCGACAGGCGCAGCCACGGCAACGGGTACGGGCACAGGCACCGGCCTAGCCACGGCGACGGGCGCCGACTCGACCATGCCTACGGGCACGCGCACGGGCAGGGCCACAGCCCCGCCGGCCAGGCTCGCTAGCGCCGCAATGCTGGTCTCCATCGTACTCAAGTACGCAGCATGGCTCTGGGCCATCGACTGCTGAAACGCCGTGTGGGTCATGGCGTTCTGCTGCATGACCTCCTGCCAGACGGCCAACCATCCATCCGAGACGGCGACCGGGGCGCGCGCTTGCATCGTCACGGGCGCTGACAGCGGCGCAGCCACCGCAAGCGGCATCGGCGCAGCCGCCTGGGTCGGATTCGGCGCAGCCGCCGGAGCCGAGACAGCCGCAGCCACTGGAGCCGAGACAGGCGCAGGGGGTTGCGCAAGGATGGGCGCCACCGCCGCCACGGGGGTCAGGGCTGCCACGGCCGGATTCGGGCCCGGCAACGCCGCGGCGCCACCCTCCGGCGGGTACTTCTTGCCGTGATTGGCTCCACAGATCGGCACACTCAGCCGCGCCTTCTTGCGCTGGCTGACATCCTCGGGCTCGCCGTATCCCTGCCACAGGGCCTTCAAGTCCATGCGCACGCCCGCAGCGAGGAGCTGGGCCAGGCCTGCGCTCAGCGACGTGACGCCGTCCTTGCCGCGCCGGTCGAGGGCGATGGCGAGATGGGCCTTGCCCTTCAAGGTGCGATCGACGAGGCCCGTCAGCACCGAGCCCGGTCCCACCTCGACGAAGGTGTGGACGCCCGCGTCTGCCATGCCGCTGACCAGGTCCACGAAACGCACCGGGTTGGCGATCTGGCGCGCCAGACGCTCGCGCCGCGCCGCAGCCTCGGCCTCGTAGGGGGCTGCCGACTCTCCGGACCACACCGCCAGGTCGCCCTTGGCGAACTGCACACCAGCCAGGAACGCGCCGAAGGGGGCCACGCTCGCGGCGACCACGGGCGAATGAAAGGCCGTGGCCACCTCCAGACGGGTAAAGCGCACGCCGTCCGCGTTCATGCGCGATTCCACCGCCTCGATACCTGCCACTGTGCCCGAGAGCACCACCTGGGTGGGGGCGTTGTGGTTGGCCACCACCACGTCGTCGCGCTGCAGGCTGGCCAGGAGGGCCGAGACGGCTTCGATGTCCGCGGAGACGGCGGTCATGGCGCCGGGCAGCTCCGCGGCGGCGGCCATCAGCTCACCGCGACGGCGAGCCACGGCCAGCATGTCGGCCTCAGACAGCACCCCGGCGGCGTGCAGGGCGGTGATCTCGCCGAAGCTGTGGCCGGCGACCAGGGTCGGCTGCACGCCCAGCTCCTTCATCAGGGCCAGCATCGACAGGCTGGTGGCGCCGATGGCTGGCTGGGCCCACTCCGTGGCGCGCAGGCGGGCCTCGTCAGCCGTTCGCTCCTCGTCGCTGAACTTCGGCACCGGAAAGACCACCTGATCGAGCCGCTGCGACGCGCCCAGGTCCAAATCCGCGGCGCGATCCCAAGGTCCACGGGCGGCGTCGAAGGCCATCGCCAGCGCTCCGCCCATGCCCAGGTACTGGCTGCCCTGACCCGGGAAGAGGAAGGCCACGCCGCCGGTGGTGGGTCCGACGCCGTAAGCGGAGCCGTCCGGGTGAACGAAGGCCGTCGTGGGGTCCTTCGCCACCGCCGCCGCGACCCGCCGCAGCTTGGCGGCAAGGTCGGCCCCGCTGGTCGCCACAATCGCCAGCCGCGCTGCCGCTGCCGGATCGAAGGACTGGGCGCACTCCCACGCCAGGCGCTCGAAGGTGCCATCGACGTCCGCGCGTCCGGCCAGGGCAAGGGCCTGAGCGGAAACGTCAGCCCCATCTGCCCCCGAGAGGGCGACCACCTCGGCGCTCATGGCGCGCAGCCGATGGGCGTTGGGGCTCGGGCCCCGATACTCCTCCAGGGCGAGGTGGAAGTTGGAGCCGCCGAAGCCAAAAGAGCTCACGCCGGCGCGCCGCGGGTGGCTGCTGCCGCGAATCCACGGCCGCGCTTCGGTGTTGATGTAGAAGGGCGAGGTCTCCAACTCCAGCTTCGGGTTGGGCCGCGTCACCTTGATGGTCGGCGGCAGGACCTTGTGGTGCAAGGCCATGATGACCTTGAACAGACCTGCGGCGCCGGCGGCGGCCTTGGCGTGGCCGATCTGTGACTTCACGCTGCCCAGGGCGCACCACTGGCTGTCTGTACGCGTCGCGGCCGAAAACGCCAGCTTCAGGCCGCCGAACTCTGCCGCGTCGCCAGCCTTGGTGCCCGTGCCGTGGGCCTCGATCAGCTCCACCGTATCGGCCGCGAAGCCCGCGTTGTCGTAGGCACGGCGCAGGGCGTTGGCCTGGCCCGCCGAGACCGGCGCATAGACGCTCTTGGAGCGGCCGTCGGAGCTCGCCCCCACCCCGGAGAGCACGGCGTAGATG
>SXNM01000417.1 GCA_005777155.1 Pseudomonadota bacterium | reverse complement strand
GGCAGCGCCTCCATCGAGCCCGGCGAAGAACTCCGGCGGGATCTCCATCGCCACCGTCGCCTCAGACTCCTCGATGTTCCAAGCGCCTGCCATCTCAGGCACCAAGGCGGCGCCGATCCACTCGCCCTTGGCCTCGACGTAGATGTACACGTCTTGGGCCAAGTCGCCTTGGCGGGCCATGGTGCGCAGCGTCTCGAGCTCAAAAGGCACGGTCTGATCGTCGCGATGCAGGTAGTAGGCCATCATCTCCTCCAGTCTTTGCTGCCGTGCGTGGCGACCGTCGACTCTGCGGTCCGCTGCGACTTGATGGCGCCCCGGGGGCGCTGACAGGCGTCGGAACTCGTCCGGCGCGGCATTCGACCCGGTCGATGCCGGACCCCGCGAGCGCGCCGCGTGCCGGTCGCCCGGAGGCGGTCTTGTTATGAAGGCAAGCCGTTTGGGCGTCAATGGCGACGCCTGGCTGGACGCGGTTGCCGCTACTCCTCGAGGCCTTTCAGGCGCTTCAGATCGGCCATGACCTTGTTGTACTCGATCTCCCAGTTGGCGGTGCCTTCTTGGAGATTCTGGATGCGACGCCGCACTTCGTGATCGAGGTCTTCCTCGACGCGCAGGTGCTGACGCAGGACGTCACGCATGTGCTTGCGCAGCGTGTGATCCTCTTCATAGATCTCGACCACGTGGCGGCTATGGAACAGGCACTCGATGATCTGGCGCGCCAAGTAGTCGATGGCCTTGTCGCCAATGCCGAAGCCGCGGTCGTCGGCGAGCTTCGACTTGATCTTGCTCAGCTGGCGAAATTCCAGGCCATCGCGCGAGATGGTCTCGCGGGCTTGGTTGACGATCTCGCGCTCGGTGCGGATGTACTCTTTGAGCACACTCTCGATGTCGAGCAGCACTTCGCCCTCTTGGCCGGGCTCCGGCTCAATGGCGTTGATGCTGGTCAGGATCTCTAGCATGTCCTGTGCGATTGGCGTCACCTTACCGGCGTACAGTCTCATCCGCTAATCCTCCCGCTCGCCCTGGCAGACCCGAAGTCCGCTTGAATCTTCAGCACATCTGCCGCATTTCACGGCCAGACGCGCCGCGCCCCATGGCCCCTCGGGCGGCCGCTGGTGGTGCCCTGGGGGCGGCTGACGTAGCACAGGATCGTCAGGGCGTATAGCACCCACACCGCGAAATCCTTGCGCCGTCACCGTCGGCGGGCCGGCTGGCGGCGACCACGCGACGTCGTTGCGCCCAGGCGGAGGGTCGCTGGCAACGTTGCCCTGGGGTCGCTGCCAATCCGACGCCATGGCGCCGAAATGGCAGCGGCTCGCGTCGGCGCGAGACCGAAGAGAGCCGCGCATTTCGGTATGGGGGCGCTGAACCCCAAAACAGACAGGCGGCGAGAGACGCGGCCAGTCATCGATGGCGGGCTCGCTAAGGGCGCTGATCGGTGCCGCTGCGCCAGACCGAGGCGAAGGTCTCGAGGCGGTGCACTGTCGGGGCCAGCGGCGCGCTGGTCTCGTCGGCGCGGCCGATGCGCAGGGTGCGGACGCTGCGTTTGCCGACCTGCTGCGGCTCCTGGCGCACGCAGCCCAGCTCGAGGTAGATCTGCAGCGCGTTCAACAGGTTGACCTTGCTCACCGCCTCGTAGCACTGCACGTCGCCCAGCTCGTACAAGCGATCGGCGAGGCGCTGACAGCTGGCGACGAAGTCAGCCTCCGAGACAGCCTCCGAGCCGAGTTCCACCAGGGAGCGGCCGACGATCCAATACGACTCGATAAAGTTCTGCACCAGCTTGCCATACATGGTCAGGGCGACCCGCGCCGTCTCGGCGACCTGGAGCTTGCCGCCCTCGACGCTCTGCAGCCAGCCAGCCTCGTGGAAGCGATCGAAGGTCTGCTGATATTGCATCGCGAAGCCGAGCTCAGGCTCGTAGACGAACTCAAGCTTGAGGATGCGCGACAAGAGCTTGGTGTCTTCGCGCACCGCCTCGGCGTCGGCCCTGCCGTCTGGGTTCAGGTTGCCGAGCAGCGCCGTCGCCAGTAGGGCCTCGGGCACGAACAGGTGCAGCAGGTTGTTCTTGTAGTAGTCGAGGTGCAGCCGGCCTTCCCGCTTGACGACAAAGACGTCGCCATCGTCGAAGGTCTTGCGGAAGATCCAGTTGGCCTCCTCGATCATCGACAGCGCGCCGTCGATGAGCTCTACCACAGCCTCGCCGAGGGTGCGGGCGCGGGCGCTCTCGGCGCTGGTCGGATCGACGGCGACGCCGAGGACTCGCCCGGCCTGGTCACGCGTGCTGGCGGCCTGCAGGCGCTGACGGTTGGCGGCCAGAGCGCTCCGCAGCGGGCCCGACAGCACCGCACCCCGGCGCACCGCCGAGTCGAGCAAGTAGCCCACGCGCAACTGCAGGTCGGGCTTGCCGATGCCGCGGTTGACCTTTGACAGCAGGACCGAGCTGACCAGCGCCATCGGCGTCAGCACCGCGGCGCGGTTGATGCCGGCCTCGATGTGGTAGCCGATGGTCTTGACCGCGCGCTCGATGGCCGTCGCGTCCGCCGCGCCCGGCTGCACGCCCTGGGCCTCCAGCAAGCGCCGCAGCGACATCGGCTCGGAGAACTGCACGCGCATCCGGCCATACTTGTGCGCGAGGACCTGGGTCGCCTTGAGCAGGTCGCCGGCGGATTCGGCCCTCTTCTCGGCTCCTTCTAGCTCGCGGCGGTAGGATGCCTCCTCGATGAGCCGCTCGTAGCCAAAGTTGGTGGGCACCACCGTGACGTCCTCGACCTCTCCCGAGGCGACGGCATCGACGACGATGCGGAGGAGTCCATAGCGCGGCGGCAGCAGCTTGCCCGTCCGCGACCGGGTACCCTCGATGAAGAACTCCAGCCAGTGGCCGTCGGCCAGCAGCTTGCGGACATAAGCACGGAAGGCGGCGCCGTAGATGGGCTGCCCTTTGAAGCTCCGCCGCAAGAAGAAGGCGCCGGCGCGGCGGAAGAAGAAGCCGAGCGGCCAGAAGCTGAGGTTGGCGCCGGCGGCGATGTGCGGCGGGACCATGCCGTTGCGGTAGAAGATGTAGCTGATGACGAGGTAGTCGATGTGGCTCTTGTGGGAGGGCGCGATGACCACCGGGCCGCGCCGTCCGGCCTCGCGGATGGCGTCCAGCCCCTCGTGATCGACCTCCAAGCCCTCATAGATGCGGGCCCAGACCACGGTCAGCACGATGCTGAAGAGGTCGACCATGCGCATCCGCAGGTCGGCGGCGATCTCGAGCAGGTTTGCCTTGGCCTCGTTGCGCACGCTGTCTTCACTGCGCTTGAGCTCCCCGGCCAGCTTCTGCAACGTGGCGCCAAAACCCGGTTCGCTGAGCAGCTCGCTGGCGACGACAGCAGGCGGCCGCACGAGCACGCCGCTGATGACGCGGTGTTCGACCTCCAGCCGTTGCTGCAGCAGGGCCTTGAGGCGGGTCGAGAGCTCCTCGTCTTCGGCGCCGCCGTGTTCGGCCAGCCAAGCGCGCAGGTTGACCGGCTCGCCGGCGCGCACGAACGCCTTGCGGTAGTTCATGACGAAGCCAAAGAGCTTGCGCAGCGGTCCGGGCGCCAGGGGATCGCCGAAGAAGGCGTCGATGATGTTGTTGTCTCGGTTTTTTCGCTCCCAGACCAGCACCGCAGGCAGCAGGTAGATCGGCACGTCTAGCTGGCGCTGGACCTCGCAGAGCGTGCGCAGCATGTCCTCGGAGCGGATGCGGTCCGGCTGTGGCGTGAACGTAAACTGGCGGCGCAGAAAGACCAGCGCCGACCGGCGTCGGCTGACCAGCGCCGAGAGCAGCTGGAGCGGGGGCACCTGCGGCGAGCCGCGCAGGGACCGCCACCAAAAGCGCGCCGCCAGCCGCCAGGGCTGAAAGGGCGTCATCTTCGGGCCGTTGCTGAACTCGGCGCGCGCCATTTTGCGGCGCAACAAGGCGTCGTTGAGGTAGATGGTGTCGAGCAGGCTCGACTGGCCCATGATGTAGACCGGCACGCCTTCGCGGCTGCAGGCGGTGATGGCCTGGCCCAGGCGCGCTGGGAAGTCGACGCGACGAAAGAAGAACCAGGCGAAGAGCCGCACCCAGATGCCAAATCGCTCGCTCATGCGCGACGGGTGTAGGAGATCGTCTGGCCGTAGCGTGTCGGCGACCGGCGAGCCGACGGCGCGAACCGAGGCGGGCGTCGAGACCCGCGCTGGCTTGGCAGGCACGGGAGCGCTGGGCGCACTCGCAGCGTCGACCGACCGCGCCGCCGCTGCCGGAAGGCCCGCTGCGGCGGCCAAGCTCGGCGCCACCGGCTGCGAAGCGGGGGCGTCGGGTGTTCCAGCCGCATCGGCTGCGCTGTTCCACGACAGTGGCGCGGCGTCGGCGTGCGCAGATGACGCCGCATCAGCCGCGGATGCGTCTGACATTCCATTAGAACTGATGGACTCCCGGTTGATCGGGACGGTCGCGCGCATCCAGCCTCCTCCGCGGCCGATGGTAGGGGGGGGCCGCCGACTTGGCAACGCGGCAGGATGGGCCGCTCCTCGGTCGTCGCTGGCGCCGAGCGCGGCGCGCTGTACCATGGCCGGCGCAGCGCCGCGGGGCCCGCTGCCGGAGGTCATGTGCGTCAGGTGAACGCGACGGCGGCAGGCGCGCTGGCGGCCGATGGCGCACTCGGCGCGTTGGGTGGCCTCGCGTTCGACGGCGCCTTGCGGTACCGGCCGCAGCGGCTCTGGCTCGATGGCCGCCCACGCGGGGAGATCGCCTTTGTTGGCAGGCTCATGACCTTGCCGGCCGGTCGCGGCAGGCTGCTCTGCGCCGAGGCGCTGGCCGCCCTGTTGGCGCCGGGCATGGCCCGTCCGCTGGCGCTGCCGTGGCAGACGCCGCTGCGCCTCGGTCAGGCCCGGGTCATGGTGACGCCCGCCGGCAGCGGCCCTGGCAGCGCCCTGCTGCGGCTGGAG
>SXNM01000416.1 GCA_005777155.1 Pseudomonadota bacterium | reverse complement strand
GGTGAGGTCGTCGCCGCGCTCTGCGCCCTGATCGACCGCCCGCAGATGACGCTCGAAGACATCGTCCCAGCCTACATTCGCGGCCCTGACTTTCCGACTGGCGGCGAGATCCTCAACGACGTCGAGAGCCTACGCGAGATCTACCGCGAGGGGCGAGGCGCCATCGAGCTGCGGGGCACTTGGGTGCTCGAAGAGGAGGCCAAGCGGCGCCAGGCGGTGATCACCAGCGTACCCTTCGCGCTCGACAAGTCAGCCCTCATCGCCGAGATCGCCGAGCACGTCGGCAGCGGAAAAGTGCCTCAGATTACTGACGTTCGCGACGAGTCGACCGAGGACGTGCGGATCTTCCTCGAGCTGCGCAAGGGCGCCGACGCCGAGGCGGCGATGAGCTACCTCTATCGCCGGACGGCCCTGCTGTCGCGATTCCACGTCAACTTGACGGCGCTGGTGCCGACCGACGACCCGCAAGTGGCCCGGCCAGAGCGCCTGGGCCTACTGCCAATCCTGCGGCACTTCTTGGACTTTCGCCTAGAGGTCACGGAGCGACGCCTGCGCTTTGACCTGGAGGAGCTGGAGCGGCGCATCCACATCCTGGAAGGCTTCGAGAAGGTCTTTGATGATCTGGACGAGGCGATCCGCTTGATTCGCGCCAGCAGCGGCAAGGAGGACGCGCGGACGCGCTTGATGGCGCGCTTCGATCTCGACTTCGAACAGGCCGAGGCGGTTCTGGAGACCAAGCTCTACCGGCTGGCCAAGCTCGAGATCACGTCGATTCGCCGCGAGCTGGCCGAGAAGCGAGCAGAGGCGGCCAAGATCCGAGGCATCCTCGCCGATCGCGGCCAGCTCTGGGCCTTGGTGCGCAGCGAGCTGTCCGAGCTGGCGGGAGCCTATGACGATCGCCGCCGCACGGCGATCACCGGCCCTGTGGCGGTGGCGACCTTCGACGAGGAGGTCTACATCGTCGCCGAGGACTCCTTCGTCATCGTGACGCGCGACGGCTGGATCAAACGACAAAAGAGCTTCACCGATCCATCGGCGATTCGGGTGCGCGAGGGCGACAGCGTGGGCTGGATCTTGCCTTGCAGCACCCGCGAGACGGTGCAGCTGTTTGGCGACCGCGGCAAGGTATACACCGTCCGGGTGGCCGACCTGCCGCTGACCACTGGCTACGGCGAGTTCGCCGGGGCGCGCTTCGATCTCAGCGACGGCGAGGCCTTGGTGGCGGTGCTCAGCAGCGACAAGCGCCTGTGGCCGCGCCAGGCCAGCGCCATGCTCGCCGCCCTGCCCGAGGACTCGCCGCGACCGCCGTACATTTTCGCCGCGACGCGAGGCGGGCGGGTCTTGCGGCTGCCGCTGGAGCCCCTGTGTGAGCCTTCGACCAAATCCGGCCGCACCTACGCCCGGCTCGCAGACGGTGTGCGGGGCGGCGACGGCGTGCTGCACGTGGCGCACAGCGACGGTGAGGAGCTGGTGGCCGTGGTGAGTCGCGACGCCAAGGCGCTGCTTTTCGCCATCGGCGAGGTGCCGGTGCTCGGCGCCGCCGGCAAGGGCGTGACCGCCATCAAGCTCAGCCTCGGCGATGTCGTCGTCGCGGCTGAGCTGGTCGCCTGGCGGCCGGAGCGGCCTGAGGCCGAGCGGATCCTGGCTGTGCGCACCCTCCCGGCGCGCGACGCCACGGCGGCGACCGGGCGCGTGGCCGGCAGGTCAGCCCGCGGCGCCACCGAAGAGACCAAGAGCGAGCCGAAGATTGAGCTGGTCAGCGCCCAGCGGTTGCGCCCCTCCGGACGCGGCGGCGCCGGACGACCGCTGATGCGCAGCGGCAAGGTCGAGGGCCCGGTGCTGGCGCCGGTCGTGCTGCGCCTCGGGGAGACGACCGGCGGCGGGGAGTCGGCGGCGATAGAGCGCCTGGTCGCGCCAACGGACCAAGGCCCGAGTGAATCGAGCGCCCGTCCGGCCTCGGTCACGCCCGCAGGTGGTGCCGCTGGCGCCGAAGTCGCACCGCCGCCGAGCCGCAGCGACGAGCTCGCCGCGCTCTTCGGCGGCGCTCGGGTGGCGCGCACGAGCTGGCCGCCTGCCCAGCAGGCCGGGCTTTTCGGCGACGCCGCAGCGCCCGACGACGCAAAGGCCGCGCCGGAGAGGATGGAGGTCGCGCGCCTGCGCCCGGAGTCGGCGCCACCCTTGCGCCCGGGGAGCCCGGCCGGCGGGGTGCCTGCTGACTCCCGACGCAGCGAGAGTGAGTCTGAGGCGCGCGACCGGCTGCGCCGGCTGCTACAGGGCGGGGGTGGCGAGGGCAAACCGGCGGTCCCGAGCCCAGGCCGTGCGCCGCGCGGACGCGGACGTGGCCCCAGCCGGGGCAGCGGCGCTGGGGGAGGCCGTGGCCGCGAACCAGACGACGATGACGACCAGGGCTCGCTGATCTAGCGGGCCAAGGAGACATGGATGGACGTGCAGCCCGCCGCGGCGCCCGACTCACCGCGCTACGACGCCAGCGCCATCACGGTGCTCAAGGGCCTGGAGCCCGTGCGCAAGCGCCCCGCGATGTACATCGGCGGCACCGACAGCGGCGGCCTCCACCACCTGCTCTGGGAGATCGTCGACAATTCCATCGACGAGGCGCTCAACGGCCACGCCACCGCCATCGAGGTGACGCTCCACGCCGATGGCCGCTCAGCGACCGTGCGCGACAACGGGCGCGGCATCCCCATCGACATGCACCCCACCGAGGGGCGCCCAGCGCTCGAGATCATCCTCACCACGCTGCACTCCGGGGGCAAATTCGAGGGGAGGAATTACAAGCGCTCCGGCGGATTGCATGGCGTTGGCAGCTCTGTCGTCAACGCCCTCTCGACGGAGCTGGTGGCCAAGGTGCGGCGCCACGGGCGCCTCTGGCAGCAGCGCTTCGCCCGCGGCACACCGACGTCTCGCCTGGAGGACGCCGGCGAGGCCCGTGGCACCGGGACCAGCATCTTTTTTCGCCCCGATCCCGAAATCTTCGACGACACCGAGTTTGAGGCCGAGGTCATCGCACGCCGGCTCGAGATGAAGAGCTATCTGACGTCCGGCGTCAAAATCGCTTTCAAAGACGAAGTCAAAGGTACCCGCCACGAGTTCCGCGCCGACGGCGGCATCGGCGACCTGCTGCAGAAGGTCGTGCGCGACGCCGGCCAGGGCGTGGTGCACGCAGAGCCAATCCGCTTCGCGGCCGAGGGGCCCGCCGTCGAGGTGGAGGTCCACGTCGCGCTGCAGTGGACCGAGGGCACCGAAGAGGTGGTGCTGACCTTCGCCAACGGCATCCCGACCAAGGACGGTGGCACGCACGAGGCTGGTATCAAGGAGGGCGTCGCCGCGGCGCTGGCCAATTGGCTGGAGACCCACGACGCCGTACCGCGCGGCGTGGAGGTCAAGCGCGGCGACATCCGCGAGGGATTGGTAGGCGTCGTCAGCGTCTTCCTCGCCGATCCCCAGTTTCAGGGTCAGACCAAGGACCGCTTGAACAACGCGGAGGTGCGCAACGCCGTCCAAGGGCTGGTCCGCAAGGAGGTCGAGCGGACGCTCTTGGCCAATCCGTCGATGGGCAACGCGATCGCGATGCGCATCATTCAGGCGGCCCGGGCGCGTGCCGCCTCCCGCACCGCAGCGGCGGAGGTGCGCCGCAAGAAGCCGACAAGTACGCGCCTGAACCTGCCGGGCAAGCTCGCCGACTGCAGCAGCCACGACGCTGAGCAGACCGAGCTCTTCCTCGTCGAGGGTGACTCGGCCGGAGGCTCCGCCAGGCAGGGGCGCGACCGCCGCACGATGGCGGTGCTGCCCCTGCGGGGCAAGGTGCTCAACGTCGAGGCTGCGACGACCAAGAAGGTGCTGGAGAACAAAGAGCTCGCCGACGTCGTCTCTGCGCTGGGCTGCGGCATGGGCAAGGACTGCGACCCGGCCGCGCTGCGCTACGGCAAGATCATCTTGCTGATGGACGCCGACAGCGACGGACACCACATCGCGACGCTCTTGCTGACGTTTCTGTACCGCTACATGGGCGCGCTGATCGACCAAGGAAAGGTCTACGTCGCGCAGCCGCCGCTGTACCGCGTCGACATCGGCAAAGAGACGTACTGGGCGGCCGACGACCGCGAGAAGGATCGGCTGGTGCAGAAGGCCAGCAAGCGCAAGGGTGAAGCGGCAAAAGTCACGATTACGCGCTTCAAGGGCCTCGGCGAGATGATGCCCAAGACTCTGTTCGAGACGACTCTGGACCCCCGCACACGGCGGCTCTTGCGCGTCGTGGTGCCGGCGGAGGCGCGCATCGAGACCGAAAAGACGGTCGTCGGCCTCATGGGGCGCGACCCTTCGCTGCGCTTTGACTTCATCATGGCGCACGCCGACGAGGCAGGCGAGCTGGACGTGTAGCTGCGTCGAGCGTCTGGTTGGGTGCGCTGCGACGGCAGCATGCGGGTGGGGGCGGCGTTCTAACCGCCGACCGCGCGCCGCTTGTCGCCACGGCGGCCGCGCTGTGCTAGATCGCCGTTGCCGGCGCTGTGGCCCGCGGGTCCGACCGGACGGAGGCCTGTATGTTCGACAACCGCGTCGCCAAGTCGTTCACGACCCGGCGCAACCTGCTGCGCGGCGCGTTCCCAGCAGCCCACGAATTCCTCTGCGATCTCGAAGAGCGTAGCCCGCCAGTGATCTGGCTCGATGCCCAACGCGACGCCTTGGTCTATTGGCAGGATAGCTGCCTGTGCGGGGTCACCTTCGTCGGCGTCGGGGAGGCCAACACCGGCATTCGCCTCTCGCCGGCGAGCGGTCGGTTGGTCGACGGTACGGTCGACCGCAGCGAGCTGCTCTTTTCGGGCCCGCTCGACGCCTTGGTCGAACGCCATGGCGGCCTGCGCAACCGCTGGGCGACGCGCCGCGAGCAGGGAGAGGTTGAGCTCCGCCACCCGGCGCCGGCGGCGTTCTTTCGCGACTTCATGGGCCTGCTGCAGACCACGGGCGCTCGCGACCGCGCCGAGCGCTTGGCTTCGGCCCTAGAGGGCGAGCTGGCCGCAGACAGCGGTCGGCCACGCGGCGGTGCTGCAAGCGGCGTTGGAGGCGGCGCCTCAGCGGCCGCCGCAGGTGCCGCTAAGCCTGGCGGTCAAGTTCGGACTTCGCCAGCCACCGCCGCGGCGCGCGCCGTCGCAGAGGTCCGCCTGGAGGGCGCTGAGGCCAGCCGTGCGGGAGCCGCGGCCTCTGCAAGCGACGCCGCAGCCGCGCAGCTCGCAGTCGCGGGCGGCCCAATGGGTGTCGCCTCTAGGCCCCAGCCCGCCGGCGACGCGGAGACCAGCGCCGAGGTCGCAGCCCCTCAGTCGACCGCGCCCAGCACGACCAACAGCCGCCCGCTGCCGCTGCGCCCAAGCGACACCCACCGCCTCATCGGCCTCCCGCACCTGGTCGACGCCTACCTTGAGCTGGCGGTCTGCCGCAACAGCGAGGGTGACCGGGCCACGGCCGCGCGCCGCCGCGTGGAGCGCCTGGAGCGCGTGTTCCTGTGCCGCTTGCCGCGAGTGGAGGAGCTCCGAGGGCCGCGCAGCGCCGACCGGGCGCAGGTGGTCGAGCTCGCTTGGCGCTGCCTCGATCTCGCCGCCCACCTGGAGTCGCCCTTCCTGGCGCCACCTTCGGCCTCGCGCGACGCCATGATCCTCGGCATGTGGGAGGACCACGGCGAGGCCCTCGGCACGCCAATCGAGGCGGTCCGGCGCGCCTGTCTGGACACGGTGCGCGGCGCGCTGATGCGGCTCTTCCCTGGCGTCGAGGAGACGATCGTCAGCGAGGCCGAGCTACCCGAATAATCTTGCGTCCATCGAAGCGGTATTGCTCGGTCTTGTACTGAACGGCGTACCGACCCAGGCACGACAAGGCGAAGCCAGACGGCGCGCTCCATCGGCTCCCGTCATCGGGTGGCGTGACGGCAAACTCCGCCAGCGAGCGCAGCCGGCCTGTGGCATCAGGACGCAGCAGGTGCAGGCGCTTGCCGGTGCGTTCCACCGCGAACAGGTCAATGGCCGGCACCTTGGCCGGAGCGGCGTCGACAGGCGCGCCTGCTGCGGGCTGCACCGCCTCGGGGTTGGCGACGCAGACCTCGAAGGCGACAAACGGCAGCGCTTCGACCGCCCCTGCCGGCTGCCATAGCGTCAGCGTCGAGACGCCCGTGCGCAGGAAGTCCTGCCAGAGCTCGTCGCTGACGCTGTGCACCGCGTCACGGCCATCGCCTAGCAGGTCCCAGTGGGCAATCGGCAGCTGCTCGAGCTCCTGCATGACGACGCGCGTACCGTCGTGGCGAAACAAGAGCGTGCGCGGCGTAGAGTCGTCGGCGCGCGAGAACTGAAAGAACACGCCATGCTTTCCGCCGCCCAAGCGGACAGGCAGCCTGAGCCAGCCGGTGGCGTAGCCCGCCCGGCCGTGTTCAAACAAGACCGCACCGCTCGCCGCCGCGACGACCTGCAGGCGGAACTTCGGCCCCTTCTCCGGCTCACCGACCCAGTCTTGGCGCGCCGGGGTCTGCTGCAGCCTGAGCCCCTCGGGCTTGCCGTCGCCGTCGAGATCGATCTCGAGACGCGACGCCTTCTTGCGCGGTTGCAGTCGCAGCCGCCCTTGGTCGAGCGGCTCGGGCGGTTCCGAGGTCGGAGCCGCCGAGGGGCTCGCAGCCTCGGGCGCGGCGACAGCCGTCAGCGGCGCGGGCAGCGGCGCGGGCGGCGGCGCCGACGGGGTGGGGTCGGAGATAGCCTTGGCCGCGGCGCCGTCGACGGTCGAAGGCGAGGCGGTCGGCGCGTCCGCGGGCGGCGGTCCGCTGCGGCCACAGCCGACCAGCAGAGCCAGCCGGGCCAGCAGAGCCCGCAGAGCCCTCGGGCGGGCGAGATCGCTCGCGCCGGGGGTCAGGGGCCGGGTCGTACTCGACCGGCGGGCTCAGACGCCGTGGCCCAGGTGCGCTTGCCCTGGACATAGCACGCGCCAAGTGCAAAGGCGGCGTTGGCGTCCCAGCTCTGGTAAAGGCCATGGAGGACATCGGCCTTGTGCCAGGCCTCGACGGCGAGCCGGCCGCCTTCGTGCCAGCGGCGATGGCGTCCCTCGCGACGGCCGCGCTGATAGGCCGTCTCGCTCTGCTTGCCGCCGGTCGGGAGGTAGATGCTCTCGTCGCCGTCGCGGAGGTTGTCGGCGTAGCGTGTCTCGCTGGCAAGCTCGCCGGTCTCGAAGAACGTCTGCGCGGTTCCATGGCGTTTGCCGTGCCGCCACGGGACCTTAGACTCGATCTTGCCGGTCTGGTGCCAGCTGACAAACTCGCCGTGCTTGGCGCCATACTCGAAGTGGCCGCGCCAGTCAGGCGCTCCGTCGGGCCGAAAGACCTCCAGGTCGCCGTGTTCTTTGCCCTCACGGTAGTGGCCACGGCTCTTCTCGGCGCCGTTCGGATACCACTCTCGCCAAAGCCCTTCTTGTTGGCCGTGCTCGTAGACGCCGATGCGCGCCAGCTGCCCGTTGTCGTGGAACGCACGCCAGCGACCGTGCAGACGCCCCGACCGCCACTGCGTCTGCTCGGCGGCCACACCGCTCTGGTGGAAGAGCAGGCCCTCGCCCTCCTGCTTGCCGTCGACGTAGCGGTCAAGCCGCTGCACCTGGCCGTCGCGGTACACGGTGATCGCGGTGCCGTGGCGCTGGCCGTGCCGCCAGACCTTCATCGCCTTCGGGGCGCTGTCGTCGTAGAACTCATAGAACACGCCGTGAGCAAGATCCCGGTCGTAGCGGCCGAAAACCAGCTTTCTGCCGTTGTCGTACCACGAGCGAGACGGCCCGTGGCGCATCACATCGCCGTTGAACTCGCGGACGCAGGTGCGCTCGAAGCCCTCAGGCGGCACCTTGCCGACCAAGCGGGCGCCGCTTGGGCAGCTGTGGCGCGGCCACCGCGGGACGCGGATTTTGACCTTTGGCGCCTGTGGGGTCGGATCTGCGGTGACGGCGTCGATCGGCGCCCGCGCGCCCTCCGGCGCCGCCTCGGCGACCGCGACGGGGACGAGCAAGACAAAGCCGGCGCAGAGCGCGAAGAGTCGGGCCCCTCGCTGACTGGACGAGGCGGCATCGGGCGCACGCGCATGGGCAGGACCAAAGAGGAGCGCCTCAGCCATCGCCACAGGTCCGGATCATCGTGACGTCATCGATGACGACGCCGACGCCAAAGTTCTTGAGCCCGTCCCCGGTGTTGAAGGTGAACTCCAGAGACACTGTCTTGCCGACATACGGGCTGACATCCACCTCGACAAGCCCCCAGGTCTTGGCCGTGGTGAAGCCGGGGGAGCCCTTGTACCAGGCTGCGCCGTAGCTCGGAGGATCGTTGGAGAGCACCTTGACGCGCTGCCCATCGACCCGCAAGAAAGCGTAGAGACGGTCGAATACGGCTTGGGGCTCGGTGTCGAACCAGACCCGGAAGGTGAGCTTCTTGCCGCCCGTCGGCACCTTCATCGGGCCGGTGATGACCTTGCCGCCGCTCGGTCCAAAGTCGTAGTTGCCGGCGGCGAGATCGCCATAATAGAGAGCGCCTGGCGCCGACCAGGCCTGGGTCAGCCCGGGCGCCACCTGCCAGCCGAGCTCGGGGGCCTCGCCTGTGGCCGGGACGCACTTGACGGGCTCGACCTCGAGTTTGCTGGCGCTGCAGGTCTCAAACGTCATCGCCTTGGCGTAGGCGGCGTCTTCGTACTTGATGACTGCGACCAACGGGCTGCAGCAGTTTGGGTCGACCACGTGCTTGCAAGTGCCCGCTTTGGCGTCGCAGCTGTCGGTGGTGCAGGGCACGCCGTCGTCGCAGTCCTTCTGCGGTCCGTTCACGCGGCGAATTCGGTAGTTGGCCGAGTCAACGACCCAGACCTTGTCGCCGTGCGTCGCGACGCCGAAGGGCGAGTTGAACTGGGCTTGAGGCGCGAGGCCGTCCTTGAAGCCACCCGCGGCGCCGGCGAACGTCGTGACCTTGCCGCTGACCGGATGCACGAGGCGCAGCCGGTGGTTGGCGCGGTCAGCGACTAGCACCTGACCCGCGAACGCGGCGAGGCCCTGGGGGTAGTAGAACGACGCGGCGCTGCCCGTGCCGTCGGCGAACGTGGCGCTGCCGCTGCCGGCGAGCGAGGTGACGGTGTCGCCGGCGAGGCGGCGAATCCGCATGTTTTGGGTGTCGGAGATGAGGATGGCGCCGTCGGCGAGCTGCAGCACGTCACCGGGTCGGTACAACATGGCGCTCAACGCTGGGCCGTCTTGGAAAGCGCTGCCGCCGTTGCCGGCCAGCGTCGTCACCGTGCCATCAGCGGTGATGCGGCGGACTCGGTTGTTGTAGGTGTCAGCGACGATGACGTCGCCTTTGGCGGTGACGTCGAGGCCCTCAGGGTAGTAGAGGTGCGCTGCCGCGCCCTTGCCGTCGCCGTGGGCCGGCTGACCGCTGCCGGCGAGGGTCGTGGTCTGGCCGTCGACGCTGACCACGCGGATGCGGTGGTTATTGCGATCGGCGACCGCGATCCAGCCGCTGGACGAGGCGGCGACATCGGCCGGAAACGAGAAGCGGGCGACCGGGCCGTCTTGCCAGCCAGCGTTGCCATCGCCGGCGAAGGTCGTCACCTGGCCGCCGATGAGCCGACGCAAGCGGTTGGCGTTGCTGTCGGCGACGATCAGCCCACCGGCGCTGTCGACCGCGCCGCCGCGGGGATATTGCCAGACCGCCGTGTCGGCTGCGCCGTCGAGGAAGCCGGAGGCGCCAGTGCCTGAATCGGTGACGACGGTGTAGGCCGTCGCGCTGCAGACGCCGAGCAAGCAGGCCTCGCCGGTGGTGCAGGTGTCGCCGTCGTTGCAGGTGGTGCCGTCCACCTTGGCCTTGCAGCTGCCTGAGACCACGTCGCACTCGGCGAGGGCGCAAGGCAGGTCGTCCGTGCACTTTGCCTGCTGGTTCTTGCACTCGCCGGCGGCGTCACAGGTTCCGCCGGTGGCGCACGAGTCGGTCTCTTCGCAGGCCTTGCCGCTGGCGATGGGCGAGAAGGTGCAGCCGCTCTTGGCGTCGCAGACGGCGGCGGTGCATTGCTTGTTGTCCTGGCAAAGGGTCGCGCTGATGGCGGTGCGGCGGATCCGCTGGTTGCTGTGGTCGCTGACCCAGGCGCGGCCAGAGGCGTCAACCGCGACGCCGTAGGGGTTGCTGAACGTCGCCAGCGCCGCGGCGCCGTCGAGGAATCCCGACTGGCCGCTGCCCGAAAACACGGACACCATGCCCTGCTTGGTGACCTTGCGCAGGCGGTGATTGCCGCGATCGACGACGATGAGGTAGCCGGCGGGCGAGAAGGCGATGGCGTCGGGGCTGTTGAAGCGTGCGTCGGCGCCGAAGCCGTCGATGGCTCCGGCGGTCGCCGAGCCGGCGATCGTAGACACGGTGCCGTCGGGCAGCACCGCGCGGATGCGGTTGTTGCTGGCGTCGGAGACGAAGATCACGCCCTTGCTGTCGAGCGCGACGTCTGATGGGTAGTAGAATTGGGCGCCCTTGCCCTTGCCGTCGAGGAAGCCTGCCTGACCGCTGCCAGCGAGGGTGGAGACGGTGCCATCGGCGGTGACCACTCTGATGGCGTGGTTGTAGCGGTCGGCGACGTAGACATCGCCATTGGCCGCGACGGTGACGCCCTCTGGGTAGTAGAAGCGGGCGAGGTTGCCCTTGCCGTCGACGAAGCCGTTGGTCGCGACCCCGGCGACGGTGGTGACCGCGCCGCCGGCGGTGGCCCTTCGCAGCGCGTGGTTGTTGCGGTCGCCGACGACGACGGTGCCCGTGCTGGGGTCGATAGCGACGCCCACCGGCGACGAGAAGCGCGCGTTTGCGCCTGTGCCATCGACGAGCCCTGCGAGGGCCTGGCCGGCGAGCGTCGAGACGTTGCCGTCCTTACCGATGAGTCGCAGGCGGTGGTTGCCCGAGTCGGCGATGACGACCTGCGCCTCGATTCCCCCTGGCGGTCCAGGCGGGACCCAGGCGATGCCGCGCGGGCCGCTGAAGCGCGCGCTGGCCGGAGCGCCATCGACGTGGCCCAAAATGCCGCTGCCGGCGATGGAGCTGACGTCGCCGTCGATGCCGCTCTTGCAGGCGCCCTCATTGCAGCTCTCGCCCGAGGTGCAGATCGAGTTGTCGTCGCAGGGCTTCTTGTTGGGGACGGTGGCGCACTTGCCCGTCGCCTTGTCGCAGCTGTCGTTCGTGCAGAGGTTGCCGTCGTCGCAGGCGATCGCCTTGCCAGCGATGCAGGCGCCGGAGGCGTCGCAGGTGTCGCCGGTGCTGCACAGATCGCCTTCTTCGCAGCCATCGCCGGCCTTGAGCGGCACCGTCAAGCAGCCGCCGGTCTTTGGGTCGCAGCCATCGGCGGTGCAGGGGCTCTGATCGTTGCAGTCCAGGGCGGTGCCCGTGCATTTGCCCAATGCGTCGCAAGCGTCGCCGAAGGTGCAGAAGCTGCCGTCGGCGCAAGGCGTCCCGACCTTGGCCGGCGGAAAGGCGCAGTCGCCCTTGATGGGGTCACAGCCGTCCGACGTGCAAGGATCGTTGTCTTTGCAGACCTTCGCTGAGCCGCCGAGGCACTTGCCTTGCGTGCAGATCTCACCGGTCGTGCAGGCGCTGCCGTCGTCGTTGCAGGGCTTGCCCTGCGCGCCGGCGCCGTCGTTGACGCAGTTGCCGGTGGTGGCGTCGCAGCTGTCCACCGAGCAGTCGCTCTTGTCGTCACACCCCTTGGGCCCGACCGGAGCGCATTTGCCGCCCTTACAGGCGTCGCCGATGGTGCAGAGGTCGCCGTCGCTGCACTCGCCGTCGATGGGCGTGCTCTTGCAGCCGACGCCGGGCTCGCAGACGTCGGCTGTGCACGGGTTCTGGTCGTTGCACTTCTCGCCGACGAACGAGCAGTTGCCACCCTTGCAGCTCTCCCCGGCCGTGCAGGCGTCGCCGTCGTCGCAGGGCGCACCGTCGGCGGCGAGCTTCGCTAGACACAGGCCGCTGGCGGGATCGCAGGGCAGCTCGATGCAGGCCTTGCCTGGCGGGCAGGCCACCGTCTTCTCGGGCTTGCACGCACCGCCGCTGCAGGCGTCGTTCTGCGTGCAGAGGTTGTCATCGGTGCAGGCCGAGCCGTCGGGCTTGCTGGCCTTTTTGCAGTCGCCGGTCGAAGGATCGCAGGCTGCGACCTGGCACGCCCCCTCCGCCACGCAGGCCTTGGCGGCGCCCTTGCACTGCCCGCCGGCGCAGGCGTCGCTCGCGGTGCAGGCGTCACCGTCGTCACAAGGCGCGCCGTCGTTGGGCACAGCGGCGCAGCCCTTCACCTTGTCGCAGCTATCGACGGTGCAGGCGTCGCCGTCGTCGCAGGACTTTGGTTTGGCGGTGCACTTGCCCTCGACGCAGGTGTCACCGGCCGTGCAGGCGTCGCCGTCGTCGCAGGTGGCGCCGGCAGCGCGGGGCGCGTGGTCGCAGAGGCCGGTGGCGCTCGCACAGCCGTCGTCGGTGCAGGGGTCACCGTCGCCGCAGTCCTTGGCCTGCGCGCCGGTGCAGACGCCCTTCTTGCAGCCGTCCGGGCCGGTGCAGGGGTCACCGTCGTCGCAGACGCCGGCGTCAGAGATCGGGGAGTGGACGCAGAATTGCTGCGCTGTATCGCAGACATCCTCGGTGCAGGGCAGACCGTCGTTGCAGGCGTCTTCGTCGGTCTTGCCGTCGTTGTCGTCGTCAACGCCGTTGCACTTCTCTTTGGCGCCACCGCCGCCTGCGTCGGCGTCGGCGTCGACTTCACCGCCAGCGCCGGTGTCTGTGGTTCCAGCGTCGGTTCCGCCGCCGGCTTCCACCTCGCTGGCGTCGTCGATGACCTCGGCCCCGTCCGCGCCTGCGGCGGTGTCGGTGTCGCCGCCGGCCTCCTCAATGGCGTCCCCCTGGCCGCTGCCGAGCTCTTGGATGGCGTCATCGCCCGAGCAGCCGCCAGTCACGAGGGCAATAAGCGCCAGCAGCGCCCAACCCCGCGCTTTGGCGCCGCTGCGCGCTGGCAGGGCGTCGGCCCTCAAGAGCTCGGCGTGGATCGGCATCTTCAACCTCTCTGCTGGACGCCCCGAGCGCCCAGCGGCGGTGGCACGCTGGTCACTGCCCTGGCAGGGTACGAGACGACCGCGAGCCACCGCAAGCGTTCGGCGCCAGCGGCAATTTGACGTCCGTGCGCCTGCCCTTGCGGTCTCCGCCGCCAGCACCGTAAACCAAGGTCGCCGGTCGGGCCACATCGGCGCGCTTAGCGGTGCGGGCGGCGCATGCGCGTCGGAGCTAGCGCCCTCCACGCCCGTCGGCGCCGGCGTCGGCGGCAGCGATCTCCATCAACTTCGAGAGCATCCGGTGTGTCAGCCCCCAGATGGTGTGGCCTTCGTAACGCCAGGCCGGCAGGTCTTGCCCGAGCCCGCCGAGTGAGTATCGGTGGACCGCGTTCAGCTCGCCGCGCAGCAGGGGCGCGAGCGGCAGCCAGAAGGCAGTGGTGGCCTCGTGATTGAGCGACAACGTGGGCACGTGATCTACGGCAAAGACGTAGGGCGTGATGGCGAGCGGCAAGATCCGCCCCTTGGCCATGGCGATCTGATCGTCCAGGCGCCCGAGCGCTTGGCTGGGCTGCAGCGCCAGCCCGAGCTCTTCCCGCGCCTCGCGGAGCGCCGTCGTGAGCAGATCGCCGTCGCTCGGATCGGCCATTCCGCCCGGCATCGAGATCTGGCCGCTCCAGCGGTCGCCGGGCCGCTCTGCGCGGCGCATCAGCAGCACATGAGCGCCCATGACGTCGGGCCGCAGCACCGCGGCCACAGCGGCGCGGCGAGGCGCGACCAGGGCGGGGATCTGCGTGACCTGCCGGGCGTGCAACAGCGCCCGCAGCCGATCGGCCGGTCGAAGTGGCGCCCAGCCGTCATCCGCTTGTGGCGTCATCGGCGATGGCTCCGGGGGTTGGGGTCCGGCGGCGCAGGCGACCGAACGTCGCACAGAGTCCGCGCAGCCGTTCGGCGTGGTGGCGGCCCAGCTCGGCGGGCAACAAGCGGAATGCCCAGTTGCCGTTGGTCTTGCCGGGGGCGTTCATGCGGGCCTCGGACCCGAGCGCGAGCACGTCTTGCACCGGCACCATGGCGCAGTCTGCGACGGACTGCAGACAGGCGCGGATAAGATCCCAGGCCAGATCATGGCCGTCGATGCCGAAGTAGACCCGGGCGCGGTGCCTCTCAAGCTCGCTGCACGTCGCCCACCAGCCGAGCACGGTGTCGTTGTCGTGGGTGCCCGTGTAGGCCACCTGGTGACGCACATGGTGATAGGGGAGGTAGGGGTTGTCGGGGTCGCCGTCCCAGGCGAACTGCAAAATCGCCATGCCCGGCAAGTCGGCGCCGTCGCGCAGCGCGATCACGCCATCGTCGATGACGCCGAGATCTTCGGCCCAGAGCTCGATGCCCACCGCGGCCAACGCCCGCAGCAGCGGCGCACCGGGCCCAGCGTCCCAGCGCCCGAGCCGCGCGTCTTCGGCGTCAGCAGGCACTTTCCAGTAGGCAGCGAGGCCGCGGAAGTGATCGATGCGCACGGCGTGGACCAGGGTCGCGAGGCGCCGCATCCGCATCTGCCACCAAGCGAAGCCCTCGGCCTCATGTTGCGGCCAGTCGTAGAGCGGGTTGCCCCACAGCTGACCGACCTCGCTGAAGGCGTCTGGCGGCACACCGGCGATCGCCGTGCAGTGACCGTCGGCGTCGAGCTGAAAGAGGTGGCGCTGCGCCCAGACGTCTGCCGAGTCGTGCGCGACGTAGATCGGCGCGTCGCCCGCCAGCGCGATCTCCAGGGACTCGGCGGCCGCCCGCAGCGCCATCCATTGCCGCTGAAAGAGGTACTGCGCCGCGACCTGGATGCGGTAGCCTTCGCTCACCCGCGCGGTCTGTAGCGCCTCAGGATCACGATCGCGCGCCGCCGCCGGCCAGCGCCACCACGGCTCATCGCCATTGGCAGCGCGCAGCGTCTCGTAGAGCGCGAAGTCGTCGAGCCAGGCCGACTCGCCGCGCTCGAACTCCAACAGCTCATCTTGAAACGGGTGGTGGCTATCGGCGACCAGCGCCGCCGCAGCCCGCAGCACGCACGGCACCTTGAAGGCGAGCACTTGGGGCCAGTCAACCCTGCGGCCATTGCTGGGGCTGCCCTGTACGGCGGCGGCGTCGAGCAGCCCCGCCACGACCAGCTGACGCAGGTCGACGAGCGCGAGGTTGCCGGCCAAGGCCGAGCGCGAGGTGTAGGGCGAACCGCCCGCATCGACCGGCCCGACCGGCAGCACCTGCCAGACCGAGAGACCGGCGGACGACAGCCACTGCAGCAGAGAGTACGCCTCTGCTCCCAGATCGCCGACGCCGTGGCCGCCGGGGAGTGAGGTTGGGTGCAGGAGCAACCCAGCGCGGCGCTGCCTCGCGGATCGTCCATGGCTGGCTAAGGGCTGTTGCATCCGCGCGCTCGTCCCGGGCCAAGCCCGGCGCAGGAGGTAGGCCCCCATGATGGGCGGAGATCGGGCGCGGGGGAAGCGGCGGGGCCTCGGCGCAGCCCGAATGAGGCCTCGGCGCGGATCGATGGCCGAGCGGGGCTTCGCGACGACGTGGTGACGCCTGGGTGGATCGCGCGGCCGGAGCGTGGGAGAGTGACGTCGCGCTGGCGCCCACGTCGAGGCTCGGCGCTTGTGTGGCCTTCGCCGTCTGGCGATCGCCGGGACAGACCCGCGTTGAGGGGGCGATGCGCTACGCCGCAGCGATCTCAGACGCCAGCGACCTCGAGCACGCCATCGCCGAGGCGTGCGCCGAGATCCAGCGCTCGATGTCGCGGCAGCCCATCGATGTGTTGATCGCGGCCTTGACCCCGCACCACGCGCCGCGCTGGGCGGGGCTGCCACAGCAGCTCAGAGCTTGTCTAGGCGACGCCCTAGCGGTCGACGCGGTCGTGATCGGCAGCTCGGCGCCGGGCGTCATCGGCGACGGCCACGAGGTTGAACAGCGGGCTGGGCTCTCGCTGTGGGCCGCCTCGCTGCCCGGCGCGGTCTGTCGGTCCTTTGGGCTGACCGAAGGCGGCGACTTGGCTCCCGCGCTGGCGGCGCTGGCGGCCTCGACCGCTGGGACGCCGGCGGCCCAGGCCGACGAGCCTTTGTCGCTGACCGAGCCGGCGACCTTGCTGCTCTTGGTCGATCCGACGCGTTGTCCGAGCGGGCCGCTGCTAGCGTCGCTGCGGCGCGAGCTCCCTGCGGTCCAGATCGCGGGCATGCTCGTCGGCGGGGGAGGCTTCGCCCAGAGCAACGCCGTCTTCCTCGACGACGCCGAGCACTGCGCTGTCGGCGTCGTCATCGTCGGCGGCGCTCGCCGCGAGGTGTTGATCGCCCAAGGCTGCCGACCGATCGGCGCGCCGCGGCTCATCACCCGTTGCCGCGACCTGATGGTGGAAGAACTCGACGGTGAGCGCCCCGTCGAGGTGCTGCGCGGCCTCTACGAGAGCCTCGATGGGCCCGCACAGGTACAATTCCGCGGCGGCCTTCGCGTCGGCCTGGAACAAGATCCAGACCGGGTGCGGCACGATCCAGGCCAGATGGTCATGCGCCCGCTGCGTGGCGTGGACGCCGAGACAGGCGCCATGATGCTGCCGGAGGCGCCGCACCTGTGGCAGGTGGTGCAATTCCATGTCCGCGACGCCCACGCTGCGCACGACACGCTGGTGGCGACGCTGGCGCGCGAGGCGGCGCAACCGACGCGGGTCGGGGGCGTGTGGATGGCGAGCTGCATCGGGCGCGGCCTCTCGCTCTACGGCCGCCCGGGCCACGACACCGACCTCGTGCGCGAGGCGCTGCCCAACGCGGCCATCGGCGGCTGTTTCGGCCTCGGCGAGCTGGGTGGCGAACCGAGCGCAGTCCACCTGCACAGCTTCGCGACGTTGCTGCTGCTCTTCGGCGAGGACGACGCGGCGAAGATCGGCGACAGCGAAGGGTAGGCTGGGTCGAAGGCCGCATCGCCCGACGAGACTGCGCCCCCGCGCTGGATTCAGGCGCAGCGCGCTCGCGCCCGACGCAGCCGCTCGCCTGGGCCGCGGCCTCGACGCCGCGCCGGGTCCCGGACGACTCGGGACGCGATCCCTTGGACACGGCAGGCGGCGAATGGAGCGCGGCCCTAGGCCGCCGCGTCGGTCCGTGGCGTGCCAGCCGTCGCGGCGATGGCGATGAGCGCCGCCAGCCAGCGGACGTGGGCGGCGGCCATCTCAAGCGAGGTGAGCTCTTTCTCGGACTCTGGCGCGAAGTCGCCGGTGCCGAGGTTGCCGATCGCGACGCCGCGGCTGAGGAAGGGGTCAACGCCGGTGCCACCGCGGATCGGCTGTACCACCGTCGGCAGGCCGAGGAGGCGCGCCGCGGCCTGAGGCCAATCGATGAGGGCGCTGACGCCGCGGAGCTGCGGGCCCATGTTGACGTACTGGTCGACGCGCTCGACGGCGGCGCCAGCGGGGCAACGGTCGCCGACTGCGGCGGCGCGGCGGTCGAGCAGCGCTGGGTCGAAGTCGCGGAGACGGACGTCGAGGCGCACGCCGCCTTCCACGGGCAGGATGCGGAAGGGCTGGCTATAGCCCTGGCGGCCATCGGAGTCCTCGGCGGCGACGGGGACCACGGTCCGGTCGGCCAGCAGGTCGCCGACGAGACGCAGCGCCGCAGAGACGGCGTAGCTCCTGCGCCAGCCGTTCACCTCGCCCTGGACGCGAGCCAACGCGAGGCTGGCGCCGCGGGCGCGGTGCGGCGCGACGATGGCCTCGGCGCAGGCGGCGACGCGATCTTCGGCGTCGACCGGCGCCGATGCGGCGACTCCGAGCTCCAGGACGCCGTCGCAGTCGCGCTCCGAGTCGGAGAAGAAGCCACAAGGCGCGACGAATTCCGCCCCGAGGCCCGCCGCCGCGAGCGCGTCCAGCAGCTCGGCCGCCAGACGGGTCGCCGGGCGATGGCCCTCGGCCTTGGCGGTCGCGCCATGGGTGTTGACGCCGCCGATGACCAGGCGCAGCCCTGCCCGCAGCGGTCCGTCATCGCCCGCGCTTGCGACGCGCGTCGCCATGGTCGCCTCTGGCAGCGTGACCCGCACCATCGCGGCGTCGAAGTTCTCGACGTTGATCTCGAACGGCGCGATGCCGTCGATCGTCCAACCGAGCCGTACGCCGCGGTCGCGTAGCGCCTCAGACAGCCCCTCGACCGCGGCCATGCGACCGATCTCTTCGTCGGGACGGGCGATCAGCAGCAGCGGCGGCCGGTCCCCACCGTCGGCGGCGAGCCAGGCGCCGAGGGTCAAGATCTGCGTGAGGCCGAGCTTGTCGTCGAGGCCAAAAGGCGCCCGGCCCTCACCGTGGACCACGGTCTGGCCGCAGAAGGCCGTCAAGCTCGGGTAGGTCGCGATGTCGACCCGCAGGTCGGCGTTGCCGGCGTAGGGGACGCGATCTCCGCGCCACGCCGCGACGCGCTGCAGCGCAGGCGTGGCAACCGTACCGCGGGCGGTGTCGAGGTGGGCCATCAGGGCGAGCGGCGCCGCGCTGACGCCGGCGCCGGCGCCCGGTAGCGCGCCGAGCACGTTGCCGTGGGCGTCGATCTCTACCGCCGCGCCGAACGACCTCATGGTGGCGGCGATCCACTCGCCGAGCTGGCGCTGCCCGGGAGTCGAGGGGATGCTGGTCGAACGCTCATCGCTGGCGCTGTCGTGCGCGACCAGGGCCTGCAAGGTGTCGAAGACCCGCGCCAGCAGGTCGATTGGGGCCGGGCTGCCCGCGGCCGCGACCACCGCCGCAGCGACTTCATCGGGGGCGACTGGCGCCGCTGCGCTTGGCACGTGGGTGGTTGCATACATGGCCGACCTCCGGGTGCGCGGCGCGCCGGTCGATGGCGCGTCCGTCGCGGCGGGCGCGGACGGTAGCGGCGGTTCGAGCCCAACGCAAACGCCTTGCAGTTGGCGCTCCCTCGTGGCAAGGGCCTGCCGGGCGCCACGGCCGGGCGCGCGGCGCGGTCTGGTGGGTAGACGCCGCGGCGGGAGCGCGATGTCGACGATGCAGACGGCACAAGGGCAGCTCGACGAGGCGGTGCTCGCGGCGCTGCCGCGCTTCGGCGTCGTCGCCCTGCGCGCCGGCCAGCGCGAGGCGGTCGATGCCAGCCTGCGCGGCGACGACGCGCTGATCTTGCTGCCGACTGGGGCTGGAAAATCGCTGTGCTATCAGCTGCCGGCGGCCATCCTGCGGGCGCGCGGCGCTGGGCCGACCCTGGTGGTGAGCCCGCTGCTGGCGCTGATGGATGACCAGGCTGCGGCGATGCGACGGCGGGGCCAGCAGGTGTTGGTCCGGCGTGGCCGGCCTCGCGGGGCCGCGGCGCGGGCGGCGCCGGTGGCGGCGTCTGGCGCCGACGAGGCCGGGGCCTGCGCGCCCGAGGCGGCTGACGTCATCCTCGTGAGTCCAGAGAAGGCGGCGACCCTGGCGACGCGCCGGCTGCTCGTCGGGTTGGCGCCGAGCCGCTTGGTGGTCGACGAGGCGCACTGCGTCAGCGCATGGGGCCACGACTTTCGCCCGGAATTCCTGAAGATCGCCGAGCTCCGCGCGCTGCTCGAGCGCAGTCACGGGCCGCTCCCCACCTTGGCGCTGACCGCGACCGCCGCGCCGGCGGTGCGGGCCGACGTCTGCGTCCAGCTTGGGCTGCGGCGGCCGGTGGTGGTGCGAGCGCCACATCGCCGCGCCAACCTCGCGTTGGCGATCACCCCGTGCACGGCGGCGACGCGCGCCAACGATCCGGCCGGCCGGATGGCGCAGCTCCGGACCCTGACTCAGCAGGCGCTGGCCGCGAGCCCGGACGCCCGCGTGTTGGTCTACGTGCCTACACGCAAGCGGGCGCGCAGCACGGCGGAGTCATTGCGAAAGGCGGGGGTTGCCGCCGAGTGGTACCACGCCGGCCGCACCGAGTTGGCCCGAGCGCGGGCGCTGCAGCAATTCGATAGCGGCCGTCGCCCTGTCCTCTGCGCGACCACCGCCTTCGGCATGGGCGTCGATCGCGGCGATGTCCGGCTCGTCGTCCACGCCCACGCGCCGGCGTCAGCCACCGCCTGGCTGCAAGAGGCCGGGCGGGCCGGACGCGACGGCGGCGAGGCGCGGGCGGTGCTCCTCTTTCACGCGAGCGACGGGCTGACCTGGGCCGGCCTGCGGCTCGGGCGCAAGCGGGCGCCCCTGGTCGTTGACGACGACTTTCGGGCGCTGACCGCGCTCGCCGAGGCTCCGGTCTGCCGCTGGCAGGCGCTGGCGCGCGCCATGGAGGGCGTGGCTTTGGACGGCAGCGCCGACGTGGCGCTGCTCGACGCCGACCGTTCGCCGTGCGGGGTCTGTGACGTCTGCCACGATCCTAGCGCCGTGTCGGCGCGTTGGGATCGCCAGCGCGACGCCGCCGCCGAGCAGCGCGTGGCCAGCACCGCCCAACGCGTCCAGGATCTCAGCGTCGAGGTGGATCCGGCGGCGCGATCGGCCATCGTCGCCTTTGTCGGCGCCATGCCGCGCCCCGTCGGCGCCGCCTTGCTGACCCTGGCGTTGCGCGGCAGTCAGGCCAAAGCGGTCCGCGGCCGCAAGCTCGACGCCGTGCCCGGACATGGCGCGCTGCGGCACCTGCCCGAGGCAGCGATCCGTCGCGCGATCGCCGACATGCAGGCAGACGGCGCGCTGCTGCGCCGTGGCCGCCGCCTGCCGACGGTGTGGCTGCCTGGCCGCCCGCTGCGAGGCGTGACGGCAAAGCAAGCGGCCGCCCTGGCCGCAAGTCCAGGCGGCGAGGCGAGCAGCGCCGCCCTTCCAAAGCCGCGGCCGGCACGCCGGCGCAGGAGTCGGCGATGAGCAGTCCAGCGCAGCGGGGGGAGGAGCGAGCGGTGTTCGACCGCGCCTGGGTCGAGCAGCTGCGCAGCGAGTGGCGCAATGCCAACCGCGAGCTCCTGAAGTCGGCGCTAATGCCGCCGGTGATCATGCTCGACGAGACCACCGCGCGCCTCGGCAGCTGGCAGGCCGTCGGCCGGCTGCTGACCATCGCCCGCGCCCACATCGAGCGCGATCCGTGGCGTGAGGTGCTCGACACGCTGCGCCACGAGATGGCGCACCAGTACGCCCACGAGGTGCTGCGGGCTACCGACGAGAGCGCGCACGGGCCAGCCTTCGCCCACGCCTGCGCCATGCTGCGGGTGCGGCCACGCGGCGACGTCGGCGCCGCCCACGAAGGCGACGCAGATCCCGACGCGGCGCGTATCATCGAGCGGGTGCAGAAGCTCCTAGCGCTCGGCGCCAGCGACAACCGGCACGAGGCCGAGGCGGCGATGGCAGCGGCGCACAGGCTGCTCCTCGCCCACAACCTGGCCCTCCAAGCCGCGGCTGGCGATCCCAACTACAAGCGGCGCGCCGTCGGACCCGTCACCGTCGCCGTCTCACTGCGCAGCAAGCTCGTCACGTCCATCTTGACGGACTACTTCTTCGTCGAGGCGGTGTGGATGAACGAGTATATCCCGCAGCGCATGCGCACGGGCCGGCGCCTGGAGCTGCTCGGCAAGGCGCATGACCTGGAGCTCGCCTGCTATGTGCACGACTTTCTCCACGCCGCCGTCGAGCGATTGTTCCGTGAGGCGCGGCGCCGCGGCGAAGTCGCGGGTGACGGCCGGCGCGACTACGAGGCAGGCGTGCTGATGGGCTTTCGCAATAAGCTGCGCGACGAGCGCACCGTTCAGGCGGCGCGTGGCTTGGTCTGGGTCGGCGATGGCGACCTCGACCGCTACCTCCGGACCGAGATCGGCCGCCTGTCGCGACTGCCCGCCACCGGACCGCGACTCTCGACCGCGCTCGATGTCGGCCGCCGCGACGGCGCGTCCTTGACGCTGCACCGCCCAGTGACGGCCTCGGCGCGGGGTGGTGGCCTGCTTCGCGGGCCGGGCTAGCCTCGGCTCAGGGCGCCGCCGGGCGGAGGGTGACGCGGCGCAGCGCCGCCTTGGCGACGTCGGCGGCGCGGAACGGCACCACCAACGCCTTGTTCGCCAGCCAGTGGCGCGCCTGATCGGCAAAGTGCGGCGAGTCGTTGAGGCCAGACTGGCCGCCAGGCAAGACGTTGTGGACCTCAGCGCCGTCGGCCCCGAGCGCGATGACCATGCGGAAGACCGGGCCGGAGCCATAGTTGGTGTCGTCGCCGTTCCAAGCCCCGCCAGCGGCGTCGACCGCGAAGGCGTCGCCGCCGCGCGGGAACCAGACAAGCCCCTTGCGGGGGTCATTGGGCTCGAGCTTGCCAGGCGCCTTGGGATCGCCCGTGAGCAGCGGCAGCTTGTCGGTCTGGATGGCGAACTGATCCGTGATCGACGACAGCCCGTCGCCGTCGAAAAAGTCCGCGATCGTCGAGACAAAACGGACGCTATGGCGCAGGCCATAGAGCCACGTGCTGAGGTCGGCGCTGCCGAAGCCGCCGCTGCCCGACGCCTTGGCCGGTGCCGTCAGCGCCGTCAGGGCGTCCTTCAGCGCGAGCAGCAACACCTCGTCGCTGCGCTCGATGACGTCGGTGCCGACGCGATCGAAGAAGATCGACTCCTCCGTCGCAGGGTTGTAGCCCTGCAGTCCGCGCGGGTTGCCTGGGCCACGGCCTGACAAGATCGCGTCGAGCGCGCGGGCGCGGGCGTGGCTGCCGGAGTAGCGCCAGATTCCCGGCATCGGCTCATCGTCGAAGATGAGCGCGGCGGCGCGGCCCCACCAGCGGTTGAACAGCGTCGTGGCGACGGCGTCGGCCCGTTGCGCGGCGTCCACCTTCGGGTTGTAGAAGGTCTCGACGCCGCTGGCGGCCCGGCACCCAGCGCCGATCCAGGCCTCGAGCCGGCTATCGACCTCGTCGACCGTCGGCGTCAGCGCTTGATACAGCGCCACCAGCCGCGCGTCGTCGGCGCCCAGCTTAGCTTTTCCTTGCAAAGCCTTGGCTTTGGCGATGGCGCCCCGCAGCGCGGGTCCAAAGTGGCAGCCGTTGGCGGACTTGATGTCGGCCTGGACCTCGGCCATCGACGCCATCGACGCTTGGCCGGCGCTGGCCTGCGTCTCCAGGCGCTCGACGATGCGGGCGGCGCGAAAGCCGACGTCCCAGGGTCCGCCGAGGTAGTGGGCGTCGTTTTCGACGATACCGTCGAAGCTGGCGCCGCCGGGGTCGTTGTTGGCGGTGACGACGATGCCCTTGCCGCTGTAGCTCGCGGCCGGATAGCCGGCGAAGGGCACGACGCATTGGCTGGGATCGCTGGCGCCAGGCGCCTCGTCGACGCGGCCTTCTGCGTCGATTGGGACGGTGAAACCGCCATACTTGGTGCCATCGAGGAGTCCAGACGGATCGGCGCCAGCCTCCCAGCGGCCGTCCTTGCCCTTCGGCAGCTGGCTGCGACACGGCACGGCCTGGTAGCCAGAGTAGTAGACGTCGCCCTTGGCGTCGGCGGCGACGAGGTTCTGCGAGTAGGCGACGAGGCTGCGGGTCGCCTCACGGTAGCCGGCGATGTCGGCGGCGTGGCCGAAGCCGTCGACCGCCAGCAAGAGGTTGCCCTTGTCCAGACCGGTGTAGTCGAAGCTGATCGCGCTGATCTTGCCGTCGCCGTCGGTGTCCTTGGGCTGCCGCCACTCGCCGCCGACCAGCACCGCCGTGGCCGAGGGCGCGGGCTCGCTGGCCTTGCCGACGACGACGCCCTCGATGGTCTGCAGCCAGCGGCCGTCGAAGGTCGTCCAACGCGTGAAGGTGCGGCTGCCGCCTTTGGACGGGAACACCGGGCTCTTGATCGCAGCGACTTGAATGGTCTCGACGGTCGCCTTCAGCGGCTGGTCCTTGCCCTGGAAGCGGCTGGTCGCCGGCAAGCCATCGGCGCCGAGGCTCAGCTCTTCGACGTACCAGTCCGTGATGTCGCCGTCGATCTGGGTCTGGCACCAGGCGACCTGACCGTTGGTGCCGACGGCGAGCAGCGGCAGGCCGGGGATGACGAGGCCGAGCTGGTGCGTCGCGCCGCCGCCAAAGACCGAGGTGTCAAGGCCGATCTGGTAGAACAGCGACGGGATGGTGAGGGGCAGGTGGCCGTCGCCGGCGAGCAGCGCCCTGCCGTCTTTGGTGCCTCCAGCGGCCACGGCCCAAGCGTTGCTGCCAAAGCCGGCGTCGACGTCGCGGCCAAAGCGCCGCTCGAAGGCGTCAAGGCGGGCCGCGAGCTGGCCTGAGAGCTCGACCAGGGCGCTGTGCGTGGCGCCTGCCTGCGCCGAGTTCTGGCGTGCGGCGACTTCAGCGGCGCCCGCGCCGGCGGCGGCGTGCTTGCCGGCACGACGACCAGGATCGCGGCCATCGGGGAGCCCCTGCCCAGCGCCGGCGCCTTTGCCGGGCGGCAATGGACCGCCAGGGTTGAGGCCAAAGCCCGGAGCCGCGCTCACCTTCTTGACCGGCGCCAGCCCGCGCCAAAGATCACCGACGGCGCCAGCCCGGCGGAGCTTGGCCTCGGCGACGCCTTTGAAGAGGGCGTCCAGCGTCAGCGCGGTGTGACCGCGGCCGACGTCGCCGGTCTCGAAGCCGAGCTGGTAGATGATGACGGCGGCGAAGCCCGCGACGTCGGCGCGCGTGAAGGGCGTCATCAGCTCAATCGGCTTCTTTCCGCCGAGCAGCGGCGCCGCCAGCTTCAGTTCGGACGGCGGCGGCAGCTGGCCGGCGGCGACTGCGTCTCGGTAGGCGTTGAGCCCAGCGGCAAACGCATCGAAACGGGCCTGTTGCTGGGGCGTCAGCGCCGAGAGCAGCTGCTGGGTGACAAAGGCCATGGCGGTCTGGCGCGACTCGAGGTCGGAGTCGAGCGCGGCCTCCCCGAGCAGCTCGCTGACCCGGCCCTGGCCGAGCCGGCGGCCCATGTCGATGACGAACCAGCGGTCGCGGCCGACGACGAAGCCGTGCCCGAAGGCGAGATCGACCTCGTCGTCGGCGTAGACGTGCGGCACGCCGGCCTCGGTCTCGACGATGTGGACAGTACCCTTTAGCCCGCTGACGACGTGGGCCTCTGCCTCGGGCACCGCGAGCAGCGCGGCCTGGCCCTGCGGATCGCCCTGGAGCGCATCGGCGCCGCTGTCCGCGCCGTTGGCGGTCTCGCCGCTGTCGGCGCCATCGATGCCGGCGAGGCCGTCGCCGACCACGTCCGCCGGCTTGGCGCCATCCTCGCTACAGGCCGGTGCGCCCATTGCGCAGAGCAGCATCGCCGCCCAAGCCAAAGCGCCGCGGTGCAGCCAAGCGTGGTCGGGCCGCGACGAGGCCGAGCTCAGCGCGTGGGCCTGCAGCGTCCTCGCCGCGGTCACAGCAGCGCGGGGGCCTAGGCGCTTCACTTGCTGCCGGTCATCAGCCGGAACTCGATGCGACGATTGGCGGCGCGGCCCTTTGGAGTGGCGTTGTCGCCGACGGACACCGAGTCGCCATAGCCTTTGGCGGCGATGCGATCGGCGGCGATGCCCTTGCCGACGAGGTACGCCTTGACCGAGTCCGCGCGCTCCTGGCTCAGCTTACGGTTGGCCTCGGGGTCTCCGACGTTGTCGGTGTGGCCGCCGACCTCAATGCGCACCGACTCGAACTCGGCGAGGATGGCGTGGGCCTTGTCGAGGACCTTGTTGCTGCTGGCCTTGATCTTGGCGCTGCCGGTCTGGAAGGTGATGCCCTCGATCGCGCCGCTAAAGGACTTGGCGACCGTCTCTGGCACGGTGTCGGGGCAGCCTTCGCCGTCTTCAAAGCCGTTGGCGGTCTCCGCCTCGTTCGGGCACTTGTCGACGCCGTCGCCGATCTTGTCGTTGTCGTTGTCCGGATCCGGGCAGCCGTCGGCATCGTCAAAGCCG
>SXNM01000415.1 GCA_005777155.1 Pseudomonadota bacterium | reverse complement strand
GCCGCTGCGGCGGCGCGCGCTGGCGGCGTTTGCGCGAAGGCGGGGCTGATCGCGCCTGCGACGCAGATCACGGCCACTCCGACACGTACGATCGCGAGAGGTTGCGCGTCAGCGTGGCTAGGTGGCTTCCGGGCCGGAGTTTGCATAGATTGGCTCTCCCTCGTCATCAGGCCAGCGCTGAGTGGGCTTCTTGCCTTGAGCCGACGGACTTGCCGTCGGCGCACCGCCTCGCCATTGTAGCAGGGCGTGAGCCGCGATGCCATGGGCCCCGCTGTAGACAGCTTGCCAGCTGACAGCGAGGCCGTGACACCCGGGCCGCCGACGGTCCCCCGCCCGTCGATCGCCTCGCCTGCAACTGCGAGCACTGGGCACGAGATACAGACGCGGCGGGCGGCAGTATAGGCATCGAGGAAGTGACCGTCAAACATCGAGCGTGACATCGAGCGGACGCGGTTCGGGCAGGTGGGCCTTCGCGCTTCGTTCGTGCAGAGCGGCCCGGGATCGTGAACGAGTGCTTAGGCGTCAGCCAGCGGATCATAGCTAGTGGGCGCTGCGGCGGCGCTCAGGGAGGGTAGCAAGCCGAGCATGGCGTCGAGCAGCGCCGCGACGCCTTCGCCGGTGGCGCCAGATGCGGCGAGGGGACCTCGGCAGCCGCTGGGCATCTCGGCGGCGAGCGCCGCGAGCTTGGCGGCCTTGTCCGGGCCGAGGACGTCGCTCTTATGCAGGAGCAAGATCGAGGGGCGTCGGGCCAGTTCTGGAGAGTAGGCTTCGAGCTCGCGACGCAGCAAGGCGAGCTGTCCGCCTGGTGGCGGCTCTTGCGTCGGGTCGAGCACGTACACCAGCACATGGCAGCGCTCGGCGTGGCGGAGGAACTGATGGCCGAGGCCAGCGCCTTCGGCAGCGCCCTCGATCAGACCCGGGACGTCGGCGACTGTGAACGACCTGCCGCGGTGACGCACGACGCCGAGGTTGGGCTGGAGGGTGGTGAATGGGTAGTCGGCCACCTCGGCTTGGCTTGCCGAGACGGCGCGGATTAGGGTCGACTTTCCGGCGTTGGGCATGCCGATGAGGGCGCAGTCTGCGAGCAGCTTAAGCTCCAGCCGCAGCGAGCGCGCCTCGCCGGCTAGGCCGGTGTTGGCCCGATCGGGGGCTTGGCGGGTGGCTGAGCGAAACCGCCAGTTGCCCCAGCCGCCGTTGCCGCCGCGGGCGACGACCAGGCGATCGCCGTCACGCAGCAGGTCGCCGATGAGCTGGTCGGTGGTGGCGTCGAAGAGCGCGGTGCCTGGTGGGACGACGAGTTCGAGATCAGCGCCGGAGCGGCCGGTGGAGCGGCTCTCGCCTCCCTGTTCGCCGTCCTCCGCGGGGAACTGTCGATGGAGGTGGAAGTCGTAGAGGCTGCGGGCGCGATCGCTTGCGATCAGGACGACATCGCCGCCTTTGCCGCCGTCGCCGCCGTCCGGGCCGCCGCGTGGCACGTGTTTTTCACGGCGAAAGTGACGGCTGCCGTGACCGCCGCGGCCGGCCCGCACCGAGATGGCGGCGTGGTCGAGAAATTTCATGGTGGCTCTAGTCCTTTGGGGGCCGCTGCGTCGGCCAAGCGGTGGGGCCCTACGACGCGCGCTGCGGCGTGCGTGTGCGACAGCCTGCGGACCCGGCGCCGGCCTGTCCACGGGGCTGTCGGTGTGGCCGTTGGCGATGGCGGGCTGGGCAGCGCCACAGGCGGGCCGACGGCACATCGACGGACAGCGGCGGGCAGTGTGGCGGAAAACCTTCGGCGCCGCCACCGCGCTGGTGCCGGCAGGTGACGGGGTGGTCGCTGTGCGCTGGAGGTCTCGGCGGCGGACGCGCTTCGGCGGCGGACAGGCCAAGCGCGGTCAGCGCGCGAGGGCGGCGCACTTTGACGCCGCGGGCATCGACTTGGGCGTGGCTCTGGTCGGGGGAGTGCCGAAAAACGGCACGTCTCTGGCGTGAGGGCGCGGAAGCCGGTCCAGACTGGCGCCCAGAGCTGCGCCCCGTTGTGGCTGGTCGCGTCGCTAGTCGCCGAGTGCCTGCGTGGCAGGTGCGTCCCACTCCAGCAAACTCGGGTCCATGTGCGGCGGCGGCTCTAGCCCCATGAGCTCTAATGCGGTGGCGGCGACGTTGCCGAGCCCAGCCTCCGGGCGACCGGCGGCGATGCGCCAGCGGCAAGCGCCGTCGCGGGCGTCGACGATCGAGAGCGGCACTTGGGCCAGCGTGTGCGCCGTGCGGGGCTGGGGCCGCCCATCACTAAGCCGCAGCGGCTGACCCCGTTTGTCGCGCAGCCACATATCATCAGCGTTGCCGTGGTCAGCGGTGACCACCAGCACGCCACCCACGGCCTCGACCGCTGCTCGCAGGCGTCCGACCTCCACGTCGACGGCCTCGACGGCGGCGATCGTGGCCTCGAGGTTGCCAGTGTGACCGACCATGTCGCCGTTGGCCCAGTTGAGGCGGATGAGGTCGGGTGGCGACGCCGAGTTCAGGGCCTCCAGCGCGATGTCTGTGATCTGCGACGCCTTCATCGCCGGCGCGCGGTCGAAGGCGATGCGGTCGGAGGGCACCTCGACGTAGCGTTCGAGGCGGTCGTCGAGGGTGCCGCTGCGGTTGCCATTCCAGAAGTAGGTGACGTGGCCGAACTTCTGCGTCTCGCTGACGGCCAGGGTGCGCAGCTCGCTGGCGACCAGGAAGGCGCCCATCGTGGCCTCGATGCAGGGTGGCGCCACCAGGTAGCGTGAAGGCAACTTGAGGTCGCCGTCGTATTGCATCATGCCGGCGAAGCGAACCGCGAGGCGGGGACCGCGAGGAAATTCTGTGAAGTCGCGCTTCTCCATCGCACGTGTGAACTGAATCGCGCGATCGCCGCGGAAATTCCAGAACACGAAGCTGTCGCCGTCGCGGACAGTACCGATCGGGCCATCGGCGTTGACGATGGTGAAGGCCGGCAGAGTCTGGTCGCTGTGTCCGCCCTCCCGCTGGCGCAGCGCGGCCACCGCGGCGCGCCAGTCGGGAAATGGCGCAGCGGTGCCGAGTACGTGGGCGCGCCAGCCCCGTTCGACGATGGACCAGTCGGCGTCGTAGCGGTCCATGGTCACGAGCATCCGGCCACCGCCGGAGGCGATCGCTGCGTCGCAGCCAGCGGCGCGCAGCGCGTCGAGGTGAGCATCGAGACGCTCAAGGTAGCGCTCATACGACGGATCTTCGACGTCCCGGCCGTCGGCCAGAGCGTGGACCCGTAGATGGCGGACACCGGCGGCGGCGGCGGCGGCAAGGAGGGCGTGCACATGATCGATGTGGGCGTGGACATTGCCGTCCGAGAGCAGGCCGCAGAGGTGCAGGGTGGCGGGGCGGGCGGCGTCGCGTGTGGCGATCGGCGCCTCAAGCAGCTCGGCCCAGGTCGGGCTGGCGAAGAGCGAGCCGTTGGCGATGGCGTCTTGCACCAAACCGGCGCCCTGCCGAACGACGCGACCGGCTCCCAAGGCGTTGTGGCCGACCTCGCTGTTGCCCATGTCGTCGTCCGACGGCAGGCCAACCGCAGTGCCGTGCGCTCGCAGGGAGCGTGTGGGCGACAGAGTCCACAGCCGCGTCAGGTGCGGCTTCCGCGCGCGATGAACGGCGTCGCCGTCGTCCGCAGGTCCGAAGCCGACGCCATCCATGACGGCGAGGACGAGGGGTGCGCGGGCAGCGCGGCCATGCCAAGGTAGGGCCGAGACAGTGGGGGTCACCATGGCCGAGCTCCTCATCGGGTGTCGCGTCGCGGCCGAGTCGCTGCCGGCAGGGCGCTAAAGACGCTCATGGTTTTGGGCAGTAGGCGCCGAACTGGGCGCGGCGCTGGTTGGGGGTGGGCTGCACGCAGAGCACTATTTCGCCTGGGGTCGTCGAGGCCCCCGAAATCAGCACGCCAGAGACGCTTCCAGTCATCACGGGTCGCCTCTCTAGAAGCGATAGCCGAGGCCAAACTCCACCGACCAGGGCGTGTTTAGGGCGTCGCTGCTGTCAAAGGGCAGGATGTAGGCCGAGATTGAAGTCGCCAGCCGCAAGTGGAAGCGCAGGCCGAACTCGACGCTGGCGCTGGCGGAGACGTGCGGACCGACGAGCACATCGGAGTCGAGGTCGGCGATGGTCGAGCGATCGCAGAGCCGGTGGGTCTGACCAAAGAGCTTGCAGTCGGGGTCTGTCGTGGCGACGAAACTGCCGAGCAGGCGCATGTCGACGCCGGGGTGTAGCGCGAGGTGCCATCTGCCGCGGTCAAAGGCGAAGCCAACGCCAGCGACGATGCGGACGCTGTTGAAGGCGCGCAGGAGGTCGCGGTACGGGTCCGATAGGCTGGTGTCCATGGTGATGCGCGCGTGCCACTCGAAGCCGGGGCGCAGGGCGCCGCTGGCGCCGGTGACGAATCCCAGGCTGTGAAAAGCGCGGCGAGTCGGCTGCTTCAGGTAGAGCGCGTAGGAGGCCGAGGAGTCGATGCGCAGCGACAGGGCTGGCGACGGCCGCAGCGCGGTGGGCCTAGCGCGCGGCGGCAGGCAGGACAACCAACGCGACACGAAGGGCTCAAGCGCGGTGTCGAGCGCGGTCTGTGGCAGCCGGATCTCGGCCTCGACTTGGCCGCTGCGGGCGCGAAATGCGGTCAGCCAGAGCTCAGGCGGGGCGTCACCGGCGTCGACCAGCACCACGCTGAGCAGCGCGTCGGCGTCTAAGCGAGTTGCGATGGCGGACAGGCGCGCCAAGTCACCGAATGGCCGCGAGAAATTGGCAGAGCTGAGGAAGTCGACCATGGCCGCCGACAACGCCGCCTCGACCTGCGGTGAAAAAAAGCGAGGCCGAAAGCGTCGCGTCGGCGCCTGGGCGAAGGCGTCTTTGAGGACGACGTGGGCGCCGACGGCGTCGCCACCATCGAACAGCGAGACGCCGAGCATGAACAGCGCGTCGGCATAGGGCTTGGAAGCCACCAGATCTTGCAGCGTCTCTCGGTAGATTCGGGCAGCGGCGCGCAGGCTCTCGGCGGCGCGGACTGGCGCGAGGCCGTGGTAGTACTCGAGCCCAAGGCGGTAGCGTTCGGCGGCGATGCCAGCCGCCGTGCGCGCCGAATGATCGGCCTCAAGGCGCACCCGAATGGCCTCTGGCGCGATCAGGTCGAGATCTGGCTGGGCCCGCAGCAGGTCGATGATTCGGCCTTCAAGCTCAGCGATCTGCGCGGTGTAGGGGACGGGGCGCTCCGGGGCGAAGAGGTCGCCTGGCCGGCCGACCGCCGCGCGCAGCGGCAACAAGGCGACCCTGCGGCGCGGCCCGTCGACGTTCGACGCCGGCGGCTTCGGCGCGCCCGGTCCCGCCGGGGCTGTAGAGGCCCAAGCGAGTGATCCACGGGCCAGAAGCGCGCCACTGAGCGACCCCAAGGTCAGGACCCCAATCGTAAACCTCGCCAACACGCCCTGTACCGCCGGCGCACGCCGCCTCGCGGTGGCGCTAGTGCGGGCAGCCGCGCGGCTGTCAGGCGGACTGAGGGGCCGCTGCGGACCGGCGGCTGACGCGGCAGGCTTAGAGACCATTGGCGACGTTGCCCAACGCCGGATCGGCGAAGCGGTTGCAGCTCAACTCCGCGTCGTCCAGACCGGAGACACGACGCACGCGCACCGACTGCTTGATCGTACCGTCGGTGCGCTGCCACGTACCGGCCAGCTCGTCGCCCGCGACCGTCAGCAGCGCTGCGCTCAGCGCGGCAGCTTGGTCGCTGGTGCCCGGGAGGCAGCCTTGGCCCTCGAAGGCGAGTCGTTGTCTGCTCTCACTCCATCGCCCTTTGTGCAACAGCATGCAGCTGCAGGCGAAGTGCGGGGCGGTGGGATCGAGCGGATCTTCGAAGTCCAAGTCGCGGTAGAAGCGCATCATGCCCGAGATATCTGGCCCAAAGTGCCCGATCGTGAGCTCTAGGGTCACCTCGGCGCCAAGGGCACCGGCCAGAGGTCCGGCGGCGAGCGCCTCGCTGCGCCAGACACCGCTGATGTCGCTAGTGCTAGCGCACCCTGCGCCGGCCAGCGCGGCGCCAAGGGCGAGCAGCGCCAGCCGCTCCAGCGGTCGCAGCGCGGGGACGGGCCGAGAGCCGGCGGAGCAGGCGTGAGGGCGCGCAATCACGTCGTCACCGTCACTCCAGCGGGGCGCAGATGAGTTGGACGTTGTCGATATAGAGGCCGGAGCCGCCGCGCAGACCGACAGCGACGGTGCCGGGTGGGCAGACCTGCTCGAAGGGGATGCCACCGACGCCACCTGCCGACGTCAGGTTGATGCGGTTGCGGCTGACCTTGACCTTGGAGCGCCGCTTGTCGAGCTTATCGATGGTCTCGGCCAAGAGCGACCCAGTGTAGGGGCCGATGCGGTCGGCGACGCCGGCGTGCTCGGATTCGTAGGCGAAGCCTGCCTTGTCAGCGTAGGGAACGGTGCGTTTGCCCGAAGGTCCGCCGACCTCTACGTGGGCCAAGGCCGTCTCGCCCGAGAGGGGCTCACGCAAGATCGTCCCGGCGCCGTCGATGGCGACCTGAATCACCATATCGCGCGGCTCGAGGTCTTTGGGCAGCGACGTCTTGCGGCCGAGCTGAAGGGCGTAGGTACCGTAGTCGACGGCAACCCAATGCGACTCGGACCAGACGCGGCGCTTTCCGCCCTTGAGCAGCGTGAACGTCATGCGAAAGATCCCCGACACGGGCTTGTCGGTCTCGTCCTTCAGCCGGCTGTCGAACTCCAAAACGGTTCGCATCTGCCGAGCCGGGCGCGCGGCGGCCTCGGCCGCGGGCGCCATCCAGGTCAAGGTCCCGGTGATCGCCGCCAACGCTGACCAGCAGGCCAGGCGCCTTCCGCCAGACGCTTTACCCTCTGGCGCAGCGCACCTGAGGGCGCGGCGGGCTGCGTCGCGGGGCTGTGTCCGGCCGCTGAACCAGAGCTTTGCGAGCTTCATGCGTCCTCCAGTGGACCTGCGGTCGATCTTCGCGGCGGGCTACGTATCGGCAGGGCGCTGGTCCTACCTGGAAAGGCGGCGGTCTTGCAAGGGCGATCCGTCTCTCGGCACCGCGGCTTGGCCCGCCTAGAGCCCACCGCCGGTGAGCCAGAGCCACAGCGAGCCGCCGACGGCCCTGGCGCCGGCGACGGAGACGCCATGCTCTCCAAGGGATGGCAATGCCAGAGCACCGTCAAAGATTCCGCCGACGGCCGCGGTCAACACGGCGGCGCTGGCGTCGACGTCGATGTCGGGCAGGGGTCCGAGCAAGGTCTCAGCGACGGTGCCTTCCGATTCGACGGCCTGGACCTTCATCGCGAGGCCGTTGATCGCGGGCTGCAGGCCAAAGCGCACGGTCAGGGTGCCGCGGATGCGCAAGACGACGAGCTCGACACCATCGACAGGCGCCGAGAGCTCCACCATGGCGTTGGGGAAGCGGGCAGCGATCGCGGCGGCGTCCCCTGCGGAGATGACCTTGACCGAAGGCGCCTGGCCCGGCCAGAACGCCGCCGATGCCCGCGATACGTCGACAAGGCCGACGACGTTGGTCGGCAGCACCGCCGGCCAGCCCGCGGGCAGCCGGGCCTCGACTCCGGCGACGGCGCTGCGGCAGAAAAAGCCGGCCCGGTGCAGGGCCCAAGCGACGCGCTCCACAGTGGCAGGACCAAAGGTGTAGGCCCGCGTCAGGACGGTGGCCGCCTCAGGGCGCGGCGGGGCGGCGACCGGCAGCGGGGTCTCAGCGGCCAGCGGCCGGGCGGCGTCCACGGCGCAAGGGTGGCGCTCGGCGTCGATGGCGACGTCGAGCGAGGCCGAGGCCACAGCGCCGTTGTGGGACAACAGGGAGTGGTCATCGCTCTGGGAGCGCCAGCGGCTGCTGATCGCGATCGCCGCCACGCCGCCTACCGCGTCGCGCAGCGGGACGCGGAGGTCGGCGTCGAAGCTGGGAGGCGCGATGGTGCGCAGCAGCTGCATGGCGGGCTCCACCGCGCGCGCGCTGAGGTGATCGCGCAGGGCGGCGGTCATGACGCCCTCCAGCGCGGCGGCGCTGGCGGAGGCGAGACAGGGCCCGGCGGCGATGGCGCCAGCGGCGATCGAGAGCGCCGGAGGCTGCGACAGCGTGACATCGACGTCGCCGAGCGCGTCGCGTCCAAAGCGGAGCCCAAAGGCGAACACGGCGCTGGTGGGCGCATATTGGACGGCGCAGGCCGCAGCGCCGTCGACCTGGACGACCAGGGCTTGCGCGGAGATCGCCACCGGAAAACTCAGCACGATCTGTTGGATGACGCCAAATGAAACCGTCCCCTCACCCAGCGTCAGGGTCAGGTTGGCGGCTGCGACCTTGGCGACGTCGGCGCCGCCTTGCCAAGGTGGCAGCGCGACGCTCTGCATCTTACCGGCTTTGACCCGCACCGCGCTGGCGAATTGCTGGAGCGAGCCGTGGTCGAGCACCGCGTGAACTGCGCGGTCTTGCTGCATGGCGGCCGGGAGCGGCGCGGCCAGGGGCTCCACCTCAGCGCAAGCCAACCCTAATGCGGCCAAGAGGACAGCGTGTCCGACGACGCCGAGCCGGCCGCGCAGGTGTTCGCCCGTCACGGCGCGCCCGCCAGGCCTGCGCCGTTCCACAACACGAGCCGTCCGCCGCCGAGCGCGGGCTCAAGCTCAAGCCAGCCGAGCCAGAAGCCTCCGTCGACCCTGGGCAACAGGCGAGGGCGTAGCTGGGTCCGCCCGCTCGTCGGCAGCTCCTGGCGCTGCAGCCCGCCGCCGGGGCCCTGCACGGCGAGCTCAACGCGGCTGCTGCTGGCGTTCTGCCAGGCGATGGCGAGGCGACCATTGGCCAGCATGACGGCGTCGAGGGCAGTACCGACGGTGTGCCGGCGGGTGACGCCGAGCGCCGGATCGACGTAGGAGCCATCGGTGACGGTCGCGCGGGCGATGCTACCGCCGGCCGATCGGGCCCACTCGACGCGGTTGCGGCTGCGATCCCGCCACGCCACCACGAGTCCGCCGAGCGCGTCACGTGCCAGCTGGCAGGGCGAGCCCGCGTCGCCTTCGTCGGCGCCGGTCACGCCATTGCGGCCAGCGACTCGCGACACCTGCCAGATCGCGGCGCGAGAGGCCACGATGAGGTCACCGCCGACTGGATCGTACCAGGCGACCGCGACTGAGCCGGCGTCCGCCACGATGGCCAGGTCACCCTCGATGCCGGGCCCACCCGCAGCGGTGGCGGCCGGCGGCGGAACGGACTCGACGGACCAAGCGCCGTCGGTGGCGCGGCGGCCGAGGCGCACACCGCCGCCGCCGGTGGCGACAAACGCCAGAACTGGTTCTCCGGCCTGTGTCGTCACGGCGAAGCGTTCGCTCAAGCGCAGGTCTCCTGGCAAGAGCAGCGCGGCGCGCTCGACGCCCTCGTCATCGACGCGGCCATACCAAGCGCTGCCGTCGCTTCGCCGCAGCCAGACCATGTGCGCCCTGCCGCTGCTGTCAACCGCGGCGCTCGACACCTCGCCAGCGGGGCCATCATCGCCAGCGCCGGGGCCCGCGAGCAGGTTCTGGCGGACGTTGTTGCCGTCGCGCTCTGCCCACACCAGGCCGCGGCGCTTTACGTCGTAGCCGACGCTGGCGATGCGTGCGCCGTCCAGTGCGAGCAAGCTCCAGCGGCCGGCGAAGATCGGCCCAGAGCCTGCGGACTCGGCGACGACGTCGACGCAGAGGCCGGTGGCGACTTCACAGCGCATCGCGAATGGACAGGCCCCGTCGGCACAGCGGGCCTGTTCGCCACAGCCGAGGGTCGCGACGCAAGCGATGAGAATTGCTAGGAGGCTGATGCACAGCGAGGCAGGGGCAGAGGGGGGTGAGGCGCTGATCACGTCGTGCAGGATCGCCGCGCCCGCCGCTGGGTGCAAGACGCGCGACGGACACCGGCATAAGGTCCGGCGGCAAGGCCTTGCTCGGCGAGCTCGCGGCGACCTGCGCGTGGATCTGGCGTCGCTCCAACGCTGTGCTAGGCTCCTGAGTGCAGGAGACTCGGCGGTGCGCTTTTCCACCTTCGACCCTGCCTCCACCGCCCAAGGGTTCGTATGCAGCCAGATGCGCCACCCGCGACCGCAGAGCAGATCCTCGGCACAATCAAGCTCTTCCGAGGCCTCACGCCGGCAGATCGCGTCATCGTTCAGCGGGCGATGCGCCGGCAGCAAGTGAGCTCGGGCCACCGCGTGTTCGCTCAGGGCGAGACCGGTGACACGTTGCTGGTCGTGGTCGAGGGAATCCTCCGAGTCGAGGTCACCGACATCAATGGCAAGAGCGCGACGGTCGGCAAGGTCGAGAGCGGCGAGGTCGTCGGTGAGATGGCGGTGATCGACCCGGCGCCCCGCTCGGCCTCGGTCATCGCTGCCACCGACTGCGACCTCCTGCAGTTGTCACGCGCCGACCTGATCGGCCTGCGGCGGACGGCGCCGACGGCTTCGGCCGCCATCGTCGGCGCCATCATCAGCGACATCACCAGGCGCTTGCGCAAAGTCAACAAGCGCATCGACAGCGAGCTGAACCCCAACACCCAGATGAACCTCGCCCAAATGAAGGTCATGCTGCAAGCGCCGCTGCCCGAGGCTCAGCACACCGGCGCGTTCTTTGGCCGCATCTGGGACAAGATCAAGCGCTGACCCGTGGGGCACAGCTGAGGGCACTCCGATGCCGACCATTGACCTGCGCTCACTCGACGCCCTACGCGACTACTCGAACGCCGAGCTCAAGCTGCTGGCCAGCGTCGCACCTGCGCGCTTGTACCATGCTGGCGACCCGCTCTGCCGGGAGGGGCAGCACGGCCAGTCGTGCTATTTGATCGCGAGAGGCCAGGTTGACGTCGCCAAGTCGGTAGACGGCAAGGATAAATCGCTGGCGACGCTGCGCGCTGGTTCGATGGTCGGCCAGATGGCGTTGGTCGACCGGTCACCGCGCTCGGCGACGGTCCGCGCTACGGTGGAGACGGTCGCGCTCGAGCTGAATCGCGACGTTTTTGGGCGCTTGTTGGCGGCGTCTAGCCCGCTGGCGCTGCGTTTTCAGCAGCAGATCGCCGTCGCGGGCGTGCGCCAGTTGAGGATGGCGACCACCAAGCTTGCGGGCTTGCTCAACAGCGCGGCGCCGAACCCATCGAGCGCAGGCGCCGCACCGCCGGCTGCGCAGCCGCCAGACGAACGCAAGCGCGACGCGCTGCTGACCGTAAAGGCCGCCCTGGCCGAGTGGGACATGTCGCTGGACGACCTCGACAAGGTGCAAGTGTCGATTCCGCGTGGACAGCTGCCGAACCCCACCGTTCGGCGCTGAGGCGGCTCAGGGCGTGACGGGCGGTCGTTTCGCTTCGTGGCCTCACGCCTCGGCGGTCGGGGCGGCGCCGGCGCACACGCCGGTCCCACAGGCGGGGGCTCCGCAGCCACCCTCCGCGGGCGCGGCCTCGCCGCCGCTGCTGGGGCTCGGGGCGCTCGCCGTGCGTCCGGTGTCCTTGTAGTCCGTGGCGTACCAGCCGCCGCCCTTGAGGTGAAAGGTCCCGCCCGAGATGAGCCGGCGCGGCCCCTGGCTTCCGCAGGCCGGGCAGGTCGCCTCGGCAGCGGCGGTGATGCGCTGGAAGACCTCGAAGGTGCCGCCGCAATCGGGGCAGCGGTAGTCATAAGTCGGCATGGGTCCCTCGTCTTCACGTGCATGGCCTGACGACCGTCGGTCGGCCGTGGCGTGCCCCCCTGCAACGGTAACGCGGGGTCGCGGAGTGTCAACGGCCAGAGCCAGGGGGCCAAGTTGGGGAGACGGGGCGGACCGCATGCCGGTGCACACCTCGCCGCCAGGGTGGCAGTTTGTTTGAGCGACGCCGGTCGGCGTGCTATCATTCGGGCCTGGCTAGCCTGCAGGCTGCGCCACCTCCGGAGCCTCGATGCGGATCTGTCCCCGCTGCGCCAACCACACCGAGGCGACCGTCTGTCCTGACGACGGCGCGACGACTATCCCAGTCAACAACGCGGCCGCCACGTACGCTCCGGGCACCGTGATCGCGGACCGATATCGCCTCGACGCCGTGATCGGCATCGGCGGCTTTGGCGCCGTGTATCGTGGCGTGCAGCTGGCGATGGACCAGGTCGTCGCGGTCAAGGTGCTCAAGAGCGAACACATTCAGAGCGAGGAGCACGTCAAGCGGTTCGCCCGCGAGGCCAAAGCGGCTAGCAAGCTCCGCCACGCCAACACCATTCGGTTGTTCGACTTTGGCAGCCACACCGACCACGCGCTGTACCTGGCGATGGAATTCCTCGAGGGGCAAACCCTTGCGGCCTTGCTCGACGCGGAGGATCGGCTCCCGGCGGCGCGCGTGATCCACATCATGACGCAGATCTGCCACTCGCTGACCGAGGCACACGAGCAGGGCATCATCCACCGCGACCTGAAGCCCGAGAACATCATGCTGCTGCCGATGGCGGGCAAGCCGGACTTCGTCAAGGTGCTCGACTTCGGCATCGCGGCCAAGGTCGCAGAGTCGGGGGAAGGTGACGAGAAGCTGACCGAAATTGGCATGATCATGGGGACGCCGGCCTACATGTCGCCCGAGCAGGCCCTCGGCAAGCCGCTCGACGCGCGGTCGGATATCTACGCCCTCGGCGTGCTGATGTACGAGGGTCTCTGCGGCACGGTTCCCTTCGAGGGTGATCAGCCGATGAATGTGCTGGTGCGCCACATCAACGACCCGCCGGTGCCGCCGTCGAAGCGAGTGCCTGGGCTGACGGTGCCACCGGCCCTTGAGCGCTTGGTTTTGCGCTGCCTCGAGAAGGAGTCGCGGCTGCGGCCGCAGTCAACCGCAGCGCTCGCCATCGAGTTGGAGAAGACGCTGGCCTCGCCAGAGGGCGCTCTCCGGCGGGGCGTGGCTGACGGCGCGGCCCTCGACCATGACGCTGTGGCACGCACGGCCGCGGTCGCCGGCCTGACGGAGGCGCCCCAGGATGGCGGCCAGACCGGCGCCATCGCCAGCGTCGGCCCACAGCGGCGGCCTAGCGCGGTCGCGTCGCCCACTGCGCCTGCCGGGCGTTCTCCGCTGTGGCTGGGCGCTGCGGCCGCCGTCCTGGTGGCCGCGATGGTCTCGCTGGTAGTGGTGCTCACGCCCTCGGCCCCGCTCGACGGCGCTGCCGCGCAGCCCGAGCCCAGCCCCCAAGGCTCCGCCCCAGCGGCAGCCGGTCCGATGGCCGCGCCGACGCCGGACCCAGGGGCGCCTCCGAGTGTGGCGGCTGAGCCAGCCAACGCGCCAAACTCGGCGGGCGGCGGCTCGCTGCCGATGGCAGCACAGGAGTCTTCCGCGACGTTGGCGGCGCGCCAGGCCCAGGCGGCGGCGGAGGCTCGCGCACGCACTGCCGAGGCCAAGCTCGCCGCCGACGCCAAGGCGGCCGCCGACGCGAGGCTGGCGGCTGAAGCCAGG
>SXNM01000414.1 GCA_005777155.1 Pseudomonadota bacterium | reverse complement strand
GCGGGCCCGCGCCTGCCGCCACAGGAAGAAGGCGAACGTGGCGAGGCCTGCGGCCGCGGCGGCGGTCACGAGGTGCCAGCGCGCCGCGCCGGGCGCCGATCCCGCCAGCGCCATGACCGCCGCGCCGCCGACGCCGACCGCCATGCCCTGCAGACCCAGGCGACGCTGGCGGTGGGCGAAGCCGACGTGCATCGCGCGCTCCACCGCGGCGATGTCGTCGACGAGGTCGGCTGCGAGTTCGGTCGGCAGCCCGCCATCGACGAAGGCTCTCTGCAGCGCGTCACGGCGCTCGGGATCGATTCGCCAAGGCGCCGACTGAGCGCGCAGCCCGCTGCGCAGACGCCAGAGGTCGAGCTCCAGCGCGACGTGGTGGGCACCCTCGGCGCCGCGGTCTGAGGGCGCCGCCGTCGTGGCGACCTGCGTCTCGTTAGGCCCTGCCAGATCGCACCGAATCGCCGCCACGAGCGCCGCGACGGTGCTCGGGCGCAGCCCCTCATCGGCGAGCGCCTCGAGCAAGGCGGCGTCGCTCACCCCGGCGACGATCGCGTCCTCGCAGCGAGCCAGCAGATCCTCGGCGCACGCCTGCGGCGTCCAAGGCGAAGGATCGGCCGCCGCGATGGCGGTCACAGGTCGATGCGCTCGGGCAGTCGGGCAAAGTCGGCCATGCCCCGGCTGGCGTAGACCTTGCCCTTCGTGTCGACGACGAAGCCCTCGACGCGGTCGATGCGGTCGAGCAGGGCGATACCGGCTTGGGGGCCGAGGACAAACACCGCAGCGCTGAGTCCATCGGCCTGGGCGGCGTCGACGCCGATGACAGTCGCCAGCACCACGCCGCCCGCAGGCTTGCCCGTGCGCGGGTCGATGGCGTCGTGGTAACGCACACCGTCCTTGTAGAACGAGTGTTCGGCGCGGTGCCGGGTCGCCGCCGCGTGGCTGGTCAGGTAGAGCTGGACCAGATCGCGGCGCGGGTTCTCGGGGTGGCGGACCGCGACGTACCAATGGCGCTGCCCCGTGCGGCCTGCGACGTAGACGTCTGCGCCGATGCGAATGCGAAAGTTCTCAATACCCGCCTGGCGCAGCTGTCGCGCTGCCGCCTCCATCGCCGCGCCGTGCGCCAGATCATCGAGCCGCAGCCGCGTGCCACGCGTCATCAGCCGGACGATGCGGTCCGGCTTCAGCACGAGCTTGTCGCAGCCGACCATCGCTTGCCTCGCCGCCAACTCGGTGTCGAGCGGGCGCACCGCGGGCCGGCGTCGGAAATTCCACAGGTAGTCGTAGCTGCCAACGCTGGCGTCGAAGGCGCCGCCGCTGGTCCGGCACAGCTCTTGTGCCCGCGACAGCAGGTGGACGGTCTCGGCGCTCACCAGCACCTCTTCGCGATCGGCGGCGCGGTTGATGGTCGCTACCTCCGAGGTGCGGATGTCCGCCGCCAGCTTGGCGTGGACGCGCTCCAGCTCCCCGAGCGCCCGCGCCACGGCCTTCTGCGCCAGCGCCGTGTCCTTGTGCCACACCCGGACGTGGCTCTCGACGCCGGCGATGGGCCGCCCGTCCTCGAACTGTGCCGGGTCGGCGTCCACTGTCGGCGGCGCCGTGGTCTGGGCTGCGACCGGGGCGTCGACGACCGTGCCATCAGGCGCCGCGACGACCTGGGTAGCCGCCGGCCCTGGCTGGGCGGAGGCCACTCGCGCCAGCAGGCTCAGGCACAGGCTGCCGGTCAAGGCGAGTCGCCGACCCACCACGGGGCGAGCGCCCTGGCGGCTGGCGGCGACCGCGTTAGCGTGCGGCGCGTCGGCGCCGGCGAGATCGAGGTCGATGACGTTGAAAGCGTTCACGCGGCTCCCAGCGGGCGGCTGGCCCGGCTCCAGAGGGCGCGAGGACCCGAGCCGCCGGCCCGCTCCTTGCGCCGTCCCAACAACACAGCGACCGCCTCGACGATTCCATCGACGGTCAGCGGAAACATCGGCATGGTCGAGCGCACCGCCGCGATCGTATCGGACTGCCAGTAGCGCTCGCCGATTGGGTTGAGCCAAGCGCAGCGAGGAAAGACCCGCGCCAGCTGCTGCAAGCGCTCGAGGCCCGGCGTCGGATCGTTGGTGATCATCTCGATGGAGCCGTGCGGGGCGAGCAGCTCGTAGGGTGCCATCCAGGCGTCGCCGACGACGATGAGGTGGGTGTGTGGCGCCGTGTTGCGCAACACGTCCTCGATCGGCTGGAACTGAAAGCGGTTCATGTCGGTGAACAGCTTATCGTACACGCAGTTGTGGAAGTGGTAGATCCGCAGCTCGCGGAGCCCGCCGCCCTTTTTCAGCGCCGAGAAGAACGCCTCGACGACGCGGGTGTGGGGCTCCATCGAGCCGCCTGAGTCGAGGAGCAGGACGACGCGCGCCTGGTTTCGCCGCTCGGGGCGCAGCGCGACCTCGATCTCGCCGCCGTTGCGGGCCGTAGCCTCGATGCTGCGATCGACGTCGAGCTCGAGGCGGCGGCTCTGGCGCTCGAGGCGACGCAGGCGGCGCAGAGCGACTGCGATGGCGCGGGTGTCGAGGACGCGATCGCTGCGGTACTCGGCGAAGCGGCGCGCCCGGGCGCCAGCGACGGCCGAACCCCGGCCCTGCGCGCCCTCGCCGACGCGCATGCCGGTCGGGTGCTGGCCGCCCTGGCCAAAGGGGCTCTTACCGCCCGTGCCGATCCAGCGGTCGCCGCCGTCGTGGCGCTCCTGCTGCTCACGCAGGCGCTCTTCGTAGAGCTGGCGCAGGGCGTCGAGATCCAAGCGCTGCAGGGCAGCCAGCTCCTCGTCGGTCAGCGGCGGGCGCTCGATGGGCGCGTCCAACCAGGCGCGCAGGCGGTCGTCGGCGCCGGGCGGCAGCGCCGCGCCCTCGAATGTGGCGGCGAAGGCTTGGTCGAAGCGGTCGAAGTCGGCCTCATCGCGGCAGCAGATCGCCCGGGCGACGTGGTAGAACTCGCCGAGAGAGGGCGCGATGGCGCCGCGCTCCAGGGCCTCGTTCAGCGCCAACCACTCGCCGACGCCGACGCGCAGACCAGCCGTCCTCAGCATGGTGTGGAAGGCTGTGAACACGCAGCTCCTGTGGCGGCCTGGCGCGCCCTTGCGGCCAGCGTTCGCTCGCTTCGTCCCTCGGTGGGCGGCGCGGGCTAGCTAGGTGCGGCCCCAACGCCGCCCGTCCTCGGCCGTGGTCTTGGACCCGGTGGCCGCGGCGCGCGCTTCGGTGGCCCGCGTCACCCTGCCGACGTCTGTCTCGTCTTTGACCAAGACCCCGAGGAAGGGCAGGGAGCGCTCGAGCCGCTCCGGATCGATGCCGGCGACCCGCAGGCCAGCGATCCAGTCGATCAGCTCTGAGGTGGATGGGCGTTTGCGCATGTCGCGCACCGCCCGCAGCTCCAAGAATCGCCGCAGCGCCGCCGCCAGCAGGCGCTCCTCGACCTCCGGGTGGTGCACGCGGCAGATGGCGCGCAGACGCTCTTCGTCTGGAAAGTCGATGCAGTGGAAGACTGCGCGGCGCAAGAACGCGTCTGGCAGCTCCTTCTCGGCGTTGCTGGTGATGACGAGGATCGGCCGCTCTCGGGCCACGACCTCGCGGCCAGTCTCGGCGATGACGAAGCGCATCGCGACGAGCTCATGCAGAAGATCGTGTGGGCATTCGAGGTCTGCCTAGTCGATTTCGTCGAACAGGACCACTGAGCGGCCCGGCGAATCGAAGGCCAAGCCGAGCGGGCCGAGTCGAATATACTGCGAGATGTCGCGCACATCGCGGTCTTGGAACCGGCTGTCCTGCAGGCGGGCCACCGCGTCGTAGACGTACAGGCCGTCGATGCCGCGCGTCGTCGACTTGACGTGCCAGCGGTGGAGCGGCAGGCCGAGCCCCTCGGCGATCGCCTCGGCGAGCATTGTCTTGCCGGTGCCTGGCTCACCCTTGATCAACAGCGGCCTGCCGAGGGCGATGGCGACGTTGACTGTGGCGCACAGTCCGGGATCGGCGATGTAGCGATCGGTGCCGCGCCAGCGCTCGAAGGCCGCGACGTGGGGGTCGGCCATGACAGATCCTCGTGGCTCGGGGTAGGGAGGGAGGCTGCGGTCGCCGTCGCGCCGCGTGCCGCTGGCCTTAGAGCGCGGTGCCGCCCGGAAAGCCGTAGCTGACGTACTGGTCGTAGCCGTAGACGATGACGCCGACCGCCTCGCTGCTGTCGAGCACGTGCTGGCCGGGCCCGATGGCGATGCGCGCCGCCTTCCACTGGCCGCTGCCAAAGATCGAGTAGCTAGAGGGCGGCACGGGCTGGCCGTCGATGAGGACCGACGCAGACTTTGGGCCCATGATGTTGACGAAGCTCTGCTTGTATTTGTCTGGCACCAAGAAGACGTACTTGGTCAGGTAACGGTCGGCTCCGACGGTCATGATGAAGGCCGGATCGCCGGTCTTGGCGTCGTCGGGCTGTTTGATATTCGGGCAGTCGGCGTTCTTCATGCACATGATCGGGTCGCCAAGCGACGTGAAGTGGTGCTCGCAGACCTTGCTGCCTGAGAACTTGGCGGAGCAGGTGTCGTTGGCGGGGTCGGGCGCGTTGGCGCTGGCCATGAACTGGCCGAGCATCACGGGCTTGTTGGCCACGAGCACGAAGTCGCCCCCCGACTCGAACTCGAACCACTCGCCGGCGTTGAGCTTTGGCAGCACGCTCTGGGGCGGGTCGGTGCTCATCACGGTGTTGTCCTGCGACGCCACCACACGCCAGACGTCCTTCTCTGCGCCGCGCGGTTGCAGCTTGGTGGCGAGGTAGGTCGTGCCCCACTGGCTGATCGGGAAGAGCTGCTCCTCCAGGTGGTCGGCGCAGCAGGTCACCGGGCAGTCGGCGTTGCTGGTGCACGGCCAATTCTGGTTCTTGCAGTTGCCCTGGTTGGCGCCGGGCGCGATGACGCAGAGGTTGGTGTCCGGAACGTTGCTGCCCTCGCTGCCACCGAACACGGCCACTGGCTTGCTCGCCTTGACGCGGCTACCGGTCAGGTCGGCGCCGAGCTCATTGGTCTCGATGTTCAGCACCTCGCCCTGCTGCAGCGAGAACTTCATCGTCTGGCCCTTCGCTAATCCGGGAATGCCCTTGCCTGGCAGCGTCTTGCAGCTGGCGATGAAGTCGACCTCCGTCGTGCCCTCAGCCGTAGCGACCACCGTCATGCTGCCGCGCAGGTTGTTGAAGTTCTGCTGACGCGACATCACGAAGTAGTCGGTGCCGAGGCCGTTGGAGGGCAGCAGCAGGCTGGCGTCGTTGGAGAACACACCGACGTTGCTGAGCGGATTGAACTGGTAGGCGACGATTGGCACGTTGGCCTTGATTCGGTAAGCGTTAGGGCCGATCCCGGTGCCGTCGACCTGAATGGGCGCCGGCAGACCCCACGCCGGATCCGGCAAATTCAGCACCTGCAGGCCGTTTGGCGGCACGACGTACTTAGACTGCTTGCCGGTGCTGGTGGTGACGGTGACCTCGGCGGCTTTGGGCCGGGTGTTGCTCAAGATGACGGCGTACTGCTGGTTGTGGGCGTCGCAGAGCTTGGGGCCGCACGGCACCTGAGCGTTGTCGAGATCGACCGCCCAATAGTCACAGCCGACGTTGGTGTTGCTTTTGACGTCGCTGCCACACGGATCGACGCAGAGGCCGCCGAGGCAAGCCAGGTCTTTGGCGGCGCAGTCGTTGCTCACATCCCAGCCCGTGCCCTCGGGGTTGCAGGCCATCGCCTTGCCGCCCTCGCACATCTTCAGGCCGGCGGTGCAGATTTGGCACTTGCCCTCTTGGCAGATCGTCGAGCCGCCGCAGGTGAGCACGAAGTCGGCGTCTGTGCCGGATCCGTTGCACTTGAGCACCGTCTTGCTCTCGGTCTTGCCGGCCGCGGGCGGGGCGCAAAACACCTCGTCCGGCACGCAGAGCGCGCAGCTGCCAGTGATGCAATAGGGCGCCGCGTCTGGGCAATTCGATAGGGTCCAGCCAGCGCCGGTCGCCTTGCAAGTGGCGAGGAAGTTGTTGGAGCACGTGGTGCTGCCCGGCTTGCACGAGATGTCGACGCACGTGCCGGACTGACATTGCATTCCGGCCTTGCAGTGGGTGTCGACGACGCAAGCGACGCACTCGCCGTCGAGGATGTTGCAGTGCGGCGTGTCTTTGTGCGGCGTGCAGTCGCTCGGCTTGCCGCAGACCGGGCCTACGGGCTTGGTGTCGAAGCCCGTGTCCTCACTGCCTGCGCTGTCTGGTCCAGCGGTATCCGCGGCGCCGTCGGCCACGGCGTCGCCGCCGCTGCCTGCGTCGCTGCCGCCGCCCGATGTGTCTGCGCCGCCCGCGCCGCCGTCGCCGGTGTCCACCGCCGCGGAGACGTCGCCGTCAGCCTCTCCCGCGCCGCCGATGTCGCCAGTCTCGGCGCCTTGGCTGGTCTCGGCGCCGCCGCCACCGCCGCCCTGGCCAATGTCCAGCCCGCCAAAGCCCTGGCCATCCCCGCCCGGCGCCGGCGTCGGCGACCCGCAGGCGCAGAGAAGCAACCCCAGCCCGGCCAGCGCTGAGCGGCGACATGCTGAGCTCGCCGTCGTCCATCTCGCCATCTCGACCCCCATTTCGCGCAGTAGCGCCCTCGAAGAGCGCGACGCACAGCTGGTAAGGTACTCCACACGCCGACGCCGCGCCAGTGCAATGCAAGGCAGTGCGGGCGCGCCCTTGCGGTCAATCTGGGCGATGCGCTGTGGCCGGATGCGGCCCAACGTCGCGAACACCCGCGGCCTTCAACGGCGCAGTCGGTCGGCCGTGCGAGGGGCGGCGAGCAGGCTTCACCGCGCCCGCAGACGGTTCGCGGCGTCCGCATGGGCGCGCGCCCAGGTGGTGGCCTGTCGCTGACGGTGCAGCGGGCTCCGTAGGCCGCTGTCGCCGCCGCCGGCGCCGCCCGTTGGGCCGTCGCGACGCGGTCAGTCACTCCGGGCGGAGTCCGGCTGACCTCTCACCGATTCAGGGCCGGCTTGGCTGCATGGATCGCCGCTGCGGAGCCGTCTTCGCCGGCGAAGATGGTGTCTGCCGAGGGCTCGTCGAGGCTCGCCGCCTCGATCTCATCGAGCGCCGCGACCGCCGCCTCCTCCATCCGAACGCTGCCGATCTTGCGCGCAATTCCGACGGCCTCGGCGGCGGCGCTCATGGCGCCGGCGAGGTTGCCGCGCCGCAGTCGGCAGAGCGCGATCAGGCGCAGCGTCTCGGGCAGCAAATCGACCGCCGCCATGCGCCGGAGCGCCTGCTCGGCGGCTGTGAGCTCGACCAGCGCGGCCTCGATGGCGCCGCGGTCGAGGAGGACGTTGCCGAGGTTGGTGCGCGCTGCGGTTAGGCCTTGCGCGTAGCCGATGGCTTCGCACGCCTGACCGGCCTCGCGGTAGTGCTCTTCGGCCGCGGCAAGGTCGCGGGCGACGAAGGCGGCGTTGCCCAGCGAGACGTACGACATCGCCGCGCCGATGCGGTCGCCGCCGCGCGAGAAGCGTTGCTGCGCCGCGAGGTAGCGTGTCGTCGCCCCCTCGCGGTCGCGCGCCCTGGCGGCGAGGTGGCCGAGCACTGTCTCCAGGCGGCCGAGCGCGTTCTCGATGTCCGGCGTCGGCGCGGCCTCGGCGAAACGCTGCAGGCCAGAGACGGCGAAGGCGGCCGTGGTCGCGGCGTCTTTGCAACGCAGCAGCACCATCGCGTGTAAGGCCGTGGCCAACGCAGCGAGCCCGGCGCCCGACGCTCCGCGGCTGCGCACCACCTCGGCCGCCGAGAAGGCGCTGATCGCGGAGTCATATTCGCCGCGGCGGACCGCCACGTCGCCGCGCACGAGCGCCGCCCTCGCGCCGGCCAGGGCGCCCGCGGCGCCGCCGAGGTCTGGCGCCAGCGACTCGGCCTCACGGGCAGCGTTCGCCGCGTCGTCGAGGGCCCCGAGGCGTGTGGCGAGGTCGCCGCGCAGCAGCAGCGCCTCGACCAACACCGACCGCGCCTCAGCAGCGGCGCTCGACTCGTACCAGTCGCGGGCGGTCTCGATGGCAATGGCGAGCACGCCGTACGCCTCCTGGTTGGCGAGCGCGCGCAGGGACTCCTGGGCGCTCTTGAGCAGAAAGCCACTGGCGGCAGCCACGTCGCCGGCGCCCAAGTGGTGCCGGGCCAGCAGGGCGCCGAGGCCCGCGGGGCGGGGACCGCGCCACGCCAGCAGCCACTCGCCGGCGCGCTGGTGCATCTCGCGGCAGCGCGCCGCCGGCAGAGACGTCGCCAACACTTCGGCGACCACGGCCTGGCGCAGCGCGACCTCGCGCTGGTTGGCGAATCGCGCCGGGGTGACGACCCGAAGTTGGCCGCGGCGGACGAGCAGGTCGAGCTCATCGCCGCCGACGTTGCGGCCGAGCATGGCGGAGAGCAGGTCGTGCGGCGTCGCGTCGCGGCAGAGCGCGACCGCCTCCAGGATCGTCCGTTCGGCGGGCGGCAAGCGGCCGATTCGGTCGAGGACCAGGGACGAGAGGCCACGCTCCAGGGCCTCGTCGAGGCTGTCGACCGCTGGGGCCGCGGCGTCGGCGCCGAGAGGGTCCAGCACCCCGGAGTCATGCAATGCCTCGACCGCCTCCTCCAGAAGCGCCGGGCGGCCGCCGGAGAAGTCGTGCAGCCGTTGTGCCACCGAATGCGAGACCGGTCGTCCATCGCGCAGCGCCCGCACGAATTCACGACTGGTCTCAGGGTCGAAGGGGCCGACGTCGACGATTGAAAGCCGGCTGGCGGAGACGGGCAGGGCGTCGAGCACGGCGCCGGCGGCCTCGCGGGTGCTGGTGACGGCCACCAGGAGCGGGATGTCGGCGAGCGCCCGCACGGCGAACGCCAGCATGGCCACCCCTTGAGGCCGCGCGAGGTCGACGTCATCGAGCGCGAGGACGGCGGGGCCTTGGCCGATGGCGCCGCGCAAGAAGGCCGTATAGGCCTCGAACGCCGCGGACTCGTCGGCCTCGTTGGCCGGACGCACCTTCTGGAGATCGACCGTGCGCTCGGAGCTGCCGCCGACGAGGCGCAGCAGCAGCTCGACGTGACGGCGGGCCCGACTCTCGCCGTCGACCTGTAAGCCGGGCAGGGCGGTCAGCTGCAATCCGAGGGTCGTCCGGCCGGCGGCAGATGGCAGCTGGGCGCGCAGAAGATCGTGGAAGGGTTGCCAAGGAGTGGCGGCGAAGGCGCTGCAGGTCGTGGCGAGCACGCGCCAGCCACCCTCGGCCAAGGCGCGCACACCCTCGCTGAGCAGTCGGCTGCGACCCGCGCCACGGTCGCCGATCAGCGCCACCACGGCCGGTTGGCGACGGCGGGCGGCGTTGCGGGCGGCTGCGGCGAGGTCAGCCAGCTCGTCGTCGCGGCCGACTAGGTGGCGACCGCCGTCGGTGGCTGTGGCGCGCTCAATGAGCGCCTCGTGCTTGGCGCCGATGCGGACCCAAATGGGCGCGTCGCCGGGCGCGGTCATGCCCGAGGGGAGGTTGCGGGGCAGCATCGACGCCAACGTGGCGGCGGTCGGCGGACCTTCGGGGCCGGCGAGCGGCGTGCCGTGGAAGCGGCGGCGCAGCTCCCGCCAGGCGGGGCCGTCGGCGATGACGTCGCCATGAGCCAGGGCGGCGGCGCGACGGGCAGCCTCCATCGGGGCGCCGAGGACCGTCTGCATGCCGAATGCGCCACCTTGACCGCGGGTCAGCAGTTCGCCAAACGACACGCCGACGCCCGCCGATGACGCCCCGGCCGCCTCTCCCTCCGTCGCCCGGGTCTCGCGCAGCCAGGACGCCGCGGCGTCAACAGCGGACTCAAGCTCGGAGTCGCGCATCCCGCCGAGGCCAAAGACCGCCACGCACTCGCCGCCGAGCACAGACAGCGGCCGCCCGCCCTCGCGCTCGACCAGCGAGACGAAGCGGCCGGCGTCGGCCACCGCCGCTTCGCCGGTGCAGGCGGTGAGGCGCGCCACGACCACCGCAGCGACCGGCTGACGTCGGGCCGTGGCGACGTCTTCGAGCAGCCAACGCGATGGCGCGCGCAGGCTGGTGCCGCAAGCGACGCAGAACCAGCGCTCGCCGTTCCGGCGGGCGGCGCAAGCAGGGCACGCGGCGAGCGGCAACGCGGCCCCGCAGGCGCCGCAGAAGCCAGCGTCCTTGGGGTTGCCGTGGTTGCACACCGCGCAAGGGCTGCCTGCGCCCTCTTCGCCACCGCCGCCCGCGGCCTCCCACAGCGCGTCGGCGAAGGCCGACACCGACTCGAATCGGTCGGCCGCCGACTTGGCCAGCGCCCGCTGCAAGGCCTCATCCAGGCGGCTGCGCGCGATCGGATCGATCCCATCGAGCGAGGGCAGATGGGCGGGCGGATCGATGAGGTGCGCGATCAGCAGCGACTGCGTGCCCTGGCGCCAGATCGGCATCTCGCCGGTCAGCATCTTGAACACCAGCACCGCCAGCGCGTAGACGTCGGCGCGGCCGTCGATCGCACCGCCTTGGATCTGCTCCGGTGGCATGTAGGCGGGCGTACCGAGCAGTCGCGACTTGCCGCTGAGTTCGGCGTCACGGCTCGACTCGGCGAGGGCGCGGGCGAGGCCGAAGTCAGCGACCTTGCAGAGTAAGCCGCCAGAGGCCAGGGTCCGCAGCAGCACGTTGCCGGGCTTGATGTCGCGGTGGACGATCGAGAGCGCGTGCGCTTCTGCCAGCGCGGCGGCGATCTGGCGGGCGATGCCGATGGCCTCTGCGACGCCGAGCCGTCCCCGCCGAGTCAGCAGCTCATCGAGGTTCTCGCCATCGACCAGCTCCATCGCCAAGTACCAGCTGTCGGCGTGGCGGCCGAAGCCGAGGATGCCGACGACGTTTGGGTGAGCGATGCGACCCAGCAGGCGGGCCTCGCGCTGAAAACGCGCCGCCGCCTCGGCGTCGCCGACCATTCCGGGGTGCAAGACCTTGACCGCGAGCCGCCGCTCTAGGTGCAGGTCGCGAGCGACGTAGACGCGCCCCATGCCGCCGTGGGCAAGAAAGCGCTCAATGGCGTAGGTGTCTGCGATCACCTGCCCAGGCGGCAGAGCGTCTTGATCGTCGCTGGTCACGGGCAGCCTGCTCGCCGCGGCTGGACGGCACGGCCGGGGCGGGATGCTGCCAGGGGCGGCGGTGCGCTGCAATCGCGGCTTGTACGACGAACGCGATGAGGCCTGCGGCGGCTTCGGGCACAAGAGGTCGGTGGCGCGGCGCTCAGGGCGACGGCGCCGACGTCTCGGTCGGAGAGCGTACCTCGAGCGTGGTCTCGCCCGGCTGGCCGAACTCCGGCGGCGCCGTCTCTTCGACCTCGGCGGCCAGTGGCTGCCCGTCGGCGTCGCAGCCCAGACGACGAAGCACCCACTCGCCTGGCACCGCAAGATCAAAGCCGACCGGTCCGCCGTCGGGATCGAAGACCCGCGCCTGGTCGACGAGCTCGGCCAGCTCTGCCGAGCCTTCGATGTTCAGCGCTTGGCGCAGCAAGCCCAGGCCACTGCGCAACATCCCGGCCATCTCGACCGCCCGGCTCTGGTCGCTGGCGCTGAGGTCCAGGCTCATGCGGGCTCGCTCGTCGACGTCGATTCGCAGTCCGGCCTGCTGCACGAGCGCCAGGACGGCGGAGAGCTCGCCGGCTTGTGGTGTGGCGTCGCGGTTGCCAAAGCCGCGCAGATCTTCCGGCAGCAGGACGCCCTCGATGTCGGCGCGGCCGATGCGGTCCTTCGAGGCTGGGGCGCGGCCTTCATGACGATCGATCGCGGCGAGCAGCGCGGCGCGGCTATCGCCGATGAGCAGCGTTCCCTGGCCGATGAATCCCACCTCGTAGCGCCCGTCGCCGTCGCCAAGCTTGAGCAGCCGCGCGTCGTCACCGTACCGCTCGCCGAGTTTGCCCTCTGGCAACCGCAGGCCCTCCAGGCGGCCGTTGAGGCCGATGACGTCGCTGCCGATGCCGACCGTGTCGATGTCGCGCTCGACGTCGAGGCCAACGTCGTCGCGCAGGGCCCGGAACGCCTGCTCTGCCCGCGCCGCCTTGCAGCGCATGATGCGACGGGCGAGCTCGCTGCGGCTGATGGCGCCGACGTCGATGAGGAGGTGCCCGCGGCCAGGTGGCGACAGCGCCCGCCGCAGCGCCTCACGCCCGCCGGCGCTGGCGAGGGCGGGCAGGGCCCCAGGCAGCTGCAGGCGCTCGCCCACCGGGCCTTCACTTGGCGCAGCCGCGCCGTCGCGCCGAGCCCGCTGCTTGGCCGCCGACGTCGTCGCCGGGGCGTCGTCACCCTCCACGTCGCGATCGCGGGGATATCGGATGTCAGCGCCGCGCGTCGGTGCGTCTAGCAGGCCGATGACGACGGCGGCGGTGAGGGCGACCAGGCCAGCCAACAAGATCGGCAGCCGCCGTCGGAGCTGATGCGCCCGCGCCGAGCTCTTCTGCTCGCCGCCGCCCGCTCCGCCGCCATCGCCCGCTGCCGTCATCGCCTTCACCTCCGCCGCGCCGCCCTCGCCCAGCCGCTGCGCCAGCTGATGCTACCAGTCACGCCGTTGGACGACATGGACGGCCAAGAGCACGCAAGCCACGGCGAAGCACACGGTGGTGCCGAGCGCGATGGCCAATTCTTCGCCGTCCAGGGCCTCGCCAGCGGCCAGCGCCGCGCCCGCCTTGGCGACACCGAGCAGCCGCGGCAAGGGCGCCAACAGCACGCCCGCGACGTCGCGCGCCCAGCCGCGCTCGAAGGCAAGCAGCACCTCATGGCGCGCCGACGTGGCGGTGGCGACGACGTAGAGCGCCATGCCGACGCCACCGGCCAGCGCCGCCGAGCGCACCAGCGTCGTAGCCAAGAGCATGGCGGCGTACACCGCGCCGAACCCGACCGCGGCCGCGCCGGCGCCAAAGAGCGGCGCCAGGCTGGCGCTGCCGACCTTGAGACCGAGGACCGCCGCGAAGCCGCCGATGGCAAAGACCGCGCCCGAGAGGGACACCGCCATCACGCCGAACCAGGTGCCGATGACGAGGTCTGCCCGGCGCACCGGCAACGAGAGCAGCAGCTCGACGCGGCCAGGCGAGAGCGCCCGCACCGCGAGGTCGGACGTCGACACGACGCCGAAGATCATGCCGAGGTGAAAGACCGCGTGGCCGAGAAAACGATAGACAGGCCGCATCGCCTCGCCAGCAGACGATCCGACGTCGCACAGATCGATCAGCTCGCCAAGCAGCCGCGACGACACGACCGCGCCTTCGACGACGTCGATGTCGAGGGCGACGAGCAGCCCGACCTGGCCGAGGCCGAGCACCGCCAGGATGGCCAAGATGCTGCGCCGCGCCAGCGCCTCGCGCACGACGTCAGCCGCGACGTATGCGATGTTGAGCCAGGGGGCGTTGGGTGGCGGGGCCGGCGTCACGGCCGCTCCTCCGCGTCGTCGCCGGCGACGGCCTCAGCGAGGATCGCCTCCAGGGCCTTGAGCGGGCGCTGCACATCGCAGACATGCCAGCCCCCCTGCAGCAGCGCCAACAACGCCGAGGAGATCGCCTCGTCGTCACCACCATCGAGCAGAAACGCCTGAATTCCAGGTCGGTCGCCGGCTGGATCGGCCCGCAGTCCGTGTGTCTCCGCCCACGCCGCGAGGGCGCCCTCGGCGTCGTCCCGCGCCCGGACCCGGATTCGCACCCGATCGACGGCGCGCAGGCCCTCCAACGCGCCCTCGAGCAGCACGCGCCCGCGCGCCAGGACCGCGACGTGGTCGCAGATCTGTTCAGTCTCAGCCAGGAGGTGGCTGTTGAGGAAGACGGTCGTGCCAGCCGCCGCGGCCTCGACGATGACGCGGCGGATCGCGGTGCGGCCGAGCGGATCGATGCCGTCCGTGGGTTCGTCGAGCACGAGCAGCTCGGGATCGCTGAGCAAGGCGGCGGCGAGGCCTGCGCGCTGTCGCATGCCCTTGGACCACGTGGAAGCTG
>SXNM01000413.1 GCA_005777155.1 Pseudomonadota bacterium | reverse complement strand
GGTGCAGACGCCGCGCTTCTGCGGGCAAGACTGCAGCGCCGGGGCCGCGGTCTTCTTGCGCTTGGCCTCGCGCCGGTTGCGAACGAGCTGGTTGATCGTCGGCATCGGTCTGTCCTTCCCTTGCTCGCGGGCCCCGGGTCGATGCGGGCTACCCTGCAGACACTGCCATCGCGGCTGGGGGGCGGCGTTGAGCCGTCTCCAGCCTGGTCGCGCCGACGTCACTCGCGTCGGTCACGCCCGAACTGCCCGCTGGGACGCACTCGGCGTCACTAGCGGGCCAACCTCTATGCGCGGGGCTCCGAAGATCCCTCGGCCGCTTCGCGTGCTGCCCCTGCGCGCTCACTGGGGCAACCGCCTCTGCCGGGAGTTTGCTTTCGCACTTGCCGGCGGACGCGATCCGGTCCGGGACGGTCGCCCTGGTCGGGTGACGCCTCGGAGGCTGCGGACGAACCCCAGAGAGGGTCCGGCCGCGGGGGGCGCAGTCTCTACGGGTTTGCGCCACCTGTCAAGTGGCGACTGTGCGTTGGGTCGCGCCGTCATCGGGCTACTTTGGCGCTGGGGGCGGCGCGGCGGCGGCGCGGCGGCGGCCACTTTGTGCCCTCATCCCTAGATAACCACTCCAGAAGTCCTGCGAAACCTAGCGCGCGTGCCTGGCTGATCGCGGCGGTAGGGTCTGGGGAGCGGGGCGCCAGATCGTCGAGATCGAGCGGGACACCGGCGCGATCGACGATGGCCGCGTCGCAGACCAGGCGGACCAGCTGGAGGCAGCGGCGTGCGTCCTGTGCGCCGGCGCGCAGCGCTGCCTGGGCCTTGTCGGGGCGGATGGCATCGAGGCGCGCGAGGGCTGCCTCTACGCTGCCAAATTCGCGGATGATCTTGGCGGCGGTCTTGGCGCCGATGCCGGCGACACCGCGAATGTTGTCGACGGCGTCGCCGACCAGGGCCTGCACCTCTGGGACCGCCGCCGGCGGCACGCCCCAGCGCGCCTCGACCGCGGCGGCGTCGAGCCAGACGTCCTTGCCCGGGTCGTATTGGACCACCCGCGGATCGCCGTCCGCGACGAGCTGGCCCAGGTCCTTGTCGGCAGATGCGATGACGACGTCGAAGCCCGCCGCGCTGCCGCGGGTTGCGAGCGTGGCGATCAGGTCATCTGCCTCGTATTGGCTGTGCCGCAGGGTGCGCTGCCCGAGGGCCTCTAGCAGCGCCTCGGCCCGCGGCCACTGGTCGGCGAGCTCGGGTGGCGTCGCGCCGCGATTGGCCTTGTAGGTCGGGTCGAGCGCCGCACGGAAACCGGTGTCGGTCTCATCGAAGCAGATCGCGACAGCGGCCGGCTGCAGGCGGCGGTGGAGATCCTCGAGCTGGCGCAGGATGCCAAAGACGGCGCCAGTGGGCCGGCCTTCCGGGTCTTGCATGCCGCGAATGGAGTAGAAGGCGCGGAACAGGGCCCAAGAGCCGTCGAGGAGGAGCAGCACCGGGCGGCGACCGAGGCCGAGCGCGGCGGCATCGAGCGGCGGTGGCGCCAGCGCGGCGTTCGGGTCGGCGGGGGCCTGGGCGGGGGACTCCATCATTGGGGCTCCCTGGTGGCGTCAGGGCGCGTCAGGCGCGCGATGGCCGAAGGCGGTGCGCCGAGCGGCAGAGGCAGCGTCAACGCCGTGTCGACCGACTCTTGCCAACCGAGCGCGGCGCAGAAGGCTTCTGCAGGCTCCAGCGCGAGATCGATCAACGGATCGGCGCAGTGCATCGGCACGACCCGACGCGGCTGAACGGCGCGGGCGAAGGCGGCGGCGGCATCGGCGCCCAGCGTATAGTGCCCACCGCAGGCGAGCAGCAGCGCGTCGCAGCCGGCGGCGAAGTCGATCTCGCGACGACCGAAGCTGCCGAGGTCGCCGCTGTGGACGACGCGCAGCGACCCGCAGCGGATCTCGATGAGGCGGGACAGGCCCATGCGCCGCCCGCCGCAGTCGTCGTGGGCCGCGGCCAGGAAGCGGAGCTGGAGCGCGCCCACCGCGTCGTCGCGCTCGATCCAGCGCGTGGTGCCGAGCGCCGGCGTCCAAGCGGCGTGGTCTTCGTGGCCGTGGCTGCAGGCGATCGCGTCAAATGGGCCGGCGATCGCGGGCAAGCGGAAGCGGCCACCGAGGGCGCCGGGGCGGTGGGGATCGAGGACCACGCGGGCGCCGGGTCCAGCGATCGCGAAGGCGGCGTGTCCCAGCCACTCGACCCGCAACCACGTCTCGCTGCTCGCGATCATTCGATGGCTTAGCCGTGACCGAGGTTCAGCGCAGTCTCGCCAGGCGCCGGGTCGAAGTGCATGGCGCCGATGAACGGCAGGTTGCGGTAGCGCTGATCGTAGTCCAGGCCGTAGCCGACGACGAAGACGTCGTCGATGGTGAAGCCGACCAAGGCTAGAGGGATGTGGACTTTTTTGCGCGCTGGCTTGTGCAGGAGCGTGCAGACGCGCAGCGAAGCCGGCCGACGTGCCTCCAGCAACTCCAGCAGGTAGGACATGGTCAGGCCGGTGTCGACGATGTCCTCGACGATGACGACGTCGCGGTCGGCGATGTCGATCGTCAGATCGTGTGTCAGGCGCACTGCGCCGGTGGTGCTGGTGCCACCCTCATACGACGACACGGCGAGGAAGGCCGTGTTCACGTGGAAGTTCAGCTCGCGCAGCAGGTCGGCATAGAACAGGAAGCTGCCTTGCAGAACGCAAATGAAAACCGGCGGGTGCGAGGCTCCAGCCAGCAGCTCGTTGAGCTCGGTCGCCAGCTCGCGGACGCGGGTGGCGATCTGGCCGGCCTCAAGGTAGGGTTCGACACGCTCGATCATTCGGATCTCCTGCCGGATTTCTGGAACCGGCCCCGACCCAAGCCGCGCGGGTGCCGGGGCTGGCCGCCGCTCACTGCAGCGCGTTGTTCATGATCTCGCCCATGCCGCCGGCGCCGGGCACGATGTACTGGATGTCGTTGAGCCCGCGCTCGCGGTGCCACTGACTGCCAAGCCGGCTGCGCAAGACGTCGGGTTCGGAGAGACCGCGATCGAGGCGGTAGGCGAAGATCTCGACCTCGCCTGGGAAGTCGTCGGTCAGGCGGCGGATGAACTCTGGGGTGACGATGAGGTTCAGCGCGAAGCAACGGCGCGGCTTGCCGTCGAGACGCTCGCGGTAAAAGCGCATGGCCTCTGAGAGCGAGCCGCCGGTGGCGCCCATCGGATCTGGAAACAAGACGAGGCGATCGCGCACTGGGCCAGCGATCTTGCGGCCGGAGGTGGCCGAGCCGGTGACCTGGTCGGCGGCGTCGGTGGTGCGGTTCATCAAGATGTGGTCCTGCCGTACCCGCGCAGGGTTCAGGATCTCGCACAGCGCCTCGAAGCAGACCATCGACGGCAGGATGCCGGCGCGGGCGATGTCGACCGTCGTGACGTCGACCTCTGGATCCAGCACCTCGCCGCGGAAGACCCCACGCGGCGACAAGCCGATCATCCTGGTCGGCGCGTCGACTCGCTTGCGCGGCAAGGCGCGATTGGCGAACTCGCGCAGCAGCCCGCGGTACAGCAGCGTGACGAGGCGATTGACCTCTGGCTGCCGACATTCGGGGCTGCCGAGTCGGGCCAGCCAAGTCAGCGCCAGCGGATCGGCGAGCAGGTGCACGTGCGGGCCATAGTCGTGGCGCAGGGCGCCACCAGCGGCGTCGAGGTGCAGGTAGGCGTCGTCGAGATCTTGGCGATCGGGGTCGAAGGCGCGGGGCCCGAGGGGGCCGCCTGCCTTGGCAGAATCCTCTACGTGCGTCGCCATCGCCGGCCTCCGGGTCGCGACCGCCAGCGCGATGGCGGGGCGGGCGGGCGCAAGGTGGCGCCTCGTGCCGGCGCGGTCAATGGCGGTGACGCGACGGCGATCGACAGGGGCGAATGAAACTTCTTGTCTCTGAAGCGGTCTTCCTGGACGGGAGCGCCAAGATGCGGCGCAGCCTGCCGCGACGTGCCGGGGATGTTGCTGGGGTTTCGGCTGGAATTTGCGGCGATCCCGTCCGCCGAATGGCTGCCGCTCAGCGGATCGTCGTGGCTCAGTCGTCGGTGACAACCGCGGCGACGAGGCCATCGAGCGCGCTGGCGCTGCGGGTCCGCCGGCCGAGCTGCTCGTCGAGCAGCCCGGCGACGCGCTGACGTAGCAGCCGGGCGCCGCGGGGCGTCGGTTGACCGCCCGCGACGCCGGGGTCTCGGACCAGCGCGGCGAGCAGGTCCAGGTCGCTGAGGCTGATGTCTGCGGCCTCGCGGCCCTCGCAGCGCAGACAGCGCAGCCCGTCGTGGGGTCGCGGCCAGAGCGCGCCGGCTTGCCACGGTGTGCCGCAGCTGCTGCAGAGATCAATCGGCGGTGCGGCGCCGATCGCCTGCAACCAGCTGAGCTCGACGCCGATGCGAGCGGCGGCAGGATCGGCGACACCGCGGGTGGCCGCGAGCGCCCGTACGACGCGGCAGAGCCAGGCGTGGAGGACCGGATCGGCGTGATCGGGCTGCGACGAGGCGAGGGCGAGCTCGGCTGCGTGGCTGCAGAGCAGCAGGCCGGTGTAGTCGAGGTCACCGCCGACGAGCGCCGGCCCAGGGTCGAATCCGGCGAGGATGGGCAGGCTGCCGCGGGCGCGGCCGAGGCGCGCGCTGCCTTGGCCGAAGACCTCCAGGCGGCCTCCGAAGCGGCGGGTTGAGGCGCGGGCGTTGCGGGCGTAGGCCTCGACGCGGCCGGCGTCGGCGCTGAGCAGCGTGACGATGAGGTCCGCCTCGCCGACCGGCTGGACCCGGACCAGCACGCCTTCGACGCGCTGCTCGGCCCCGCTCATCGCCGCGGCGAGCGCCTTGGGGTCGGTGGGCCCGCAGCCCGGGGCGGCTTGGCTGCCGGCGTGGCCGCGGGCTCGGCCGTGGGCTCAGCCGCCGGCGCCGCGATCGGGTTGGCGCCGCCGTTGAGGGCAGAGGCGCGCTCTTCCGGGACGCTGATGGCGGCGGGGCCGGCGAGCTGTCGCCCCTCGCGCTTGCGCTGCGCCGCCAACATGAACACCACCGCCGTGACGACCGTCACGATGAGGAAGAAGATCTGCGCCGGCGAGAGGCCACGGCTGGTCGGAGTCGTGTCCCTGAGCCAGGACGGCGTCTGCACCGCCGGCAACGTCGCCGACTCCAGTCCGGGCATGCGCCGGGCGTCGAACGCCTCGACGAGCCCCTCGGCGTCGAGGCCGAGGTGGTCCGCCAGTTGTCGCAGAAAGCCGCGGACGTAGAAGTCGCCGCCGACCTCATCGAAGCGGTCAGCCTCCAGGGCGAGGATGACCTGCCGCGATAGGCGGGTCTTGGCGCAGATCGCCTCTACGGAGGCGCCGCTCATCTCACGCGCAGCGCGGAGCTGTGCGCCAATCGTCGAACCGAACGCCCGCAGGGAGCGGCGCGGTGGCGGTGGCAGCAAAGTACGCGCGTCGGTCATCTCGGCCTATGACGCCGGCCGGCGCGGCGGGGCGCCAGGCGGAGGAAGGCGGAGGGCATAGCCCGAAACGGCCTACGCTGGCAAGCTCACCAGGTGGTGTCGACCCGCAGCACGCGCCGACCCTCGATATCGACGAGGTAGAGGCGATCGTCCGGTCCGGCCGCCAAGCCACCGAGATGATTGGCACCAAGGCCGGTGTCCAGCGAGCGCAGGTGCTTGCCCTCCAGGTCGTAGGCGTGGAGCTGGCCGTTGCCGCGATCGGCGACGTAGAGCGTGCCGTGGTGCAGCTCGAGGCCGCTCGGCATCACGAGGTCGGCCGAGATCAGCGCGGTCATGCTGAAGCCCTTCATGGAGAAGAGCTGCCCGTCCAGCGGGAACGACTGCATCTTGGGGCCGTGGGTCGCTTCCTTCGGGTCCAAGCGCAACACGCGGCCGTTGCCCGGGTCAGCGATGTAGAGCAGCTCCGACGAGGCGTCGTAGGCGAGGTTGGCTGGCACACCCTTGACGCGCTTGATCGCGAATTTGGGGTCGTGGAAGCGTCGCTTCTCGCCGTCGGCGTGATCGTCGCCGCCGGGCACGTGCGGCTCGTGGAAGTCGTACCAGTCGATGCTGCCGATGAGCCCGTTGGCACAGTAGAATTGGTCGTCGCCGACGCCAGCGATCCCGACACAGAGCGGCGTCGAGTGGAGCATGTCCCAGTGCTGCTCGTGTGCGCTGCCGCCCTGCGGGTAGTGGCCGAGGTCGGCCGGCCACTGCACCGGGCCCATGAAGTCGTTTGGAGTCGCCGCGCCGCCGTAGCCGTTGCGGTTGTCGCCGCAGGTGCCGAAGGAGCCGTGGCCGTCGAAGGAGATGGCGAGCACCTCCTCTAGGAAGTGCTGCGAGATGTCCAAGATCGTGCGCTTCTTCACCTTCTCGGTGCCCGGGTCGTGGATGACGAGGAAGGCGTCGCGCTGGCGGTCGACGATCCACAGAGGCGTGCCCTCTTCGGGGCTGAAGGCGAGGTCCGTCGGCGCCTTGAGGCCGTCGCTCGGACCCGCCACCTGCGTCCAGGCGACGGCGTCGCTCGCGCCGCCAGCGCCGAGCAGGCCACCGGGCTCGAACGCGCAGACACTGCCGGTCGCGCCTTGCAGGCAGGTGCCCCGCGCGCAGTCCGTCGCGACGAGGCACGGGCTGGCGAGCGGGCAACGGTCAGGACAGCTGCCGCCGCAGTCGAGCGCCCCTTCGTCGCCATTCAGCACCTTGTCGCTGCACGAGGGCGCGGCGCAGAGGGCGCCGCTGCAGACGCTGCTCTGGCACTCGGTGTCGGCGGCGCAGGCGTTGCCCGCGGCGAAGGGCGCCGCGATGCAGACCGAGGCGGAGCAGCCGAGGCCGGCGGCGCAGGGAGAGGCGCCAGCGCAGCACGGCTCGGCGTCGGCGCCACAGCGGGGCGCAGCCGCGGCTTCGCCTTCGTCGGTGGCGCAGCCCAGCAGGGGAGTGACCGCGAGGAGGCCAAGCATGAGCCCTCGCGCCGCGTGGACTCGCGCCGACGAGGCGCCGCTCCAGCGAACAGAGGAGCGGGGGAGCGGGCTGTGCATCAGGGCCTCCGATCGACTCGCGGCGATGCGCCGCAGCTTGCAGCGTCTGCCAGGGCTGTGGCGGATGAAAGAGCCTCACACATTGCATCCATGCATCCGGCGCTGGCTGCGCGGGTCGGTCTCGTCTGGGTCGATCTAGTCTGGGCTGGCGTCGGCGTCGGCGACGGCGTCGGCGTCGGCGTCGGCAGCGGCCTCAGCGTCGATCGCGGCGCCATCGACGGCGACGGCGTCGGTCTTGGCGCCAGCGTCGGCGACCGTGTCGGCGTCAGCACCATCGTCAGCGTCCGTCGCGCTGCAGACTGGCTCAATGTTGCAGGCGATCTGAACGCAGAGGTCTTGCCAGCAGAGGGCGCAGGTGCATTCGCAGAGCGGCACCTCGTTGGCGGTGCAGCCAACGTTGCCGAGGCACGCCGGGTGCAGCGTCGACCAGGTGCCACCGGCGCAGGCGCCCTCTGGCGTCCCCCAGTGGCCGCCGCCGCCGTGGCCGCTGTGATCGTCGCCGTCATGATCGTCGCCGTCATGGTGGGCAGCGCCATCGCAGACGCTGTCGCCCAGGCAGTGCCCGTCGCCGCTGTCGCCGTGCTGGTGTGCGGCGTCGCCCGCGCCGCCAGCGCCATCGCCGGCCGAGGGGTCGTGGACGTGGACGTCGGGGCCGCCGGCGTCGAGCTTGCGGTCGATCTTCGCCTGCCACTCTTCTGCCGACAGGCCCTGGTCAGCCGCCCGTCCGCACGACGCCGCCACGAGCGATGCCAGGAGCGCGCAACCGACGTGGCGGCAGAGGCCCCTGCTCAATCCAGCCTCCGTAGACCGTCGACCGGCGCGCGTTCGGCGGCCCGGCGCGCGGCGACCCACGCAGCACCGAAGCAGAGCGCGACGGCGGCGGTGCCGGCGAGAACGAAGGGCTGCGGCTCGATCAGCACGGGAAGCCGTGAGATCAGGTAGACGTGGGGGTCGAGCGGGTAGCCGATCTGGTCGAGCAACACGCAGCAGAGGCCGCCGACGATCAATCCGAGCGCGGTGCCGATGAGGCCGACCGCCATGCCCTGGATCAGAAAGATGGCGCCGATCGACCGCCGGCGGGCCCCCATCGCCCGCAAGATCGCGATGTCGCGGGCGCGCTCGTGGACGACGACCGCCTGGGTGCCGATGACGTTGAGGGCGGCGACGAGCACAATGATGAACGGGAACAACGACATCGCCACCTTCTGCATGCGCGCGGCGTCGAAGATGTTGCGGTTCATCTCTTCCCAGTCGATCACGCGGTACATCCCGCCCACGGCGCGCCGCACCTGGCGCAACGTGCGGACCCCCGCCAGCCAATTGTCGACCTGGACGCGCGCTGTCGCAGGTTCAGGCTGGAGCTCGAGCCCGGGGGTCACCTCGCGCTGAATGCGCTGTAGCCGCTCGCGGGCGTCGCCGGCGTCGCTGAGCAGGTCGGCGAGATCGCGCGGGTCAATGGCTGCGCGGAGGGCCGGGATCTGCTCCTTGGCCAGCAGCGGATCGTCGACGCGGACGTCGATCCAGCGCGCGACGTCGCCGCGACCGAGGAAGCGCTGCGCCGCGCCGAAGTCCACGAGGGCGAGGCGCTGATCGTGATCGTAGAAGCCGGTCCGGACGATCGCCGTCACGCGAAAGCGGCCATCGACGCCGCGCACGGTACGACCGCCATCGCCGCCGGCGCGCAGCGGCGTGACCGCGCGAACTTCGTCGTGGAGTTTGGCGCCGAGCCGCTCGGCCAGCCCCTCGCCGAGCGCGATCGCCGGCAGCTCGCCGGCCAGCGCGAGCCAGTCGCTGCGCTCGCCCGGAGGCAGCGGACCGGCACGATCGGACGCGGCGGCCGCTCGGTGGCCTGGTCCCGGCGCCCGGCCGTCGACGCGGATCTGCAAAGGCCGTGCGCTGAGGTTGGCGAAGAGGACGCCGGCGGCCGTCGGCGGGACGTCGGCGGCGGGCACCAGCACGGCGCTGTCGCTCTGAATCGCCACCGCCAGGGTCTCTCCCTCGCGCAGCTGCAGCGTCTGCCGACGCGTGACGCCGCCGGCCTGCCAGACGAGCTCGACGTCGCCATCGAGGACCTCCCACCACGCGGCGACCGCGCAAGGCTTGCGCTCGACGTGACGCTGGACGTCGCCGCGCTCGCCGCGCTGGAGTTGGATCTCACCGGCTGGAACACCCGCAGGGTCGCTCGGCCGGCAACCACCGGCGTCAAAGACCAGCAGGCCGGCGAAGCCGATCTGAGGCGCCAGCAGCGGCGACACCTGCAGCGCCCGATCGTCGGCGCCGGCCCCGACCCAGACGACGTGGCGCCCGCCGGCGGTAGAGGCGATGACGTCGAGCGCGCCATCGGCGGTGAAGGCCAACTTGGGCGCCTCGCCGTGCCGGTCGACCACGCCCTGGACGATCAGCCCCTCGGGCAGGCCCGCCAGCGACGCCGCCGGCACCCCCCGCACCACGGCGCCGGCCCGACCGCCCTGGCTCGACAGCATCATGTCGTCGTAGGTCGCGGGCACGGCGCTGCGAACGAAGGGCAGCCGCGTCAGCTGCCGCTGCACCCGCCGCCACTCGTCGAGATCGAGCCCCTGCCGCATGACCACGAGGTGTGGGTACGTCGAGAGGATGCGGTCCTGAAACGCGGCCTGGAAGCCGGTGTTGACCGCCAACACGACGATGAGCGCGGCCACACCGAGCGCGATGCCGGCGGTCGACATCGACGCCACCACCGAGAGCTGGGTCGAACGTCGGCCGCGCAACATCCGCGCCGCCAGCAGCAGCTCGAAGCGATCGGCGAGGCGCAGCGACACGAAGACTCCAGCCCGTTGCGGGCGCGGCGGCCCTGAACGCCAGCCTTGACCCGGGCCCGCGGGCCCGAACATGCTGCGGGCTACCTGGCGCCGTGGCAAGGCGGCCCCCGAGGCGCTGGCCGACACCGCGGCGCCGACCGACGCGAGGCACGCCGTGACACCGACCCGCGCAGCTCCACGACCGGCGCAGAGGCGAGCCCTCGGCTGGCTCGCTTGTGCCGCCCTGGTCGCCGGCTGCGGCGCTGGCGAGACCGGCGGCGACCTCGACACAGCGGTCACCGTGGACAGCGACGCCGCTGACGACGACGCCCTGCTGGTCGACGGTTTTCACGGCGGCGAGGTCGCTGCCGGCGATGGCACCGCGGCAGACGCGGCGACGGGAGAGGACGCTGGCGACGCGTCGTCGGACGCCACCAGCGACGGCGACGCCGTAGCGCCCTCCGACGGCGGGCTCTCCTTCGACGTCGACATCAACGACCCCGACCTCGGCCCACCGCCCGACGTCGACAAGCCCGAGACCACGTACGCGCCGCTACAGATCGTCGCCACGGACCCACCGACCGACGGCGCCGGCGCAAGCGACAAAGCAGCGTTCAGCGTCACGTTCGACAAGCCGATCGACCCGATCACCCTGACGTCCTACACGGTGCTGGTGCGCGGGCCGGGCGGCGTCGACATCGCCGGCGATCTGTCAGCAAAGGGCGCCCAGGTCAGCTTCGAGGCGGCCGCGCCCCTGCCGCCGCTGAGCCGCGTCGACGTCACGGTCACACCGTTGGTCAGCGACGACCTCGGCCAGACCCTCGAGGCGCCCTATACGTTCCATTTCCATACGCCGGACTTCGCCGACATGGCGCCCTACGCCCAGCTCGCCGCCCGCTACGCGCCGAGCCTGGACCTCGCGCTCGCCGAGGGCGCCGACGCCGCCTTCGACCTGCTGCGGAGCCCCAGCGACATCGGCTGGGACCTCGCCAACGCAGGCGCCCAGGCCGCCTCGACGCCAGCGCTCGCCCGCGTCGCCGCCGTCGTCGTCGAGAGCCATAGCCACTTCTTCATTCACTACCAGATGTTCTGGCATCGCCGCCCTGCCCAGGCCGGCACGGTCGGCTTCGACAACGACAGCGCCGGCGTCACCGTCATCGTCGCCCGCTACCCGCAGCAGCGCCCGGTCGGCCTGCAGACCTGGTGGAAGCGCGGCGACGACGAGCAGATGTGGCTGTGGCTGACGGACGACGCCGCCATCTTGCCGCCCGGGGCGAAGCTGAGCAGCTTCGGTGTGCGGGCGGTGCTGCCAGCGGCGAAGCTCTTTCCGCCGACGACCGACGGCCTGGGCTGTGTCGCCAGCTCATCGAGCTGCCAGGCGCGACGGGCGCCGTTGCTGCTGCAGGGCGGCAGCCACCGGGTCTGTCTGCGCCTCGACGCTGGCCAGGCTACGGGCGCCAAGGCCTGCCAATGGGACGCTGAGACCGCGGCGGCGAGTCGGCTGCTGCGCTACCTACCAGCCAGCGCGCCGTCGGCGGCCAGCGCCAACGGCGTCGAGATAGGCCAGCCGCCGAAGGAATTTGCCTACGCCCTCGAGCCGCTGTCGACCACCTTCTTCGCCCGCCGCGGCAGCGGGCAGCTCTTCGGCGGCAAGACCGACATCAGCTTCCTCTACACGCCGCCGCCTGGCCGGCCCGCTGGGCAGAAGTTCGCCATGGGCAGCAAGTTCGTCGGCGGCAAGGGCAACGAGTTCGGGCGCCCGCTGTGGGCCTTCCGCTGGAAGCCCGCAAGCAACGAATCGTACTACGATCTTCCGCGTGGTACCGTGACGCTCGATCCGGCCTTCGCCCTCTGGAAGCGCCTCGGCGGTGGCGCGGGCGGGCCGGGCGAGTTCGACCCCAACTCCAAGCTCGGCTGGTCGCTCAGCACCTGCTTCAACCCGCTCTTGTTCTTGGACGCACGTAGCGACGCGGCCTGCGTGGGCAGCCTCAGCGGACCGTAGGCCGCCTAGGCGCCACGGCGAAAACGCCAGGCCACGGCCGCCCCCTGCCTCTTGCGGCCGAATGGGCCGACCGCGGGGTCGAGGTCGCTTCGCTGGTGCCCTGGGGCGGCGGTGCCACCTAGGATGCGGCGGACACCTCGCCGCGGCTGGCGCGCAGGACGTACTCCGCCCGCCCGAGCTCACGCGCCACCATGGCCGCGTCGGGCCGCAGGTCGACGCCGACGAGCAGGCGCACCTCTCGCCAGCGGTCGCCCGGCTGCGCCCGCCGCATGCGCTCGAGCAGCCGCCGGAGGGGCCCGCCGTGCACAAAGTCGGCGTCGGGCGGCACCGCGAGGACGAGGCTCGTCGGCACCGCGTCGGCGAGGTGGCGCGTCGGCTCGTCGGCGAAGAGGCCGAGTCGAGGCCCAGCCGCGACGCCAGCGCGCTGCAGCCACGCCGCCGCCTC
>SXNM01000412.1 GCA_005777155.1 Pseudomonadota bacterium | reverse complement strand
GGCGCTCGCCCCGTGAGCCGCCTGACGCGGTCACTGACAGAAGATTCGCGGGTCACGCGTCCTGAGGCCGACTTTGAGAAGGAGCGTCGCCACGCCGCCTCCGCGGCGACCATCACCGTCAGCGCCCAAGATCAGGCAGAGCTTGCCGCCCGCGTCGCTGCCAAGCTCAAGTCGAGCGAGAACACGCAGGTGTCACCCGCCGGCGACGACGGCTCACCGGCGGGCACGGCGACAAGGTCCGGCCTCTTGCTGGGTGTCGGCCTCGCGGTCGTCATCGTGGCTGGCGCGGTTGTGGCCTACTTCATCCTGCGCTAAGGCGCCTACTCCCACATTGGCCGCGCACGTCAGCGACGCGTCGACGCCTGGCCAAGAGCCAACCGAGGAGAGCCCATGTCTGCTGATCTGCCTCCCGTAGACCCGCCCAGCGCCAGCGACTTGCCCAAGAACTACGACCACATCGCGGCAGAGGCGCGCTGGGCCGAGGCCTGGGCAGAGTGGCGCATCTATGAGTACAACGCAGAGAGCCTGGCCGCGCGCGAGGGCCGCACGTTCTCCGTCGACACGCCGCCGCCCTACGTCTCGGCCGCCCACCTGCATGTCGGCCACGCCATGAGCTACTCGCAGGCCGAGTTTGTGGTCCGCTTCCAGCGTATGCGTGGGCGCGCAGTGTTCTACCCGATGGGCTTTGACGACAACGGCTTGCCCACGGAGCGCTACGTCGAGAAGGTGCACGGCAAGCACAAAGGCAACTGCACGCGCGGCGAGTTCATCGCGCTCTGCCTGGAGGAGACCCGCAAGGGCGCCAAAGTCTACGAGGAACTCTGGCGCTCGCTCGGCCTCTCGGTCGACTGGCGCATGACCTACTCGACTATCGCGCCGCGGGCGACGGTGCACGCCCAGCGCAGCTTCTTGGAGCTGGCGCGCATGGGCCTCATCGAGCGCCGCGCCGAGCCCATCCTCTGGGATCCCCGGATGCAGACCGCGTTGGCGCAGACCGACGTCGAGCCCGGCCCCGAGGAGTCGCGGCCGCTGCACCGCCTCCGCTTCGACGCCGCCGACGGCGGTGCCCCGGCGATCATCGACACCACGCGACCTGAGCTGGTGCCGGCCTGCGTCGCCATCGCCTGCCACCCGGACGACACCCGGCTGCCGGCCGACGCCAGCTTCAAGGTGCCCCTGACCGACCTGCGGGCCGATGGCAGTCGCCAAGCCCACCGCAGCGTCCGCCTGATCCGCGACCCGGCCGTCGACCCCAGCTTCGGGACCGGCTTGATGATGGTCTGCACATTTGGCGACCAAGAGGACATCCACAAGTGGCGCACCCACGGCCTCGAGACCCGGCTCATCGTGGCCGCCGACGGCAGCATGGACACGCCTGATCTCCCCGAACTGCATGGCAAGCGGGTGCACGTGCTGGCCAAGGGCGCCAAGCTGCCGGAGGCGCGGCAGGCGGCGCGCGAGCTCCTCGAACGCGAAGGGCACCTGCTCGGCGTCAGCGACAACGTCAGCCGGGCCGCGGTCGCAGAGCGCAGCGGCACGCCCATCGAGATCCAGGTCGTCCCGCAGTGGTTCGTCCGCTTGCTGGATCACCGCGAGGCGTTCTTGCAGCGCGGCCGCGAGCTGCGCTGGTACCCCGACTTTATGCGCGACCGCTTCGAGGCTTGGGTCGAGGGCTTGAAGTGGGACTGGAACATCAGCCGCCAGCGCTTTTACGGCGTGCCGTTTCCGGTCTGGTATCGCGAAGACACCGGCGCGCCCGTGCTGCCCGATGTCACGGATCTGCCTCTCGATCCGCTGATGGATGCGCCGCCGCCGTCGGTGCGAGCCCAGGTCCCAGAGGGCGTCCAGCTGCGGCCTGAAGAAGACGTCATGGACACCTGGATGACGTCCTCGCTGACGCCGCTCATCAACGCCAATTGGGCGTACTGGGAGCGCCCGCCGCAAAACGACGGCGCCGACGCTCAGCCGCGCCCCGAGCTGTTGCCGATGACCGTGCGCGTGCAGGCGTTCGAGATTATCCGCACGTGGCTCTTCTACACGCTCGCCAAGGGGCACTTTCACAACGACGCGCTGCCTTGGCGCGACGTCATGATCTCCGGCTGGGGCCTCGACAAGCAAGGCAAGAAGATGTCGAAGCGGCTCGGCAATTTCGTCGATCCCGCCGAGGTCATCGCCAAGTACTCCGCCGACGCGCTGCGCTACTGGGCGGCTGGCGCCACGCTGGGCAACGACCTGCGTTACCTCGAAGAGGACGTCAAAGGCGGCAAGCGGCTGCTCACCAAGCTGTGGAACGCCACCAAGTTCGCGCTCGATGGCCTCCAGGGCTTCCACCTCGATCCCGGCCAAGACGAGGCGCCGACGGCCGCCGATCGCTGGATCCGCGGTCGCCTCGTCGAGACCGTGGACGCCGCCACCGACGCCCTCTGTGCCTACGAGTACAGTCGCGCCGTGCGTGCAGTTGAGGGATTTTTCTGGCGCGATTGGTGCGACAACTACCTGGAGATCGTCAAGGATCGCCTGCGCGGCGGCGACACCTGGTCGGCGGCAGAGGTCGAGGCCGCGCAGCGCACGGTGCTCGTCGGCTCATGGGTGCTGCTGCGGCTGTTTGCGCCCATCCTGCCATTCTTGACTGAGGAGCTCTACCAGCGCGGCCTCAAGCCCATCCTCGGCCAAGGCTCGCCGCGCAGCATCCACGTCGCCGCCTGGCCGAAAGACGAGGCGACCGGCCGGGTCGACGTCTTCGATGGCAGCGTGGACGCCGAGGCGCTGGTCGACGGCGCCCTCTTGGTCGACCTCGTCGCCGCCGTCCGTCAGGCCAAGACCGCGGCGCGAGTCGGCCTTGGCACCCCAGTCGCGCTCCTGCGGGTGGCCTGCGACGCAGAGCACGCCGCCCGCATCGCGCGCATTCACGGCGACTGGATGGCTGCAGCCCGCGCCCAGGCCGTCGAGCGCCTGGACACCACCGACGCCGAAGGCGAGGGCTGGACCCAGGTCGGCGAGGGGCCGCTGCGCCTGCAGGTGGTGCTCGGCGAGCGTCCCGCCGCCGGCTAGCGCGTCGCCCCCGCGCTACCGACACCGCCTTGCTCCGCTCAAGGCCGCGCCGCGCTCAGCGCTCCAGCAGGGCGCGCAGCGCCAGCGCCAGTCCCGCGACCGCGACGGCGGCTCCGAGCACTCGGCGCAGAGGCTCGTGACCGCGCGGCAACCAGCGCCGCGCCGCGCCCAGCAGGGCAAAGGCGGCGCCCGCGGCGAGCATCTGCACGACGTCGAGCCCGACGGCGAAGGCGAGGACCGGCGCCAGCAGCCCGTCGCCAGCGCCCACAGCGGGGCGGAGAGCGGACCCGCAGCCAGCGCCAGCGC
>SXNM01000411.1 GCA_005777155.1 Pseudomonadota bacterium | reverse complement strand
GTCTGTCTCTGCGTCTGTCTGTGGCTCGGCCTCTGCGCCTGACTCTGCGTCTGCCCCTTGCCGTTCGCCTGCTGCCCCTCCGCCTCTGCGCCTGACTCTGCGTCTGCCCCTTGCCGTTCGCCTGCTGCCCCTCCGCCTCTGCGCCTGACTCTGCGTCTGCCCCTTGCCGTTCGCCTGCTGCCCCTCCGCCTTCACCTTTTGGGTTTGCCGGCGCCCCCGGGTCCACCCAACGCCCGGGCCCCTGGGCGAGACAGAGCGCGCCACCCTGCCCGGCTGGCGCGGGACGCGGCGTGGATCCCGGCCCTCAGCCGCCGACGAGCAGCCCGGGCAGCGGGCCGCTGCTCTCTTGCCCATAGCCCGCCACTTTTTGGCCGAGGGCGTGGCAAATGCCAGCCAACAGGTCGCCGTGCCGGCGCCAGCCGAGGTCTAGGAGGCGGCCACCAGGGATCACGGCGTTGCCGCCGGCGAGGATGAGCGGCATGTCGTCGTGCAGGTGCGTATTGCCGTCGCAGACCTCGGTGCAGAGCAGCACGAGCGTGTGGTCGAGCATGGTGCCCTCGCCCTCCGGGACGGCGGCCAGCTTGGCCAAGAGGGCGGCGTATTGCTCAAGGAACCAGGCGCGCTGCCAGACGAAGTGCTGGTACTCGGCCTTGCCGACATCGTGCTTGGCGCCGTAGTGGCTGGCTTGGTGGCTGCGCATGTCGAAATTGGGCTGGTACATCTTGGTACCGGCGAAGCGGCTCATGATCAGCTCGCTGGTGTGCGACGAGCACTGCATCGTGACGACGCGCGTCAGGTCGCAGCTCAGGGCCAGCACGGCGAGATCGATCTGGGCCGTCAAGATCGCAGGGAATTTGCTCGGGTCGTTGAGCTGATTCTGGCCGAACGCCGCGGTGTCGAGCGTGGGCTTGGCGCAGGCGCTGCCGCTCGGGTTGACGATGGGCGGCTTCTTGAGGCGAGTCTCGACCTCCTCGAGGGCGGCGAGGTGGGCGTCGAGGCGCTGTTTGTCGACCGGGCCGAGCTGCTGCTGCAGGGCCTTGACCTCCAGCAGCGCGTTGTCGACGACGGCGAGGTCCAGGGGATCGACCTTGGCGCCGCCGCCCTGACCCGCCGCGCCGCCGGCCGGCTTGCCGAAGAGCAGCGCGAAGGCCTTGCTGGGGTCGTCGATCGGGGTGGCAGTCTGGCCAGGCGCCCAGTAGCTGATGAATTTGTCGGCGGAGGCGTTGTTGGCCGTGGCCTGCGCGCCCAGGTAGAGGTGGTGGAAGGGCGCCGCCTTGCCGATGGTCTGGGCCAAGTACTGGTCCACGCTCTGGCCGCCGCCGCCGTCGACGCCGGTCAGCAGCTTCTTGGCGCCGCCGGGGTGGCTGCCGCTGTCGACGCCGCCGAGCGAGAGGTTGCGAAAGAACACGCACTTGGAGGCCCAGGGCTGCAGCGCCGTCAGCAGGGGCGGCAGCGTGAACGACTTGGTCGAGCCCGTCGGGTGCCAGGCGCTCGGCTCGCCGGCCTGGCTCTGGCCGGGGACGCCGTCTGGAAAGTAGAAGAAGACGACGCGCTTGGGGGCCATTGGCGCGGCGTCGGCCCGCCGCTCGCCGAGCAGCGTGGCGACGGGCCCGGCGAGCCCAGCGCCGGCGGCGATGCGCAGCCAGTCGCGGCGGGTCAGCTGCCGATTGCGAGCGGAAGTCGGGCGCATCGCGGTCATGGCGCGCTCGCTGGCGAGGTCGGCGCGCGCAGCCGAAACGAGGGCAGCGCCACGACGCGCCGCAGCAGCGCGCCCAGGTCGCCGCCGTCGCCCTCCACCTGCTGCGCCAGCGCCTTCAGCTCGCAGCGGTCCGCCACGCCCTCGCCCTGGCCGAGGGCGAAGCGCCACCACCAGCGGCCGTGGCATTCGCGGGCCGCCGCGCTGGTCGCCAGCGACTTGCCGAGCGTGGGCAGGTCCGCAAAGGGCGCCGAGGTGCCGGCGCCGATGGCCTCGACGTCGACCATGTCGCCGCTGGCGTCGACGGGCTTGCCGTTGTCGAGCTGGCGCCAGCGGCCGACGGCGTCGAAGGCCTCGAAACCAAAGCCGACGGGGTCGATGACCTTGTGGCAGCTGGCGCAGACGGGATCGGCGGTGTGCTGGGCGAAGCGCTCCTTGGTGGTGGCGCCGGGGTCGATCTCTGGCACGCCGCCGGCGTCGGGGGGCGGCGGCGGCAGCTCGTGGCACAGCAGGCGGGTGCGGACAAAGAGGCCGCGGCGAATGGGCGAGGTCTGGTCGGAGTGCGCGGTCGCCGAGAGCACAGCGCCGAGGCCGAGCACGCCGGCGCGCTTGCCGTCGCCTTTCACCTGCTGCAGTCCCTTGCCGCCGCCCGAGGGCGCTGGCAGCCCGTAGTGCGCGGCCAGCGAGGCGTCGACCCACTGCGTGGACGCCGTCATGAGGTCCCCGACCTTGCCGCCGCTGTCGAGCACGAGATCGGCGTAGAAGGCGGCGACCTCGGCGACGAGCGCCCGGCGCAGGGCGTCGTCGAAGGCCGGAAAGAGCGTCGGTGACTTCGGCTCGTCGCGCACGCGCTCGGCGCCGAGCCACATGAGCGCGAAGTCGCCGAGGTGCGCCCGCGCCGACGCCGACGCCAGCAGGCGGTCCGCTTCGGCGAGCAGGCCGGTGGTGGTCGCCAACGCGCCGCTGGCGGCGGCCGCAAACAGCGCCTTGTCGGGCATGGTCCCTGTCAGCGTGTACGAGAGCTGGCTCGCCACCTCGTAGGGACCGAGCGCGTATTCGCCCTGGCCGGTGGCGACGCCGAGCTCGGACCGGTACCAGTGGTGCGGCGACGCCAGCAGCGCCCGAATGAGCGCCCGCGCCCCGGCGACAGCGTCGGGCTGCGCCTCGACGAGGCCCTTGTAGCGCCCGACCTCGGCGCCGCTGAGCGGCCGGCGCAGGGCGCGCAGTCCGAACTCCTCGACCAGCTTCTGGCTGCAGGCGCTGGCGGCTGCGCCGGGCAGGCAACCCCAGGCGGCTGCAACCTTGGCGGCGGCGGCGTTTGCCAAGACCCGGCCCGCCTCCAGCTGCTGCTCGACGTGGAGGGCGTTGACCATACCGGCCGCGGCGTGCTGGTCGAAGGCGTAGTGGCTTGGCCGCGCGTCGGGGGGAAAGTCCGCCGCCATCGCCGCCACCAGCGCTCCGGCCGCCCCGGCGCTGCCCGCAGCGCAGCTGATGGTGACGACCGAGTTGTCACCGCCGAAGCCGTCGCCGATCTTGTTGGGGTTGGCGGCGTCGCTGAGCCAGGTCTTGTCGTCGACGACGAACTTGTAGGCCCAGCTGCCCGGGTTCATGGGCACCTTGACGACCCAGGACTTGAGGCCGGCGTCCCACGCCATCGCCCAACCGCCGGCGGCGACCGTCGGCGCCCAGCCGTTGGCGGCGCTCGCGACATGGACCTTGCCGTAGGCATTGGTGGCGTCGGCCAGCGTGAAGGTGTGGAGCCCGCAGGCATCATCGACGCAGACGCTGGCGGCGCAGCTCTGGCTCGTGGCGCTGCAGTCGGCAAGCCCGGCGCACGCCCCGCCGCCAAGCCCGGGCAGCAGGTCGGCGACGGTGCGTGCCCACTCACGCCGGGAGAGCTGGCGCAGGCGCCGCGGGGGCAGCGCGCAGGCGGGCCAGATGTCCGCTTCGAGCCACTGGACGATGGCCTCGGCGCAGGTCGCGTCGCAGCTGGCGGGGTTCTGCGGCGGCATGGTGCCGGCGATGCGCGCCACAAGCTGGGACCGCGGCAGGTGCCAGCGATCGAGGCGCGGCGCCTGCAAGCCGCCCGCCCCCTTGGGGCCGTGGCAGTAGGAGCAGAGCTTGCCGTAGAGCGCGGCGCCATCGAGCGGCCCGGCGTCCAAGCCGCCGGCGCTGTCTCCGGCGTCGGCGCCGGCACCCGCCGTGTCGACGACTGCGCCCTGGCCGGCGTCGGTGGCGGCGTCGACCCCTCGGTCGCCGTCGGCGCCGTCGGCGTCCGTGGTCGGGCCGCTGTCCAGGGTGTTCGTCGGCAGCCCGAGCGGAGTTGCGCCTTGTGGCGGCGGGGCGCAGGCCGCGGCGACAGCGAGGGCGATCGCGGCCTGCGCGAGCGCGGCGAGGACGCGCACGAGGCGAGGCCGGAAAGCGACGAACGGGCCAGCGGCGTCTGGCGCCGGCGCCAAAGCTCGCCTGGAGGCGGGTCGGGGGTCGTAGGTGAGACGATCGCGGTGAGGCAAGGCCGGCTCCTGGCGCAGGGCCCAGGCGAGCACGCTACTTGTCGGCGCCCTGGCTGACAACGCGCGTCGTAGCCGCGAGAGCCGCGCCGGCGGGCGCCGCGAACGGCGCTTGGGCCGCCACTTGCCGGCTAGGCGCCTCGGCGAGGCCCGCGCAGGGACGGCGGTCACGCTGCGCTTCGGACAATGTCACACCCCTTGCGGCCGATCGCGCGAGGAGGCCAGACTGGTCCCATCCTCGCGGCGAGAAGCCGCACCACCCCGCAGCCGGAGTCTCCGATGGTCGCCACCCGTGCCTCTTCTGCCCCGGCCCTGCGCCTCGCCCTCGCCGCGTTGGCCCTCGCCTCGGCGGCGATCGCAAAGCCAGCGCAAGCCACCTGCATGCTCCAATGCGACGCCGAGCTCATCGGCGCGGGGTGCGCTGCCACCACGAGCCTCGCGGTCGGTGCGGCGTGGGACTTCGCGGTGAAGTGCCAGACTTGCTGCGCCGCGCCAGGCGGGCCGCTCAACTGCAACCCGTCGGAGCCCCAGCCCGCCGATTTCAAGGTCCAAGACGCGCCAGGGGCGGCGGTCGCCGGCGACTTCGACTTCTCGCCGCTCTCCTGCAAGAAGGCCCTCCGCTTCAAGCCCGCCGGCCAAGCGCCAGGGCCAGGCGGCTACCGCTTGTTGCATACCAACATGATCTTGCTGGAGTTTCAGATCGAGTCCGCCGGTGGAGAGGACGGAGGCTCGGCAGACACCAGCGCGGCAGACACCAGCGCGGCAGACGCCGGCCCCGCAGACGCCGGAGCCACAGATGCCGGGGCGGTCGACGCCGGACCGGCGGACGTACAGCCGAGCGACGCCGGCAAGCCCGCCACCGACGCTGCAACCAGCGATGTCGGCGCGAGCGACGCCAACTCCAGCGCTGACGCCGCGCTCGGTGCCGATGGTGGCTTCGCGTCCAACGACGCCGAGAGCGACGCTGGCAACGGCGCTGGCAACGACGCTGGCAACGGCGCTGGCAGCGACGCCGGTAGCGCCGACGCGGCCGCCAAGGACGTCGACGCCGACACGGCCGGCGGCCTCGACGCCGGCGACGCTGGCCCAGGCGCCACAACGCCAGCCCCGCGCAGCAGCGGCGGGTGCAGCGCCTCCTCAGCCGCCGGAGCCAAGCCCATGTGGCAGCCGATGGCAGCGCTGGTGGCGTGCCTCTTGCTCGTGCGTGGTCACCGACGCCAGCGGCGCGGCAATTGAACGCGGCCGCAGTGGCCCGCCGAGCGCGGCCACAGCCATGCCAATGATAGGACGAGAAAAACCAACGCGGGGTCTCGTCGTCGCTGCGACGTCTCCGCCGACCCAAGTTCGCGGTTGACCGGGTGTTGGCGCGCTGCCAACCTCTCAGTCGGGTCTTCCGCCTTTGGGCGGCGTGGCTCAGCCAGGGCGCTACGGCATGTGTGGGCGAGAGCGCGGCGCCGCTGGCAAGAGCGCCGTGCGAACGGTTGCCTCAGCCGGAACGTCACCACCTCGACGAGGCAGCCGCATCGACGCGCAGACGCCAGCCCCGTCGATAGTCGCCACCGCCCGGGCCATCAGCCACGGCTCCCGCCGCGCCGCGGACGCACCGCAACCCCGAGGCGGCGTCGCCTGGGTCCGAAGCGTCCGTCCGGTCGGGCTCATGCTCTTGTGGCTCTGCCTGTTCGGCCACGGCGCCACGGCCAACGCAGATGGGCTGCGGCGCCACGACCTGCGCTTCGGCCAGAGCGCCATGGCGATGGGCGGCGCCGTCGTTGGCTTCGTCACCGGGCCTGAGGCGACCTAATTACAACCCGGCGGGGCTCGGCTTCCTCAAAGGTGCCCAGTTCTCTGGAGCGTTGCAGTATTACGGCACGGACACACAGACGCTGCGCGACGGGCTGCGGTCGCCGACGCTCGGCAGCGCCGACCTGCGCTCCGACAGCTTCTTTGCTACGCCGACGAGCTCGGTCCTCAGCCACGCCTTCGCCGGCGGCCGCCACCGCCTCGCCTACTCGACCTTCCTCGTCACCAACGAAAACAAGCTCTACGCCGGATCGCGGGGCGGCGTCACCGACGACGGCGTGTTGCAGCGGACCTCGACGCTCAAGGTGTCTTGGCGGGCCCAGGACCAAGTCCTCTACCTCGGCCCCAGCTACGCGCTGCGCCTCGCCGACACGCTCGCCATCGGCGTCAGCGTCTTCGCCGCCCGGCGCAGCCAGACCTTTGACCTCGCCGCCGATGAGCAGCGCGACGAGCACGACAGCCAGACGGGCGCCATTCGTCAGGCCGTGTTCTACGACGACTACGCGTCGGTGAGCCTCAGCGACTGGGCGGTGCTGGCCCGGCTCGGCGTCATGTGGACACCGACGCCGACCCTCTCGGCGGGCCTGACCCTGCACACGCGCAGCGTCGCGCTGCGCGGCGAGGGCCACGAGTCGGTGAAGTCGGCCTAGTCCGGCGACATCTTGCGTCGCACGCCCGCCGATCGCGTCGCCGTCGGCGGTCCGTTGGTCGGCGTGCAGTCGGCGACGCCCTGGGCGGTGGCGGCGGGCGTCGGCTGGCGGCCCACGCCGAGCTTGCTTCTGGCCGCGACCGGCGAATGGAGCGCGGCCCTGCGCTACGATCGCTTTCAGGTCGATGCCTTCAGCGAGGGTCCAGCCAACGTGATCCGCGCCATCGAGCATCGCATGAGCTGGAACGCCGCCCTCGGCCTCGAGTGGCTGGTCGACCCGCGGGTGCCGATCCGCGCCGGCGCCTTCACCAACCGCTCGAGCGCACCGCCGGTCCCGGCGCAGAGCGCGCGGCGGGTGTCACCGCAGGTGAGCATGGTGGGGGCGACCTTGAGCGTCGGCTATCTCGGCGACCAGCGCTCGTTCAACGTCGGCGCGGAGTATGCCGTGGGCAGCGGCCACGACAGCGTCCTCGCCGAGTCGGCGCAGTGGGACAGCGGCTTCGTCCGCGTCGAGCGCGAGCAGCAGCGCTTCATGCTCTTCCTTTGCGGGGCGATGGCATTCGCACAAGGAACGGCCAAGGATCAGATCAAGCGACGCTTTCTCACCAAGCCGCCGGCCGCAATCACGCCGCCAGTCGCGCCGAGCGCTGGCCCATCCCCGGCGCCTACGCCCCCCTCGGACTCGGCCCCGGGTCTGGTACCGACCCCAAACCCAACGCCTGCGCCGACCTCAGCGCCTGGATCTGCGCCGCCCACGCGAGACGCCAGCGGTAATGAAGGGCCGCGTGGCTAGCCCTCCGTCTCTTCGGGGCATGGCGCCCACCAGCCGGGGATGGTGTCCCTCTTTCTCGGCCTCTCCCATCAGGAGCCCCATGCGTTGGACCCAACTTCTCGACGCCGCCCTTGCCAGCCGACGGGCCGTGCCTCCGCTCCTTCAGGCGCTGATCGCTGGCGATGGCTCGCCTGCCATCGACGGGACATCGCCGCAGCGTTCCCGCGTCGCCTGCGGCCGATTTGCGCCTTCAGCGGCGCTGCGCCTCGCGGCCCACCGGGCGCGCCTCTGCGCCATGGCGGTGGCCGTGGCCTGGTTCGCCGCCTCGACCGCGTCCGCCTCGCCAGAGGCCAACCGCATGGCGGCCATGGACATCCAGGGCGACGTCATCATCGACGTCAAGCCAGCGGCGAGCGGCGGGCCGGCGTTGGTGTCGATCCGACTCCCGAAGGCGGTCGGCGACCTGCAGTGCCGTCGGCCCGGCTTTCGGCCACAGCAGCTGATCTACGGCGCCGCGCCGCTCGACCACGCCGTACAGCTTGGCCGCGCTGTGCAGGTCCAGTGGAAGGCCCACGACGACGCCAAGGCGTCCGTCGTCCACCCCTTCGCCTCCTTCATCGCCGACGAGCGCGGCGGGCCCAAGCAGCGCAAGCTCCTCGACCTCGAGACGGCGGCGCGCGGCGCGTGCGCTAAGGGTCAAGGGGGCGCCTTGCCGCCGATTGAGCTGGCGATGGCGGGTCGCTGCACCCGGGTCAAGGGCCTCGGCGACGAGGTCGGCATGGTCGGCGCCAGCCGCAAGATCGCCGTCGTGCTGCGCTGCACCACGCCGCCGCCGCCGGCGCAGCCGTTCGTCCCCGGCCCCTCGGCCAACCGTAAGGGGGGCTAACGAGGCAATCGCAGGGCCCGGAGCCGCTTCGGCGCGCCGAACGGGAGGGCCGGGCCGCGACGCGTCAGTTGTTGATACAGGCGTCGTAGTCGACCTTGCAGCCGCCGCTGGGCCCGAGCGCGGTAGCGGCGCAGTTGGCGTCGGAGCCCTTTGGGCAGACCTCGGCGATGCAGGCGAGGTACTTGAGGTAAGCGCCGCTGGCCGTGAGGGTGGACTTGGCCTGACACAGGCCGATGCAGGAGAGATCGCCACCGCAAGGACCGGAGCAGGTCGAGAGCTCCTTGCAGGTGCCGACGCCTGGTTTGCCGGCGTAGCACGTCACGTATTCGGTCAGGCACTTGTTCGCGATGCAGGTGAGCGCGTTCTTGGCGGCGAAGCAGTTGGTCAGCAAGCAGCTCTGCCAATCCGAGAGGTCGAGCAGGCCCTCGATGCTGGCGAACTCGAAGCAGCCGTCGAGGCACTTGTCATCGCTGCCGCACGCGACGCTGCAGCCGGCCATGGCGGCGCACTCGGTGCCCGCGGCGCAGCTGGTGCCCGCCTTGCAGTAGGTCGAGGCGCCGCAGCTGCCGCATGAGGCGCCGCAGCCGTTGTCGCCGCAGATCTTGCCCGTGCAGCTGCCGACGCAGGCCGCCGAGCAGAGGCCAGCGACGCAGTCTGGTGCCGCGGCCGGACACTTGCCGCACACGCCGCCGCAGCCGTCGTCGCCACACTCCAGGTCCTTGCAGTCGGGCTTGCAGACGCTGGCGTCAGCGGCGGCGTCGTTGTTGGAGGCGTCGGGCTTGCCGCCGGAGTCGGGCGCGGTGTCGGCTTGGCTTCCACCGTCCGCCGCGGGCGTGTCGGCTGGCGCTGCGTCTGTGGTCGCTGCGGTGTCGGCGCTGGCGTCCGCGGCGCCTGAGTCACTTGGCACGGTGTCTCCGGCAACCGCGTCGCTCGCCGCCGAATCTCCGGCCGCTGTATCTCCGGTCGCCGCCGCATCGGCCGAGGTGCCGTCCGTTGGGGCGCCGCCGCCACCGTCGCCGCTGATCTCGAACAGCGTGATGTCGGCGGCGGGCGCCGTCGCGCTGGGCGAAGCGCCGCAGCCAAGCGCCCAGCCGGACGCGGCCGCGATGAGGGCGACGGCCCTGAGGCTGGAGGTGGTGGCAGAACGACTCAGACAGGGCATGCGGTCCTCGCGACGTCGTGGCGGGGCTTGAGATCGATGGCACCGCCTGCCCAAGGCTTGGCAACGCGGCGCTCTTCATCGTGGGGCGTCGCCTCGCTTCACGCAAGTACAGCGACACGACCACAAAGGTCGTCACCACTGCGGACACCTGGAGGTCGCCCCGAGCCTGCGGCGGTGCCGACGCTCCAGTCGTCAGGCGCGCCGCCACGGGCCCCGTCGTGGTGGCACGCAGCGGCCGCACTTGCGGGAGGCTCCGAGAGTGCGTAGCGTACCGGAAGTCCCCAGGCGCCGAACAGACTTAAAACTGCGGCGTGCGGTCGGCCGCGCGTGATGGGAGGCGTCATGGGCCTTGGCCCTACGCTACGCGGGTCTTGTGTGCTGTCTGCGAATGAAGAGCCAGAGCAGCTCTTGGTCGCCGACATCACTGCCACGGGCGCGTTCTTGATGTGTCGACGGCTGCGGTCCTCCGGCCGTGTGCTTGTGGTGCGGCTACAGCCGGAGGGCTGCGAGGCGCGGGTGGAGCTGCGGGCCCTGGTGACTCGCGTCGTCGACCTCACGGGTCCAGAACCAGGCATGGCCATTCTCTGGCTTGAGGCGCGGTCGCGGAGCGCGCAGTCCCTCCAGCATGTGCTGCGATCGGTGATCGGGCTCGCCGATGGGCCTGACGACGCGACGGAGTACGCCTTTGTCGCCGCCCAACGGCTGATGGGGACGCTGCGTGAAGACAAGGCGTTCGGAGCCCAGACGCGCGGAGCAGCGCCACCGCCGGGATCGTCGCCTTCGCTCCACGCCGGCGCGATCCGGCCGCCGCCGCCGATTGAAGAGGACGCCGTGCCGGCCAAGCGTCGGCAACGTCCCCCTTCGTTGACGCCATCGCGGACGCCATTGCCCATGCCCGCTCCCGCCGCGGTCGAGCCGAAGCCGCAGTGGTCGCTGGTCAAGAAGCTGCTGTCGATTACAGGCCGCCAGAATGCTCGCCGCGAGGAGGCCGCCAAGCTCGGCGCGCTCGCGGTCTCTCCTGACGGTCGCTACTACAACCCTGCGCTCGATCTGCAGCCAGGCACCACCGGCGACGAGGGCGCCGACGAGGCGGACGTCGAGCGCAAGCCCTGAGGCGGCCCCACTGCGGCGCGGCGACGGGGCGGGCAGCGGGCGGCCGGCGCCGTCGGTCGGTTGAGACTCGCAGCAGGGGCATCAGGGCGCTCGGCCTGCGCATGCGCGGCGTCGGCGCCTCGCCTCGGCGACGGGCGGCGGAATTCCAGTGGGTTGGAAAAAGTTTGCGCTACTCGAAAAAAGTTGCGGCTGACGCTTGACGCCAGAAAAAAAGTCGGCAAACTCTTTCGTCCGGTCGGCAGGGAGGGCTTCGCGCTCTTCCGTGCACAGCCAGCGGGGGTCCGACAGACAGGCGTCTCGGCGCAGGTCATGAGGACGAAAAACCCAGGGGGGAGGCAGCGCTCGAAAGAGGCAAGCCGACCCGTGGTTCTTTCAAAACCAGGCACAGTTCTTGGATTCCAAGGTTGGACTGGAGCGAGCAGCTCTGGAGGGCAGGGGCGAGACGACCAGGACGTGGCGGCGCGAGCCAAAGCGGCCAAACGGTCGAGCGAAGACCCAAAGCCCAGGAGAGCGCGGACGAACCCCGATCACGGCGGTAACGACGTGAAGGCAGAGCCGGCGCGGTACGCAAGAGCGACGACGCAGCGAGCAGGTGGCGACACCGGCGCGTGGCGACGGCGAAGGCGCGGAGCCGAGTCAGGCAGAGCTTCCCAGCGCGCGAGCGTGGGACGAGGAGGCCAGTCGAGGACCGGCGGGGAGAAAACCCCGGAGGGTCAAAACGTCAGGAGAGCAGCGGCTGTGCTCGCCGGGTAACACCGACGGGCACGGAACGGACTGGCAGGATGCGAGCACCCACAAGGTTGCGGCCACCAGCGACGCCTTCACTCCGGTGAAGTGTGCCGGCTGGGGATGAACAACGAAGTGCGGGAGGTCAGCCGAGAGGTGCGACCCGCTACCTGGCAGGGGAAAGCTCTGGAGGCGGAATCCCATGGACGTGAGCGGCATGAAACAAGGCTGCAGGGCATAGAGCGGAAAAAAGCGTCGAGAGGTTGCAAAAACCTGGGGACGCAGCAGAACCGGGGTTGGACGCTCCGGTAGAAGTCGCTGCTCTTTGCTTGGTACGTCGAAGGGAAGGAAATCCCACGAGAGGACGGTCAGACGCGGATCGCTGCCGGCAACGGGAGCGGACGGGGAGCTGACAGAGTCGCTCGGGTCATACGCTGAACGTGAGCGAGAGGAGCAAGAGCGGGACGGGACCTACGCAAGCAGGTGTCGTTCCGTCGTGTCAGGACCGTGAAGGCCAAGCCCGCGAGGGACGGAAGGCCATGACGGGCGCGCCAAACCAATAAGGCGCCAGCGCGACGGAGTCACCGTTGAAGCCAGAGCAACACGATGAGCGGAGGCGAACGGACTGGTGACAGTCGGTGCGCAACCCGAGGCGAGGATGGGTTCTCTGAAGGGAACAAGCCGTGAACTGTGCACTGTCGACCGAACATCAGAGGCCTGGGGCGCATCGCGCCCTAGGCCTTTGGCGTTTTTGCGGCTGATTTTGGCGGTCTGCGCTGCCCTTCCCTGGTCGTGGCTCGTCGTGGCTCGTCGTGGCTCGTCGTGGCTCGTCGTGGCTCGTCGTGGCTCGTCGTGGCTCGTCGTGGCTCGTCGTGGCTCGTCGTGGCTC
>SXNM01000410.1 GCA_005777155.1 Pseudomonadota bacterium | reverse complement strand
GCGGCAGGCGGCGCTCGGCGATATCGAGCTGGCTCATGATCTTGATGCGCGAGATGATGGCGTTGCGCAGCTTGTTTGGCGGCCGCATGATCTCGTGGAGCACGCCGTCCATGCGGTAGCGAACGCGGAAGCTCTTCTCGTAGCTCTCGACGTGGATGTCCGACGCCTTGCGGCGGATCGCGTCGACCAAGATCAGGTTGACGAGGCGGACGACCGGCGCTTCCTCGGAAGATCGCGCCAGCTCTTCGGTGTCGGCGGCGTCCTCCTCCTGCAAGAACTCGATCTGCTCGTTCATGTCGTCGAGCAGGGCGAGCTGATCTTGGGCGCCGTACACGCGATCGCGGCTCTTGCTGATCTCGTCGGCCGCAGCCACGACGACCTCGATGTTGAGGCCGGTCAGGAACTTCAGGTCGTCAACGGCGTGGTAGTTGCCCGGGTCGACCATGGCGACGACGAGCGTGGAGCCGTGCAGCGCGACCGGGATGAGGTCATGGCGCTCACAGACCTCGCGCGGCACCAAACGGACGATGTCCTCGGGGATGTCGACGCTGCCGAGGTCGATCGAGGGCACCTGGTACTGCCGGCTGAGGAAGTCGACGAGCTTAGTGCCGTCGAGGTATCCAAGCCCGGCGAGCGAGTCGTGAAGCCTCTGGCCGGTCTTTTGGGCTTGCTCCGTGGCGTTGCGGAGCTGCTCGGGAGACACGAGCTTCTCGCGAAGCAAGATCTCGCCCATCTGCCGGACGGGCACCGGCATATAGCCAGACCTCCGGCGATCTTTCTCTTTCGGCGGCGGAACGACGGACATAGCGACTCCAGGGGCTCGGGGGGAGTGGTCGGCGGCCGCGTCGGGCCCGCAGCCAACTCCGAAGTTCGAATGACGCGTCGGCAGCGCAACGGCAGGCTAGGACTGACCCGGAAAGCCCGTCAAGCGACGGCTGCGCGCCGGCGCCGAAGCACCCGTTCATGCGGCAACAGATCGCGTGGCGGCTCGAAAGCGTGGTGGGGCGAGTAGACGGCAAAATTGGCGACCCGGCTGGTGTACAGGCAGGCGTAGTTGGCCATCTGGGCGCCAAACAACGAGTGCTTCTGCCGCTCCTTGAGCAGCTGGCCCCAGCGCGGGTTGTGCAGGCGCTCGATGGCGGCGGTCAACTCGGCGATCCGCGCAGCGTTTCGCTCCAACGTAGTGCGAATATCGCCGACCGCGGTCCGCAGGGCCTCACGCTCCAGGCCGCGGCCTCCCTCGACGCGCCCAGTCTCGACCTCGCCATCGGCGCGGCGCTCGGCCCGGCGGACGGCGCGCAGGTTCATCTCGGCCGACGCCAGGACCGCCTCGTACTCAAAGCGCTCGTCCTCCAGGGCGCTGCGCTCGGCGATGGCATCGCTCTCGGCCTCCAGCGCCGCCAGCTCGCCCTCGAGCTCGGGCACGATCAGGGCCGTCCGCCAGCCGGTCGTGCTCTTGGACTTGAGCACGTCGCCGTAGATGTGATCGCCGACGTAGAGGATGCGGTCACCTTGGACGCCGAGCGCCTTCTCCAGGAAGGGGCGGCTGCCCTGGTCAAAGACCTTGTCGGAGAGCTTGAAGGGCTCGGCCATGCTCTCAAAAAAGGTGGGTTTCCGGGCGGTGACCCAGACGATGTGAAAGTAGTCCTGCCAGCTTCGGTAGTCAGCGAGGCGGCCGTCAAGCAGGTGGCTCATCACCGCTTCAGTGTAGGACATGTCCGAGTTGGTGAGCACAAACAGGGTCTTGCCGGCCGAGCGCAGTCGGTGCAGGGCGTGGGGCAGCTCGGGGTCAAGCTCAATGTAGCGGGCGCGGTCCAGTCGCACGGCGCTCTTGAGGGAGTCGTCGCGGTGGACGAGGTCGATGCAGTAGCGGATGTCGGCGTAGAGGCGGCGGGTCTCGGGTGGCTCGATCGGCTTGCCAGACTCGCGCTCTAGCAGATCGACGAGGTGGGCAAACAGAAAACTCTCGGGCGTCGAGAACAGGGTATCGGTCATCGCCCAGCGCTCGGCCGAGAGGCGTGGCGGATCTGCGTGATACGTGGCGCGCCTCTCCTCGTCGGGCAGCATGCGCAGGCCATGCATGGCCCGCGTGACGTGTCGATGGGCATCCATCTTGACTAGGTTGCCGCGCTGGCTGTCGATGACGAGGCCGCGGATGGCGAAATTCGGGTCATAGCGCAGACCGGCGAGCGCCGCTGGGTAGCCGCGACGTACGAGGTGGCCGATGGCGAGCTCGGTGGCGAGCACCTCAAGCTCAGGTAGGTAGCGGCAGAGCGTGTAGTCCATGTCGAAGCCGATGGCCTCGATCTCGTCCAAGGCAGTCGCGCGGTTGACGAAGATGCGGCGCTCAATCTGCAGCTCGCCACGATCGCGTCCGCCGATAAGGCCGGGCAAGCCGTTCGACACCGGCGCTAGGGTTGGGTCTCGTGGGATCTCGCCGTTGCCGAGCGTCATGCTGGGGCCTCCTGGGAATGGCTGGGCGCCATCAGCGCGGGGTGGAGGGTCCGCGTGAGCGCCGCCCAAGCTGCCAGATCGAGCTGCTCTGCGCGAGCGTCGGCGCGCAGGCCGTGCGCTGTCAGCGCCGCCAGCACGCCCTCCCGCGGCAGGCCAAGGCTGTGGCCGAAGGCGCCGGCGAGCTGCTTACGACGCTGGCCAAAGCCGGCGTTGACCAGCCGATCAAAACTGACCTGCGATGGCACCTCAGCCAGCGGCGTGGCGCGGGGCCACAGCGCGATGACGGCGCTCTCGACCTTGGGCGGCGGCCGAAAAGCGCCAGGCCCGACGCGAAAGCAAGACCGCACCTCGGCGCGCCAGCCGGCGTGGACCGAGAGCAGGCCCCAAGCAGGGTGGCTGGGACTGGGCGCGGCGATTCGGTCAGCGACCTCGCGCTGCAGCATCACCACGAGGCGCGCCGGAGGATGGGGGCTCTCGAGCAGCGCCATGACGATCGCGGCGCCGACGTTGTAGGGCAAGTTGCCGACGACCACCGGACGAGGACCGAGCGCTGGGTCGCCAAGGACGGAGGGCCAGTCGAGGTGAACGGCGTCGGCGGCATGCAGACGCAGTGCGGGCCCGAAGCGGTCGGCGAGCAGGGGCAGCAGGCGATCATCGCGCTCCACGGCATGGACTGGACAGCCGAGGCCGAGCAAGTGCTCGGTCAGGGCGCCGGTGCCAGGTCCCACCTCGACGACGCCGGACCCCGGCTCTGGCGCGGCGAGGGCGGCGATTCGGCGCAGCACGCCTTGATCGTGAAGGAAATGCTGGCCAAGGGACTTTCGCGGGTCGATGTTGGCGAGGGAGGGCCCGGCGCCAGCGGCGGCAGAATCAGCGCGATTGCGCGGGCTCCTGGACATCAGGCCCGACGCGCGGGCGCGCCCGGACGGGCGGTGGGGACCGCGTCGAGGTGCTGCAGATCGGTGGCGTGCCCGAGCGCCAACAGGCTGCTGCCGAGGCCAGCGACCATGGCGCCATTGTCGGTGCATAGACGCGGAGGGATCGGCCAGCAGCGCGCTCCAGCGGCGGCGAGCGCGGCGCTGAGGCCGTCGCGCAGGGCCTGGTTGGCGGCGACGCCGCCGCCGACGATGAGATCGCGCAAGCCGGTCTCGCGGCAGGCGCGGAGGCAGACCGTCACCAGCTGGGCCACGATGGCCGCCTGCAGCGAGGCGCAGACATCGGCAATATCCGCCGGTCGCAGCCCGCCGCCGCCGGCCTCGAGGGCGTCGATCGCCTGCCGCGCTGCGGTCTTGAGGCCAGAGAAGCTGAAGGCGAGATCGGCGCGGCCACGCATGCCGCGCGGTAGGTCGAACCGGTTGGGGTCGCCGCCACGCGCCAGGCGCTCGATCTCAGGCCCGGCGGGATAGGCTAGGCCCAGGCGCTTGCCGACCTTATCGAAGGCTTCGCCGGCGGCGTCGTCCAGCGTCTCGCCGAGCACGGAGAAGCGATCCGCACCGTCGATGCGCAGCACGCTGGTGTGGCCGCCGCTGACCGCGAGCGCCAGGGCGGGCAGTTGGGGCCGCTCGCCTAGGGCCGGCGAGCCGGGGAGCGTCAGCATCGACGCCCAGCAGTGCGCCTCGATGTGGTGGACGGCGGCGAGCGGCAGCCGCAGCAGGGCAGAGAGGCTGGCGGCGGTCTGCACGCCGACCAACAGCGCGCCAGCGAGCCCGGGACGATCGGTGACGGCGATGCCTCGCAGATCGCGAGGCTGCAGCCCGACGTCTTCGAGGGCGGCGACGATGGTCGGCAAGATCGACAGCAGGTGGTTGCGAGAGGCGATCTCGGGCACCACCCCGCCAAAACGCTGGTGCAGGGGCACCTGGGTGGCGAAGCGCAGCGCCAGCACTTGGCCGCGATCGACGACCCCTACCGCCGTCTCGTCGCATGAGGTCTCGATGCCGAGCACAGGTCCGTCAAGGAAGAGCACGGGCGCTGGCGCGGTCGTGGCCATCAAGGCGCAGGCAATTCGCCGCCGATGGCAGCATGCAGACGGGTCGCGGCCTCGGCGTGGCGGGCCCCCGCCAACAAGGTGTAGCGGTGCAGATCGCGCCTGCCCTCATCGACCTCACCGAGCTCTAGCTTCAAGATCGCCTGTTCCAGCAGGGCCTCGGCCGGCGCGCCGTGGCGGTCGGAGATCATCTGCAGCAGGGTCAAGGCATCCAGCGGTCGGCCAGCATCGGCCAAGCGCACGGCGCGACGGTGGGTCTGGACGATCGGGGCGTCGACCTCGCGGCCCATGGCGCGGTAGAGCGGCGACTCGGGCCAGAGCACCAAGATCGCCAGGCCGGCCCCACAGAGCACCAACGCAGCGCTCCACCACAGCGGCTTGCGCGGCGAGGTCGAGGCCTCTGGCGCCTCCAGCGACGGGTCGGCTTCAGCGACTTCAGCCTCGCTCGACCAAGCGTCGAGCGGGTGGGTCTGGCCGTCGTCGCCGCGTAGCCGGTGCAGCTCGGCGGGCGTCGCTGAGAGCAACAGCGCGGCGCCGGTGTCGGGGTCACGCGGCAGCTCGCGCTGGGCCGGCGCGACCAGTGAGCGGCCGAGGGCCTCTAGGCGCGCCTGGCCCTCGTTGGCGTCGGGGCGCACGTTGACGCCAAACCAGTTGGCGCTGCGCCAAGCGCCCGAAGCGAGCCGGCCTCCTTGAGCGTCAGTCGGCTCGGGGTCGAGCTCGAGGCCGGCGGCGTCAGGCAGGATATCGGGCAACAGCTGCTCGGGCTCGCGGCGGGCAGCATCACCCGGCGCAGGCACATCGCGGCTGCCTGGCAGCGAATGCGTGCCGCTCTGGTAGGTCTCGGTCGCGGCGTGGCGGTGGCTGGCGCGTGTCGAGACCGGCGAGTCGACCCAGCCGACCGGGGCAGACGGCAACAAAGTGCCGCCGGCTCCGGCGACGGTAGGGCTGCGACGCCCGGCGCCGGTGCCGACGCTGCCAAGGGCGCTGCGGTCCGCATCAGGCAATGCGGGCGCGCCGGCGCGGCCATCGGCGCGAAAGGCCGAACCCGTCATGGTATGGGCGTGACGCTGTCCGGCACGTGCGTCAGCCGCCGACCGGCCTCCCTCTGCGCGCGCCAGGAAGCGAGGCGCGTAGGCGTCACCCGCGCCGCTCGGTTGCGCGCCGCTCGCGCCGGCGAGGCGGCGGGCAGCATAGGCGCCTGTCTGGCCGGCGCTGCCGAGCCCCTCCCCATCGCGAGGACCGACCGCACCCCGAGCGATGCGGCTGTGCAGCGAGGCCAGCGCCTCGAGCTCGTCGTCTCCCTCGCCGTCGATGGCGACACCGATCGGCATGCCGGCGGCGATGCGGCGAAACACTGCCTCCGCCACGGCGGGAAGCGGTCGTGCCTTCTCCCAGCGGACCTGGCAAACGGCGTCGCGCAGCGGCATGGTCACGCGCGCCTCATCGACACGGCGGGCGTACTCATGGGCGGCGGCCAGCGTCCCGCGCCAGACCCCTGCCAGGGTCCGCGGCCCGGTGTGGCGGCCATAGGTCAGGTGCCAGCGCCCACGACGCCAGCAGAACATGCGCTCCAGGGCGTGGCGGCCCTGGTCCTGGTCGGCGACGGCGTGGACGAACTGGCCATCGATCATGGCCACCTCGCCGGTGCGGCCATCGCTCTCGAGACGCACCGTGGCGTCGGCACGCCCGCCGCGGCCAGCCTCAAGCACCAAGGCGTCGAGCAGCTCGCCGAGCGTCTTCTGGCTGAGGTCGCCAAACTCGCCGCTCTCGCGCCCACCGAACCGGGGCATCGTCGCCGGCTGACGCAGGAGCTCAAACAAGGCCCCGATGGCGATCGGCCGCTCAGCGACGCCGCTCCAGCCGCTGCGGACCGCCTCATGCTCAGCGAGCGAGAGGTCGCGCAAGCGCACGCCGACGATGAAGCGCGGCACCAAGCCCTCGTCGACCAGCGCCTTCCAGAGCGCGGTAGCCCGACCGACATCGTCGAAGATAGCGACGACGGCCAACTCGGTCAGCGCCCCGGCGTCCCGCGCCGCCCGTGCGGCCCCGAGCACGGCGTAGTCGTCCCCAGCGGCAGTGGCAGCAATTCCGGCCTGCACAAGGTCGAGCGCGAGCATCCCGGAGGCGACGGGGTCGTCGCCGATGACCAGGACGGAGAGGTGGCGCAGCGACTCACTCATGGCCCGTGAGGGTGGCAAGGTCGGCCTACGACTGCAAGCGCCCGGCACGACTCGCGCCGGCGCGGCGGGTGCGTCGGGCTGAGGGCGTGCGGAGTCAAGCGCCAACAGCACCGCAGCGCGCCCCAGCATGGAGCGACCGTGGCGCGGTCAGCATCGGCGCTCGACCCACGAGACGCGGCGAGACGCGGAGCGACGAGCGTCCGAACTAGATCTTGCCGAGCAGCATGAACGAGATGACCAGCGAGTAGATCACCAGGGACTCGATCAGCGCGAGCGAGAGCAGCAGGGGCACGAAGATCGCCTGCGCAGCGCCGGGGTTGCGGCCGATGCCCTCGAGGGCCGCGGCGGCAGCCTTGCCCTGGCCGAGGCCACCACCTGCGGCGGCGATGCCAAGACCGAGGCCGATCGCGAGCGCGATATAGCCCTTGTCGGAGGCGCCGGAGGCCGCAGCCGTGCCCTCAGCGAAGGCTGGCACCGCGAACAGCAGCAGGGTCGAGACGAAGGCGAAAAACGACGAAATCAGCTTCTGGAAGCGCATGGAACTCTCTCCTCTTGCCGGCCGTCCGCCGGCCCACGATGGGTGGCCTGGCTACGAGTGGCCGTGCGCGTCGTCGTGACCGCTGGCGGTCGCCATCGCCAGATACACTGTCGACAACATGACGAAGACGATGGTCTGCACCACACAGACCATGAGACCCAGGAACATGACCGGCAGCGGCACGAGCGGCAGCTTGAAGTATGTGAACTCAAACAGAACGTTGTGATCGCCGGTCATGTTGCCCATGAGACGCAGCGATAGCGAGATTGGGCGGACCAAGTGGCCGACGATCTCGATGACGACCATCAAGGGTGCCAAGGCGAGCACGGGTCCAGCGAAGTGCTTGGCGTAGTGGACGACGCCCTGCGCGCGGATGCCGGCGTAGTGGGTGGCGAAGAAGATCGTCAGACCCATGCCGATGTTGGTGTTGAGGTTGTCGGTCGCCGGCGCGCCGAGCGGCAACAACGCCATCAGGTTCATCGTGAGGATGTAGACGGCGCAGGTGGCGACGATGGGGAAGTACTGGCGAGCGACAGCGGGCGCCATCATGCTGCGCATCAGGTTCCACACCGCGCCGACGACGATCTCGAAAAAGAGCAGCGGCGACAGGCGCGTCGAGGGCAGTACGCCGGCGTCGGCGTCGACGCTCAGGCGTTGCCGTGCGGCCATCGCCGTGGCGAGCAAAATCACCAAGGCGACCAGGGCCCAGAAGACGTGGCCAAGCTGGCCCTTGCTCGCGAAGTCCTCTCCGTCGACGAGGCTCTTCTCGAGGCCGACGGCGGGGCCAAGCTTGGCGCGGATCGCAGCGCCGGTGTCCTCTGATATCAGGAGCGAGGCCAGCGAGAAGTGCCGCAGGTGCTCTTTGTGGGCGGCGGCGTCATGACCCGCGTCATGGCCCTCGGCGGCAGAACCAGCCACGGCGCCGGCGCCGACTTGGCCGGGCGTGCCCCCAACGCCATCGGGCGCCGAAGCATGGGCCAGATTCGACGCGGCGAGCAGGCCGAGTCCGACCAACAGCGCCGCGGCGCCAGCCAGCTGTCCGAGGCGAATCCGCAGGGTGATCGCCGTCATCGCGACACCTCCCGCTGCTGACGCGGCTGGGACGCCGCGACCAAGCTGCCGAGGAGCCACAGCAGGGGCGCGGCAGAGATGCCGGCGACGAACGCTGCGGCGTCCACGTTCGCCCACAGTAGGACAGCACCCACGGCGGCGAGCAGGATGAGCATTTTGAGAAAGATCAGAGCCATGGGGCCAGCTGGCGGCGACGCGGCGTCCGTGACGCGGCCGACGAGCGCGGCCAAGGCGCGGGCATTGAGCCCGCCGAGGACGGCGCCAAACGCGATGCCACGCACCACCTCGGCGGATCCGATCCAGGCTGCTACCCCGCAGGCGAGCACGGCGACGACGGCGTGAACCAGCTCTAGCTGGCGCAAGCGGCGGCGGGGCTCATTCACTGGGTCAGTCATGATCGCGTAGCGCCTCGGTCCGCAGCCCCCGGTCGACCCCAAGCCGACTGAGAGGGGGAACCGCGATTAGAGCGCGATTCCCACTGGTTGAGTCGAAATCGGCGCACATGGCCGGCCGACTCGCGGCGCTAGTTAGCATGGAGGGACCGGGTGGTCAAGGCGATGGCGGCAGAGCTGCCGCGCTGCGGCGCCTCGCCGCCGACCTCCCGACCGCAGCGACAGGACGGTCCGACTTCGGCCCACTTCAAGCCGGGTCGGGGCCGTGGCAGACTGTGCGCGTCGGGCGAGCCACCGACCCGGCCAGCCTGGAGCCCGCCATCGACCCATCCCCATCCACCGCCCGCACGCAGGAGGCCGAGTCGTTCGTCGCCTGGGCGGCAGGCCTGCGTCGGCGGGGCGAGCGGCTTGCGGCGGTGCGAGCGCTCGGCCTCATCGCGGCTTCGGCCCTCAGCGCCAGCTGGGCGGCCATCGTCGCAATGGCGACATTTGGCTGGACGTCGGCCCTGGCAGCGGCGACGGTGACGGCAGCGACCTTGATCGCCGCGCTGCTCAGCTGGGCCTGGCGCCGGCCGGACCGCCAGCGCGACGACGGGGCGTGGATGGCGGCCCAGCGGGTACGTGTCGGCGACCTCCAGGGTGCCGAGCGCCTGCGCACGACCTGGGAGCTGCTACGGGGCCACCCACATCACCCGATGGCGGCGGGCCTGCTGCGTGACGTTCGCGCGGCGGAGCGGGCGCTGCAGGGTCAGGCGGCGCGGAAGTTGCGGCGGCGGGCCATGGAGAGCGCGCTCTGGCTCAGCGTCGCGCTGGCGGCGGGGCTGCAGGCAAATGCCTCGTGGCTCAAGATCGAGCAGCTGGCGCGACAAACCGCGCAGAAGCCGACCGGGCCCAGGGAGCTGGCGAGCCTCATCGATGATCTCTCGCTTGACGTCGAGGCACCTACCTATGCCCGCGACGCCGTGCCACCGCGACGCGAGACGGGCGAAGAGGCCACCGTGCTGCGTGGCTCGACGGTGCGCATCGCGGTGCTGCCGCGGGCCGGAGTGCGGGACCTTGAGATCGAGATCGCCCGGGATGGCAGTCGCGAGCGCGAGGAGATGCTGGCGATGCCGGGTGGCCGGCTGCAGATCGTGGTGACGGCAGACGAGGCGTTCTCCTACCGATTCTTCGGCCGCGACGCCGCTGGCGTGGTGCTCTTTGAGCGCGGCGATCGCGACGTGCAGGTAGGCGCCGATGCGGACCCTGTCGCCGTGCTGGAGGAGCCAGCGGCCGAGTATGAGGTGCGGCCAGGGGAGTCGGTGCTGGTGGCGGGCTGGGTGCAGGACGACATCGGCCTCGCCAGCATCGACCTCGTGATCGCGGCCCCGGCAGGGAACGAGCGACGCTCACTGGCCGTGACCCAGGGCGAGCGGCGCGTCACCATCCGCGAGAGCCTGGAGGTGGATCGCCTGGGCCTGCTGGCCGGCGAGATCGCCACACTCACGCTGGAGGCGGTCGACGTCGCCGGCGACGGTGCGCCGCGGCGTGGGCGCTCGACCGTCGTGTCACTGCGCATGGTCTCGCCCGATCGCTTCCACGGCAGGCTGCTGAGCCGCCTCAGCGAGCTGGCGGTGGCGTGGACCGTGGCGCTCGCCGACCGCCTGGAGGGCGACCCCCAGCTGCCGGCGCGCCGCCTCGCCGACGCCCTGGCCGCGCAGGCTGCGTTCGCCAGCCGCGAGCACGGCCTGCTGGCGGCGCTGCAGGAGCTGCGCGCCGACCTAGACGACGACGTCTTGGTCCGAGCCCAACCGCGGGCGGACGTCGACGCCCTCGATCGCCTACTGCGCGACCGCATCGCTGAGGAAGCGCGGGGCGTCGCACGCCTGCTCGCCGAGCGTGGCGCTGAAAGCGGCGAAGAGGGCACATCGCCGGCGCTTGCCCCGGCGGAGGCGGCCGAGCAGGCGGCGCAACCGGATGAGCGCCAGCTGCGCCGCGACCTGGCGCGCCTTGGCCGGCTCCACAGCCGCGTGGTGGACGGCATCGAGCGCGCCGTGCTCGGGCTCGTGGCGGTGGCCCTGAGCGAGCATCGCAGCGCCCTGGCGCGCGATGCCCGCGCCTTGGAGAAGCTGGAGTCGCGGCTGGCTGAGGTGCTCGCGAAGCTGCGCGCCCAGCCCGACGACCCCGCGCTACGGGCCGAGGCCGAGCGCCTGCTCGACGCCATCGGCCAACGCCTCGAGCAGATGCGGACCGAAGCGGGGCGGCAGTTGCAGCTGGTGCCACCCGAGCGGGTCAACGAGAGCGCGCTTGAGCCGACCGAGCTTGAGGGTGCGCTTGGTGAGCGACGTGACACCCTCGATCGGGTGCGCGAGGCGCTGCGCGCTGGCAACATCGACGTGGCGCTACAGGCGTTTGAGGCGAGCCGCAGCCGGTTGGCATCTGCGCTCGAGACGCTGCAAGCGGAAGCCGAGGCGGAGCGGACGGCCGAGGACGCCGTGCTCGATCGGCTGATCGCTGATCTGCGCCGCGGCATTGAGGAGGCGCGCGCCGACCAGGCCACCCTGCGGGAAGCACTGCGTCCTGCCGCCGAGAGCCAAGAGCGGGCGACAGCCGACCAACTCCAGCGCGGACTGGAGCTGCTGCTGCCGAAGATCCGGGCATTGCTGGACGACGCCCGCGACCAGCTCCGACCCAAGCGTCTGGCGACCCCGGAGCTGCGCTCAGGCCGTCCGCTCGCAGACGCCCGCGCCGCCCTGTCACAGGCGGTCGCTGACCTTGAGCGGTCGGATGTCGACTCGTCGCTGCTGGCGCTTTTGGAGGCCGAAGGCAGCCTCGACGTGGCGCGGCGGGGGCTGCTGGAACGCGAAGCCGCGCTCGACCGAGAAGCCGAAGGCGGGTCGCCGGGCGACAGGATCGAAGGAGCGGCACAGGCTGAGCAGGCCCTGCGCCAGGCCTTCGGCCAGGATGGGGGCCGCGTGGACCTGGCCCGCGACCGCACGTTCCGCGCCGGGGCTCTGCTGCGCCAGCTGCTGCCCCGGCCCGAGTCGCTGCACGACCAGGCGACGCGGCGGCGCCTGGCCGCGCACAGCGGACGCCAGGAGGCCCTGAGACGGCGGCTGGAGCGGGTGCGGCAGCGCCTCAGCCAGCAGGCGCTCGCGCAGCCCGGCCTGGAGAGCCAGGTCGGCGGTCGACTCGACCACGCGGAGCAGATGATGCGCCAGGCCGGAGCCGCGCTCGGTGCGAGCGACGCGACGCGCGGCGATCGCCGGATGGCTGAGGCCGAGGCTGCCCTCGACGCTGCCCAGCAGATGTTGCAGCGCGCCACCGGCCAGGGCGGCCAGGGAGCGCAAGGCAGCACCGGTAGTCAGGTCGGGAGGCGACCGGACGCGTCGGAGCTGCCGCTGCCAGACAAGAAGGCAACCGAGGCCACGGATCACTTTCGACAGCGCGTGCAGGACGCAGCGCGACGCGAGGCGCCAGCGGGCTGGAGCGAGCGCGTACGCCGCTATTGGCTGCGGCTGGGCGAGTAGGGGAGGCGGGCGGCCCTGTGGCAGTGGCTGGGCCAGGCCGACCGCCTGTCCCGAACGCCGCGCCTTGACACCCGCCGGGTCCATCCTTAGTTGCCAGCAGGTTTCGCCACGTCGGCCGCCGCAGCGACTCAGCGGCTGGCGGCGCTGGCGCACCCCATGCGCTCGGCGCCGATGTCTTCGCGCTTCCTCTGAGCGAGACCTCCGGGAGCGACCCATGCAGATGGACAAGCTGACCACCAACGCCCGCAAGGCCCTAGCCTACGCGATCGAGACGGCGAGGGCGCGGCACCACCAACAGCTGGAGCCCGAGCATCTGCTCTTTGAGCTGGCCGGCGATCGTGTCGAGGGCATCGTAAAGCCCATCTTGAAGAAGCTGGAGGTGCCAGTCGAGGCGCTGCGCAAGGAGATGGACGGCGTGCTCGCCAAGCTGCCGCAGGTCCACGGCGCCGACGATGTGCTGACAAGCAAGCGGACTGGCGAGCTGCTGTCGGCGGCAGACAAGGCGCGCGGCGGCTTCAACGACGAGTACCTGAGCACCGAACACCTGCTGCTGGCGCTGCTGGAAGACTCCCGAGGCGCCGCTGGCAGAGCGCTGGCCGAGCGGGGCGTCAGGCGTGAGCTGCTGCTGGCAGCCCTGCGCGACGTGCGCGGCAGCGAGCGGGTCACGACCGAAGATCCCGAGGCGACCTACGAGGCGCTGTCGAAGTACACCCGCGACGTCACGGCGGAGGCGCGAAAAGGCAAG
>SXNM01000409.1 GCA_005777155.1 Pseudomonadota bacterium | reverse complement strand
TCTCGGCATCGCGCAGCACCGTTTAGGTGCTGGCGGAGCTGGCGGGCAAGCAGCTCTGGGCGGGCTAGCCACCGGGGCGCTGAGCGCCTGATGACGCCACATCGGCAGGGGCACCGTGCCCTTGCCACCGGCGGCGTGAGGCGGCAGCATCCCGCGGCGCCAGCGCGCAGGATTCAGCCCGACCCGGCCGCTAGCCAAGGCCCGAACGCGAGAGCAAAACGCCGTTGTCAGAGTCCGGCCAGCAGAGACTGTTCTTGCTCGAGCTCCAGGTCGAACACCCATACGACCTCGCGCTGGGCCCGGGCCGCCACGAGCTGCGCGACCTCGGCGTGCGGGTCGACTTCGACGGCGAGACGGTCACGGCGGCTTGGCTCGGTCACGGGCCGACGGCGTTTTTGCTGCCGGGCGTGCGCCAACTGCGCGTCGGCGAGCCAGCGCGGGTGCAAGATGGCGATCGCCTCGCCTGGGCCGGTCGCAGTTTCGCCTTTGTCCGCCATGAGCTCGCCGGCGACGACCGGGCGCCGCCGCGCGGGGTCTGCAAGAACGCCAACGCCGCCGGTCACCCGTTGCCGGCGCTGCTGCTCTGTGTGCAGGGTCCCGAGCGCGGCAACTTCTATCGCGTTCGCAGCCAGCCTTGCGAGTTCGGGCCTTTGGCCTACGTGCGCGGGGTACCGGCAGCGAGCGCTGACAGGTCCGGCGTCGCGCAGGCTTCGGGCGGCGCGGCGACGCCGGGCCCGGCCAAAGCCGACGTGCAGGTGCGTGGCGCGGCGCTGTCGCTCGATGGCGGGCCGATGCGCCCGGCCGACGTCTGGCAGACCTTGGCCGAAGGCGGCGTGGTAGACGTCTTTGCCCAGGGCGATCTGCACACCCGCGCCTGCTTGGTCCGGCTCGGCGACGACAGCGTTTGACGCCACGGGACGCGCGTCCTTGGCGGATAGGGAGGGATTGTACCGATGTTGCCTTGGTCCATTGCCGCGATCTCCTGGGACATCGACCCAGTGCTCTTTCAGCTCGGCAAGCTGGAGATCCGCTACTACGGCCTCTTTTTTGCGCTGACCATCTACACGGGCTTCTGGATCTGGCAGCGCAACGCTCTGCGCTGGGGCCATAGCTTCGCCTTCGCCGACGCCTTCCTCTGGTACGGCGTCGTCGCCATCGTCGCCGGATCTCGCCTCGGCCACTGTCTCTTCTACGAGCCCGAGCGCTACCTCAAGAACCCCATTGAGATCTTGTATATCTGGAAGGGAGGGCTGGCGAGTCACGGCGCGACGGCTGGGCTCTTCCTCGCGGTGTGGCTCTTCGCCCGCCGCTTTCAGACGACCTTTGCGCGCGTCGCGGACCTGGTGACGCCGGCAATCGCGGTGGCGGCTGGCGGCGTACGCATCGGCAACTTCTTCAATTCCGAGATCGTCGGCCGGCCATGGGATGGCCCTTGGGCCGTCATCTTCCACCGCCACGACCGGATGATGGGGCTGCCCGAGGCCATCCCGCGCCACCCGACGCAGGTCTACGAGGTGCTGATGGGGCTTGGCACTTTCGGCGTGCTCTGGCTGCTACAGCGCATGGACATCCGCCGCGCGGGCTCCGGGCTGACGACGGGTGTGTTCCTCATCTGCTACTTCTCGGCGCGCTTCTCAGTCGAGTTCTTCAAGGAAGAGCAAGCCGAGCACCTGCGCGACAGCTATGAGAAGGCCATCGGTGGCGAGTCCGCGGTGCTGCACATCACGATGGGCCAGTACCTGTCGATCTTGCCCGTGCTCGTCGGCGTCGGCCTCATCATCGCCGCGCTACGCCAATCTCGCGAGGCGCTGCCGGGGCCGCTCACGGACGCCGAGCTCGCGGCCCACATCGCGGCGGGTGCTCCCGCGCCAGCGCCGCCAGCGGAAGCTATCAAGGCCAAGCCGCGCGGCAAGAAGTAGGCGACGATGCAGGGGATGGCCCGACGGAAGCGCGCGGTGACGGGCGCGACGTCGGTGGCGCCGGCGCGGTGCGCGGGGGTCGGCCTCGCCCTGCTGGTCTTGATGGGGCTCGCGGTGCCGCGCACAGCTGCAGGCGAGGACGCCGCGCCCCAGCTGCCCGAACCCCTCGCCATCGCCTTCGGATGCGCCCAAACGCAGGGTCGTTGCTTTGGCGCCGACGAGGTGCTGACCGGCTGGCGGCTCATCGACGGTGCTCCCGAGGACGGCACCTTCGTCCTGGTGTTCGAACCGGCCGCGGGCGGCGGCAGCGCGAGGCTGCGGCTGCGGCGACCGGTCGGCGGCGGCGCTGGCGCGAGCGCCGCGGCGACGGTCGATGGCGTCGGGGTGCCGACCGGCGTCTTGGCCAGCGGCGAGGTGCTGGTCGAGCTGAGCCACCCGTCCGTCGACGCCGGCCAAGCGCGGAGACACGCCGAGGCGTTGCAGCTCGCGGTCTTCGCCCGACTCGACGGCGCGACGGCCACCTACGGCGCGCTCGCCAGCAAAGGCGGCGGGCTCGCTGGGTTGTGGCATGCCACGGCGACCCCTGGGGCGGCGGCGGGCGATCGTCGCGCGGTGCGAGCGCCCGGTCCGGGCGGCGACGTCCGGCAGCAGACGCGGCGCTGGGATCCGGTGCTGGAGCGCCTGACCCCGTGGCTGGCGTGGCCGGCGGCGGCGGCGCTGGTCTGGGCGCTGCTCATGGGCCTGCGCGCGCTCGGGCTCGCTGCGCCGACGCGACGGGAGCGGCTCTGGCTGCTCGGCCTGCTGGCGGTGGGGGCAACGGCGCGGGCGCTGGTGCCCTTTCGCTGGGTGATGGCGTACATGGGGTACGAGCAGGTGCAGCCCGACGCGCTGGCGCTGCAGGGCGGCAAGTACGGGCCGGCCGGGCTGCTCTTCCAGCGCGGGCTGCTCGATGTCGGCGGCGAGGCGGCGCTTGAGGCGGGCCAGCGCGGGCTCGGCGCGCTGTCGCTGGTGTTCGCCCTCGCGCTGCTGGCCCAGCTCGGCGCCACCGGCCCTGCGCTCTGGCTGTCGGCCCTGGCGGCGGCGACGACGCCCGCCCTCTGCGCCGACGCCGGCAGCGAGTCCTTGCTGGTCCTGTCGACGACGCTGCAGCTCGGCGCCGCCGTCCTGACCTGGATCGCGCTGAGTCCGAGCCCTGGCGCAGGCGGTCGAGGGCCCGAGGGCGCGGGGACCGCTCGGCGGGCGTGGGCCCTGGCGGCGGCGTGGCCGCTGTGGACCCTCGCAGCCTGGACCCGGCCAGACGCGCTGCT
>SXNM01000408.1 GCA_005777155.1 Pseudomonadota bacterium | reverse complement strand
GTGCAGCGCCAAACCGAAGACCGGATCTGCCGAGAAGTGCGACGGCCTCGACAACGACTGCAACGGCAACATCGACGAAGGCTGCGACGACGATCAGGACGGCTTCTGCGACAAGGGCATGCCCTTCGTGAACAGCTTGGCCTGTCCCAAGGGCCAAGGCGACTGCGACGACACGACCTCAGGCGCAGCCCCAGGCGCGACGGAGGTCTGCAACAACAAGGACGACAACTGCGATGGGACCGTCGACGGGATGGTCGAGGACTGCAGCAATGGCTGCGGCAGCGGCACCCGCACCTGCACCGCCGGCACCCTCGGCAGCTGCAGCGCGCCGACGCCGAAGTGTACCAGCGGCGCCTGCTGCGACGGCTGCAACTTCCGGCCCGCCAGCCACAAGTGCGGGACATCGCCACAGAAGACCGAGTTCCAGTGCAGCGGCGCCTGCGGGGGCGCGGTGCAGAAGAACGAGACCTGGGCCTACTGCAGCGGCAGCAGCGCGACCTGTGGCACGAGCAACCTCAAGACGGCCTCTGCGGGCACCGTCGCCGACTGCGCCGCCGGCCAGCTCTGCCAGGCCTCGGGCAGCACACACAGCTGCAAGGCCTGCTCCGGCGGCTGCAGCGGCTCGACCTGCAACCAGCAGCCGGTGCACATCCTCTGCATCGACCCGCAGTTCGGCGGCAGCTCGGTCGGCGCCTGCCACAGCGGCGTATGCACCAAGGACCTCAACCTCGACATCGCGCTCCGGCTGCAAGACTGGCTCGCCAAAGACAGCGCCAACTCCGCTGGCGGCGGCAACTGGAAGGTCGTCCTGACCCGCAGCAACGACAGCGATCCAACCCTTTCGGCCCGCATCGCGATCTGCAACAGCGCCGGGGCCGAGCGGGTGATCTCGCTGGCGGTCAACGCCTACACGGTCGCCAGCGCCAAGGGCCAGGAGAGCTACCACTCCAAGTCGAGCGCCCTCAGCTTTTGCACCACGCTGCACAACGCCATGATCGCTGAGACGGGTTTCTCTAACCGCGGCGTCAAGTTGTCTTCGGCTTACGCGATCCTCAACGACACGTCTGCGGCGCAGTCCTGCTTCCCGGCGCCGGGCTTCTTGAGCAACGCGGCCGACGCGGCCCTGCTCAAGGACGCCTACTTCCGCAACCACAAGATCGCCAAGGGGATGCTCTTCGGCATCCAGCAGAGCTTCAACTACGACAAGTTCGCGCCCTAGGCTGAGCGCGGACGGGGCGCACGCGCTGCGGCCGCGTCACGGCGTAGGGAGGGCCGGCGTGGCGCCACAGCGACGCCTCGGCCGTCGAGGCGTGGACTCCGCCGCCGGCGCCGCGTGGCCGGGCAACGACGTCTACCCGGCGCCATCGGGACACTGGCAAGGGGCGCGCTGGGCCGCTGCAGGGCCGCGCTGGCGCGGTGACGCCGCTGCTCTGCCGCTCGGCGCCGCAGGTGACGGCCTGCAGCCCCGGCGCTACTTGGTGCCGAAGCAGCCGAAGTCGAACTGGATATTGCCGCCGCCCTTGAGGAGATCGCAGGACACCGGGCAGAGCGTCACCGTCGCTGGGGCGCCAGGGTTGTCGATCGAGAAGCCGGCGCCGTTGGCCGCGCAGACGTTGCCCGGCGCCGCCGGCACCGCGAACAGGTCGTCTTTGGCGACGTAGCTGAGGCCGAAGTTCACGTTGGGCTTGACGCCGACCGGGAACGGGATCTTGTACTCACAGCTAGGCTTGGCGGTCTGGATCACGGCCTGCGCGAGCTGCTGAAAGATGCCCTTCCAGTCGCTGAGGCAAATCTTGTGCTTGGCGCCGCCCGTCATCGCGGTCAGCTCGAGATAGGCCGCGCCCTTCTGAGCGATCGTCGGGCAGTCGGCGGCGGACTCGTAGGCGACGATGCTGTGGTGCACGAAGCCGTAGGGCGTCAGCGGCGTCAGCGGGAAGTTGGCGGGATCCTTCTTCTGCAGCTCGTCGACGAACCACTGCGCCTTGCACTTGCTGCAGGCCGGCCCGAGTGCACCACCCGCGGCGCCGCACTGCGCTGCACAAGTCGGAGGCGTGCTCTGGTTGTCGTCCGTCACGGCGACGAAGTTCTTGGCCGCCTCCGGCCGCAAGAACGTGCTCCACGTAGCGTACTGCGTGACGAGAATGCTCGGGCCGTTCGTGCTGCCGATGGTGATCTTCTTGTGCTGGTATTGCGGGCCGTCCGTGCAGCCGGGGCCGCCCAGCGGAGGCTCGACGCAGAGGTTGAAGCCATTGCCGACCAGGATCATGCGGAAGTCGATGTTGGCCGCGGAGATGAACTGCGCGAAGGCGTTGATGTTGTTGTTCAGGTACTTTGCCTCCTGGCTCATCGAGCCCGAGGTGTCGATCCACCACACGATGTCCACCTTGCCGCCGACCTTCTCTTCCTTGAGGTTCAGCTCGGCGATCTTGGGGGTGCAGATCAGTGGTGGCACGCCGCCAGCGCCGGAGTCGGGATAGTTCGTGGGGCCGGCGTCATAGGGCTCGGCGTCCTCGGCGCTGCCCCAAGGCACGTCCTCCCCGAAGGGATCGTTGCCGCCGCCACCACTGTCAGCTTTGCCGTCCGCGGCGTCGGGGACGCCACCGCCGTCCGTTTTACCGGCGCTGTCGCTGCTGGTGTCGGGGTCCGCTGCGTCTTTGATGCCGCCGTCCGTGGCTGCGTCATCCTTGGCTGCGTCGTCCCCGGTGGCGTCGTCTTTGGCTGTGTCGTCGACGGGATCGCCATCGGGGTCGTTGGAGTCCGGCTCACCAATGTCCTCGCCGGCGCCGCTGTCGTCGGACGTTGTGCCGTCGCTCTCGCCGTCAGCCGCCGGCTCGCCGTCAGCCGCCGGCTGGCCGTCACCGGCGGCGTCGGCGTCGGCGGCGCCGGAATCGGTCGACGTCGCGTCGGTCGCTACGCCGTCCTGCGTGGCGGCGTCGAGGGTGGCGCCGTCCTTGCTGAGCCCGTCTGCCTGGTCGCTGTCGAGCAATCCGCCGCCGCTGATGTCGCTGTTCTGGCCGATACCGCCAAAGAGGTTGCCTTGCTGGCTGGGTGGCGCGCTGCTCGTCGAGCAGCCAATGACGCCGGCGAGGCTGCAGAGCGCGCCAGCGACGATCCAGCGCCGCAGACTCGTGCTGCCTGGTCCGCCGGCCCCCTGGATTGATGAGAGCGTCATCCTCGCCTCGTTCCGGTGCCCGTCAGCACGAATTGGGCCGACTCGCCGCTGAATGCTGCCGCGCGGCTGGAGGGCCACGCAGCGCCTGCGCGCAGGGTGTCGCGATGGCGCCCGCGCGTGCGAGACAGTAGCACTTTGGGCCGGCGCTGCCAAGGTGATCTGGCGTCGATCCGAGACACTCGGCGCGACCGATACGCGCCAATGGCCGACCACCGGTGACGCCTCGGGCAGCCCGTGGCAGGCTGTCGCGATGGAGAGGGCGACGACAGCGGCGTGCGCTCGGACCACGGGTCGGCCCCGCGGGGATCGCGCGCTGTCATCCTTGCGCCGCGCCGGTCTGGCATTGGCGCTGGTCGGCGCCGGGCTCATCGGGTCGCCGGGCGCCGGCCGACCTTGCGGCTGGGTGGCTGACGCTGCGGCGGCGCCTCGACTGGCGGCCAGCGAGGTGAACTGGGTCACAGAGGCCCGAAGCGACCTCAGCCTGGTGCGCGCCGATGGTCGTTGGCGGCACGACGGCGCGGGCGTCGGGCTGCAGTCGCCCGCCGGCGATCGCAAGGCGAGCTGGGTCCTCGTTCAGCCTGAGGTCGCCGACGGGTTCATCCGCTTTCGCCTGCGCGGTGCGCGGCCGAAGCACCTCGGGCTGTTGGTGCGGGCGACGGCGTCGAGACCGACGCATGTCGGCGCGACGGCTGGTCCGGGAGCCGTTGCCCGCCCGCCCGCGGTCGCACCGCCGCCAGAGGCCGCGCAGCGACTCGACGGCTACCACTTGGCGCTGCGCGGCGACGCCATCGCCTGGATGCGCTGGGATGCCGGGGTGTTGCGACCGCTCGGCGTCAGCGCACGGGCTCCGGGCCTCGGGCGCCTGGGCGAGGTCGAGGTCGCCATCTGGGCGGTTGGCCCGCACCTAAGCGCCCAGGTCTACGATGGCGCGACGCTGGCGCCTTTGGCCGCGGTCTCCGTCAGCGACGGGGCGCACCGGGTCGGCGGCGCCGGGATCGTGCAGTTCAGCCGGGGGAGCACCGCGACGGTCTTGGAGCACATCGGCGTCCAAGCCGCCGCCACGCAAGCCTCGCCGCCTGCCCGGAGCGGCGCAGCGCCCGCAGCGCCGCGGCCGCTTGGCCCCACGGTCTCCGCGGCCGAGCTCGCGCCGGCAGACCCGGCGGCGTGGGCGCCGGCGGGGCCGTGGCGGGTGGTCGCGCTGCCGCCGGCCGCGTTGTCGGCGATGCCAGACTCACTGCGCGCCCAGGTGCAGCCGTTGGCGTGGATCCCAGTCACGGCCGGTGGAGTCGCGGTGCGGGCGACGCCGCCGGTGGCCGAGCGGGTGCGGCGGTGGTGGTGGGCAGAGCGCCGGCAGGAGCTGGCGTTGGTCGCGATCGACACGCCGTTCATGATGGTGGCGCCGCGCATGGTCCAAACGGCGCGGCCAGGCGCTGCCGCCAAGACGACCGGCGGCGACGCGGCGGCCAAGGACGCGGCATCCGGCGATTTGGCGGGCAGCCCGACGGCGGCCATCGCCCAGGCGGCCAGCGAGCGTTACCACGACGCAGCAGCGACAGACGCGGCGATGCGGGCGCTGGCGGCGCGCACACCCTGGCTGCAGCGATTCGAGATCGGCCGCAGCCGAGAGGGGCGGCCACTGGTCGCGCTGCGCGTCATGTCGCCCGACGCCGCGGACCGCGAGCGAGCGCTGCCGGTGCTCTTGGCCGGAGCCCACCATGGCGACGAGCTGGCGGCCTCGGCGCAGGTGCTCGACGCCGCGGCGCAGATCTGCGAGGCCCTCACCGACCCAGCCGCCGATCCGGCGCTGCGCGGCTGGCTGGCGCGCCTCGAGGTGTGGCTGGTGCCGATGGTGAACCCGGACGGCGTCGAGACCTTCTTGCGTCTCAGCGGCCACGCCGGTCGCAAGAACCGCAGGCCCGCGGCGTCAGCTGGCGTCGGCGCGGCCACGGCGCGCTGCGAGACGGCCGGCTGCCAGGTCGCCGGCGGCGTCGATCTCAATCGGAACTTTCCCTTTCGATGGGGGGCGTTGGGCGAGTTGGCAAGCGCCGCCGACCCGCTCTCGCCTTACCACCGCGGCGACAGGCCAGGATCGGAGCCCGAGACCCAGGCGATGATGCGCCTCGCCGAGCACCTGCGCCCGGTCGCCGCGCTCAGCTACCACACCGTGGCGACAGCGATTTTGTGGCCGTACACCACCGACGGAGTCGCCGACACCGGCGCCGCAGCCATGCGAGGCCTTGCCTCGGAGCTCGCCCAGGCGACGCCGAGGCAGCCGAATGGCAAGCGCTTTCGGGTCATCCAGGCGCTCTATCCGGTCGATGGGGTGGATCAAGACTGGATGCGCGCCGCCCTCGGCACGGCGGCCTTGCTCGTTGAGGGGCCAGGCCAAAATCCGACGACGCCG
>SXNM01000407.1 GCA_005777155.1 Pseudomonadota bacterium | reverse complement strand
GGTGCGCTAAGGGCGCTCGATTACTGGGAGAAACTCTAACCCCTATCCACTAACGGTCACGACACTGAATACATAACGGAGGATGTCATGGCGAAAAAGGGACAGAAGACCAAGGTTTGCACGCTTGCGGCGTCACCGGCGGCCATGCTGGACCCGTGGGCGGCGGCCTTCACCGCGGCGGCGGCGTCGGCCAACCGCGCAAAGTCAGCCGAGAGGATGGATGGGGCAAGGGAGACAGAGCGGCCCATGTTGCCTCGTGGCGACCGGCGGATGTGGCGCGGTCTACGGGTTCTTGGCGTTGGGCGTCGGCGCGGCGAAGGTGCGCAGCGCGCTGCCGCCGTCTGGGCTGCGGCCCCAGGAGCCGCCCTCGAGACAGTCGCCCTCGCTCCAGTCGAGCTGATCGAGCAGGGTCTGGTCGCTGCCGTACAATGTGAGCACCTCAGAGCTACCCAGCCTCTTTTCGATGACCGGGTTGCCGAAGCCCTGGTCGTTGAAGAACACCACGATGTAGCCCAACGCTGGGATCGTGGTCCCTTTGGGCAGCGCGATAGCCTCGTCGAAGGTCTTGGTCTTGCTGTCGATCAAGCGTGCGCCTGCGAGGTCGACGGTCTCGAGGCTGCCGTTGTAGAACTCCGCCCAGTCCGAGCCGATCGGATTGAACTTGCCGTCGGCGATCGCCGCGCAGACGATCTCGTTGAGGACCACTCCGGCCTGCGGCGGACCTCCGCCATCCCCATCGGTGGTGCAAGCCGTGAGGCTCAATAGACAAATCGCCGCCGAAGCGACGGCGAGCGCCGCAAACGACACGGTCGCGCCCAGCTTCCGCGCTCGCGTTGCCATCGTCAGTCCTTTCCTGCCGTCGCGTCGCTGTCGATGGCCGTAGGGGAGTCACCCGGCAGCAGGAGCAACCACTGGCGCGGCAACAGGTCGAGCGCCTTCGCCTCGCCAAAGCCAGCGCCGCGCGCCTCAGCGATCACGGTCTCCGTGTCCAGGCGCTCTTGCATGGGCGGACCAGGGATCGCCGCGTCGGGCTTGTGACCAACGACCACCAGCAGGCCGCCAGGCTTGAGACGCCCGCGCATCCGCTCCAGGGAGCCGACCGGCTCGGCGAGCTCGCCATAGGCGTCGACCATCAAGATTCGGTCGAACTGGCCCGTGCCCGGCAGCTCGCCCTCGGCGACAGCGTGGACCGAGACGTTGCTGAGCGTGCTCGCCTGTACCCGTGCGCGCAGCTTCTCCACCAGATCTGCCTCGAATTCGACTGCAAAAACAAGACCGTCTGGACCGACTGCGGCGGCCAAATGCGGCAACAGGTAGCCGTCGCCGCTGCCCCAGTCGACGACAACACTGCCCGGGCCCACACCCGCGGCAGAGAGGACCTGGTCCGGCAACTGCCAGACATCGCGCGCCGGGTCGGCCGCCAGGGCCTCGATGCTGGCGCGGGTGCGCACCTTGCCACGGCGAGCGCAGCCGCTCATCGACAAGCTCAGCGCCAATGCCGCGAAGACCCACAACCGGGTTGCGGCCGACTGCTGCCGTCTCTCCCGACCGCCTCGCAGCGGCGACAGATCGGTGATGAGGCTCGCTGCGACCAAGTCTGACCTCCTGCGCTCGCATTGTGCACGAGGCCCGCGGCCGGTGGAAGGGCGCGCCAGGGAGCGATTGCACCGCTGCAGAAGGCGCGGCGTCAACAATCGCTGGCCGCGCCCGGGCGATTTGTGCCATCCTGCTATGCGCTTGGGCCAGCTACGCCCGCCGCCAGGAGAATCCGATGTCCCGACCGCAGCTCAACCGCGCTCAGGAGGGCCGCTACCCGGCCCTAGTCGCCATTTTGAACCGTCGCCGCGAGGTCTTTGGCCTCTGCGACCGCGAGCTGGCAGAGCGCACGGCCAGCCGCTTCGGCGCCAGCAAGAACGTCAGCCAGATCCATCGCATCTTGCACCTCGACAGCGGGACGCGGCAGGCCTACGCCGAGCAGCTCGCCAGCGTCGTCGACGTCGGGCGCCACGTGGCACGGTTGCTGATCGAGTTTGAAGACGAGCTGCTGCCGCTGCGCGTGCCCGAGGCGCCGCCGACGCTCCGCGAGTGCGGCGAGGTCCTACAGGCCTACGAGCGGGACGAGGACATGTACGCGCTGCAGGGCGCCATGCGGCTCTACGAGCAGAGCATGGGGCGCAGCGACCCCGAGAGCCTGCGGGTCCGTGCCGAGATGAGTCTGCTGATCGGCAAGCTCGTGCGTTCGCACGGCAAGTACCCGGGCTTCATCGACGACGCCCTGCGCTTTGTCGACGACAGCGTCGATCTCCTCATCGAGATCGGCGATCTCGATGGCGCCTGCGACGCCGGCAATGATCTCGACGCCGCCCAGGTCGCCGCCGAGATCGAGCGCGCCACCATCTACCGCCGTCGTGGTCACCTCGACTCGGCCCTGCGCGTGCTGGAGGACTGCCGCAGCCGATTCGGCGCAATTCTCGCCACCGACGCGCGCCTCGATGGTAAGTGCTGGCATGGTTTCGGTGACTTGCACGAGCAGAAGGCCGTCATGGCCGGCGACCGCGGCGAGCGCCACGCCCTCGCAGCCCGCAACGCCTACCTCGCCGCGCTCGCGGCCTACGCCCGCCTCGATGACGATCGCTGCCGAGTTGACCGCCACTCCGTCATCACCGACCTCGCCGCCCTCGACCTCCGCGGCGGCGACTCGGCCGCTGCGGTCGCCCGTCTCGACGCCCTCGAAGCTGAGGGCGCGCTGGCGCCGACGGCGCTCGCGCGCTGTGACAACCGGCGGGCGTGGGCCGCCCTCGCTGTCGGCGATGAGGTTGGAGCCCAGCGGATGGCCAAGCGGGCCGCGGCGTCGGCGACCGCATCTGGTGACGCCTTGTTGATGGCGATGGCCGAGGCGCTGCGCGAGGCGACCTACCGCAAGCTCGGAATGAAGCAGAAGGCCGAGGTGCAGCAGGAGGCGCTCCTCGAGTGGGTGTTCCGTGACGGCGTGCGTCACGCCGAGGTCCTTCGTCCCATCGTCGCCCGGGTGCGCGCCGAGCGCGCCGCCTCGCCCGAGGGAAAGGTGCCGGACTGGGCCCTGCGACTAGGCTGGCTTCTGCGCGCGTCGTGGCTGCAGGCCCTGCTCGCCGTGTTGGCCATTGGCGTCGCGGGCTGCGAGGCGGCGTCGCCTTCGGCTGGAGATGAGGCCGGCGGCTTGCACGAGTGGGACGTCGTCGCCGGCGAGCTGCGAGACACCGCCGGCGCGCCAGCCAGGGGCAACACGCCGAACGCTGGCCAGACGGACTGGCGCCACGTCACCATCAAGCCGCACACCCTCGACAAGGTCTCCGACCCCAAGAGCGATCCGAAGCACCCAGCCGCGCACCAGCATCAGGCGGCCGCGACCAGCGATCCAAAGGCACCGGCCGAGACATGCGGTTCTAGCGACCCGAAGGCGCCCGCGGCGAGCGACCCGAAGGCGCCCGCGGCGAGCGACCCGAAGGCGCCCGCGGCGAGCGACCCGGAGGCGCCCGCGGCGAGCGACCCGAAGGCGCCCGCGGCGGGCG
>SXNM01000406.1 GCA_005777155.1 Pseudomonadota bacterium | reverse complement strand
GGGTTCTCGAGGATGTTGCGGCGAATGACCGCCGGCGTCAGGGTGCCATGGTAGCCCTGGCCATAGTGGCTGCGCAGCGGCATGTTCTGCTGCGCCAGCGCCCGCAGCGCAGCTTGAGCGTCAGACTCGCTGAGCGGCGCCGGCAGCGCCAACGCCTCGCGTAGCCGGATGCCGGACGGCACGACCTGTCCGAGCATCGCCTCAAGGTCTGCGAAGCCGAGGTCGGCCAGCATGGCCTGGATGTCGGCGTCATCGGGGCCGATGTGCCGCTCAGCGAAGGAGTCCTGGCGTTGCGCCCAGCGCGTGGTCATGCGGTCTGCTCCCTTCTCGTCAGCGCTGGGCAAAGCCTGCGGCGCGCGCGCGAGCGTAGGGGCGGCGGCGTGCTGACGCAACAGGGGGCTCGGCGCCATCCCCTGACGCCTGCTGTCCCAACCAGCGCAGGCGACTGACGAGGTGAACCCATCGGCCCATCGCGTTGGCCTGCCGCCATCTGCGCAGGACTGCAAGGGAACGCCGGGGTCGACGGCGAGGCGCGCCGCGACCGCGACCGCCGGCGCCGCTTGAACGTCGCGCCCCTATCTGCCACAACCGATCTATGATCGGCGGCGGATCGCAGCGGCGTGTGCGTTTGACGATGCCGGTGAGCATCGACTTCCAGGTCTATGTCGCCAAGCCTGTCCCCTGCCCGTATCTGGGCGGCCGTGAAGAGGGCAAGCTGCTGGTGTCGCTCGACGACGACGACGCCAAGGAGCGCTACGACCTCTTGATCGAACACGGCTTTCGCCGGAGTCACCGCTGGGCCTACCGGCCGCGCTGTAAGGGCTGCCTGGCCTGCTGGCCGGTGCGCATCGACGTCGCGGCGTTTCGCGCCTCGCGCAGCCAGCGACGGGTGCTGCGCGGCGTCCGCGGGCTGACCCTCGAGTGCGGCCCGCCGCTAGCGCAAGACGCTGATCTGCGTGTGCTGCACGCCTACCTCGGCGACCGCCACCGCGACGGCGTCATGGCGGCGATGACCGACGACGAGCTGCGCACGATGATTGAGGACTCACGCGTCGAGACGGAGCTGTGGCGCCTTCGCGACGCCGCTGGCGCTGTCGTGGCGGTCATGATCGTCGACTGCGTCGCTGGCGGCGTGTCGCTGGTCTACTCCGGGTTTTTGCCACCACTGGGCGAGCTCAGCGTCGGTACCGCCTGGGTCTTGCTCGCCATCGAAGAGGCCAGCCGGCGCGGCCTGACGCACGTCTACCTCGGCTACCTGGTCGAAGGCTGCCGCAAGATGGAGTACAAGGCGTCTTTCTCGGCGCTGGAGGTCCTCGACGTCGAGGGCTGGGGCCCCTTGCCTCGTCGCACCGCCGGTGAACGTCGACTCGCCGGCGCCAGCCAGCGGGTCCCCGAGGCGCTCGAGACCGCCGCAGCTCTATCGCCCCCGCCCAGCCCCAAGGTACCATGAGCGCTGAAGAACTCCCCTTCGACGACAGCCTGGCCGGCCTGATCGCCCGCCTGGGTGCCGAAGCCCCGCGCTGGGATCGCGCTTTCGGCCGGCGCTTGGCCAAGGCTCTGCATTCGGTCGCCGACCGCGTCGTCTTCGAGGAGCTCGACGCGCTGCAGCTTGAAGGGGTGGTGATCACCTTGCAGCTCGGCCAGGAGCTCGTCGTCGTCGCCACCGGTCAGCGACGGGGCGCGATCGGCGAATGGACCGTGCGCTGGCGCGAAGCGGAGCTGGCCGCCGTACCCGCCCGCATCGAGTCACAGCGCCGCGGTGAGCCGATCTTGTTCTGCAGCCTCGACACCAGCTGGCGCGGCAAGCGAGGCGTCTTGGCGCAGGCGGTCGAGGGCTTCGCGGCCGGTACGGCGCTGCGGTCGCGGGCGCTGGCCACCATCGGCGATCGGACAGAGGTGCGGGCCATCGTCGGCGACCGCGACCTCTCGCTGGCCCCGGAGCTCATCGCCTTCGAGCCGCCGGGCCGCGCCGAAGCAGTCCTTGAGTTATTGGCCGCCCACACGCCCGTCGACGCCACGGAGCAAGGCCACCGGGAGTCGATTGCGGCCATGCTGCGCCGCGACTTGGCGGCGTCGCTCGACGCCTTTGACCGCCACAGCTACGTCCCAGGACACCTCACCGCCAGCGCCTTCGTCGTCTCGGCCGATCGCCGGGCCGTGCTGCTCATCTGGCACCGCCGCCTGCGTCGTTGGCTGCAGCCGGGCGGGCACATCGAGCCAGACGACGCCGACGTCATCGCCGCCGCCCGCCGCGAGGTCGCCGAAGAGACCGGCATCGTGGGCTGCGTCGCCCTGCACGACGGGCTCTTCGACGTCGATGTCCATGCGATTCCGCCGCGCACCGGGCAGACGCCGGAGCCGGGGCACCTGCACTTCGACCTCCGCATCGCCCTGGTGGCGCCGGCCGGGGCGGAGCCAGAGGCGGGCGACGGCGTGTCGGCGGCCCGCTTCTTCGACCTCGCGGCGCTGCTGGAGTCGTTCGACAGCACGGTCGCGCCCGCCACCGCCGGCCCGGCAGAGGCCGCGGATCTCGCCGCCTGGCCCATCGCGACCGACCCCTCCGTCCAGCGCGTGATTCGCCAGCTCGCGGCGACGATGCGTGACCACTAGCACCGACAGCCGGCGCAGCCAGCGGCCGCCGCGAAGCATGGAGCCCGCATGACGCCTCCCCGCGATCGCCCCGTGCGAATCGGCACCCGCGGCAGTCCGCTGGCCTTGGCCCAAGCGCACGAGGTCCGCGACCGACTCCAGGCCGCTCACCCCGCGCTGCGTGCGCCGGGCGCGACGGAGGTGGTGGTGCTCTCGACCCGCGGCGATCGCGTCCTCGATCGGCCGCTGGCCGAGATCGGCGGCAAGGGCCTGTTCACCGAGGAGATCGAGGCGGCGCTGCTCGACGGCAGCCTCGACCTCGCGGTCCACTCGCTCAAGGATATGCCCACGGCCTTGCCGAGCGGCCTGCACCTGCCGTGCATCCTGCCGCGCGAAGATCCAAGAGACGTGCTGCTCTGGCGGCCAGACCTCGCCCTCGACACGCAGGCGGCAGAGCGCGGCGATTGGCTGATGGCGCTGCCCTCGGGCGCCCGTGTCGGCACCTCCAGCTTGAGGCGCGCCGCCCAAGTGCTGGCGGCCCGGCCCGACCTGCAGATCACCGGATTTCGCGGCAACGTCGGCAGCCGAATGCGCAAGCTGGAGGCCGGCGAGGCCGACGCGACGCTGCTCGCCTTGGCCGGTCTGCGGCGCCTCGGGATCGCAGTCGGTGCCCTGCTGTCTACGGAGGCGCTGCTGCCGGCGGTGGCCCAGGGCGCGATCTGCGTCGAGTGTCGGGTCGACGACCTCGCCACCGCGGCGCTCCTGCAGGCCATCGCGTGTCCAGCCAGCCGTCGCGCGGTCAGCGCCGAACGCGCCATGTTGGCCGCCTTGGAGGGCAGCTGCCGCACGCCGATCGCTGGCCTTTGCGAGCCGATCGTCGGCGGGCTGCGGCTGCGTGGCCTGGTCGCCAGCGAGGACGGGCGACGGGTCGCGCGGGCCGAGGCCACCCTCGCGCTGGCGTCACCCCCCGCCACCGGCGACGCCGGCGACGACACACCGGCGTTGCGCGCCGCCGAGGCGCTTGGCGCCAGCGTCGCCGCCTTGCTGCGCGAGGCATCGGCGGCGCTCTTGGGCGCCGGGTAGCGAGTCGATCGCGCCCATCAGGGGGCTTGGCCGACGACCGCCGCCTCGCCCCGCCGTCGCCGCCGCTGGGGCAGGGCCAACCGTCGAATCGTCCGGCACCTACGCGGCGTCCGCGCCGGACCGCCGTTAGACCTCGCTCAGGCCCTCCAGCGCGTCGCGAAGCTGCTCGCGGGTCAGCGTCAGCGGCTCGCGGTGGCGTTCGCCGGCGACGACGCGGTAGCGCTCGATGGCGACAGCGCCGTCGAACTCGAGCTCGACATGCCAGAAGCGCCCACGCCGCAGCGCAGGCAGCGGTGTTCGCAGCGTCGCGCGATTGAGGCGGGCGTCGACCTCGATGGGCGCCAGCGGCCCACCGAGGGGCGCCGCGAGGTGACGGGCGACGGCGTCAGCGCGCTGGCCGAGCGGCGCCCTCGGCGTAGCGGCTGGGCGCCAACGCAGGGTGTCAGCGCGCACGCCCACGCCGTCTACCGTCGCGCCGTGCAGGACCAAGTCGCCAACGGCGCCCAGCGGCACGACGACGGAGCCACCGCCAGCTGCGGTCGCCGCCGCCTCGCGCTGTGCGCGGTCCAAGGCCGACTCGAGCGCCGCCTCCCAGGGGGCCAACGCAGCGCCGTCTGGGGTCGCCTCACTCGACTCGTCGCTGGGCGCGCCCGCCGTCATGCCCGCACCCCCTCGCTGGCGGCTTTGCCGGCGGCGTCGGCGTCGCGACGGGCCAAGACCTGCCCGTCGTGGCGCAGCACCACCGGCTTGTCTTCAAGCAGCGTCTCCAGCTCGACCGGCCGCGACCAGATCGCCGCTAGGTTGCCGAGCGCGACCTCGGCCCAGCCCAGGTGGACGTCGAGGCCGTCGTGGCGGTGCAAAAGCCGGAGCTCGCCGCGGTTGCCGTGGTTGGCGTCGACGACGAAGATGCGCGGGTTGCCCCGACTCGCCAGCTGCGAGAGCGCCGCGCGCTTCACCTTGCGCAGCTCGCGCGAGTCGATGAGCCAGCGGCCGGTGCGCGGGTCTCGCTGGGTGGTGAACAGCCCTTGGGCGGCGCAGAAGTCGGCGTCGAGGAAGTCGTCGAGGAAGGTCACGTCGTTGTGCGTCGCCCGCACCTCGAAGATGCGCTCGCGCCCAATCCCAGCGCCGGTGTCCCAACGCGCCCGCTCATCCTCGCTCTCGCAGGCGGTCCAGTCTCGGCCAAAGCGCCCCTTGTCCCAGCGTCGCTCGATGTGCCGCCACAGCTCGACGCCGAGCTTGTAGGGGTTGAGCTGGCCGGGGCGGGTGACGGTGGTGCCGCTGTGGTGGTCGCAGTAGTCGATCACCTCGTCGTCGCCGAGGATCTCGCGGGTCATCAAATGGGTGT
>SXNM01000405.1 GCA_005777155.1 Pseudomonadota bacterium | reverse complement strand
GCGGGCGCGGCGGTGCCGGCCTCTTCGCCCTTGCAGGACGTCGCCGCCATGGCGAAGGCGACGAGGGTGGCCGCGATGCGGGCAGCGCGAACGCGGGCGGTCGGCAGGGTCAGGACTTTCATCGGAGCGCTCCAGTGGCAATTGGGCTAAGGTGGCCGCGCCACTCCGAGCGGCGACGGACGGCGCGACCAGCGCGCGCGCGGCAGACTACACGGCGCCACGCCCGCTGCAAGGGCGCCCGCCACCGCGCTGCCCGAGGCCACAGCGAGCTACCGCTTGCCCTACCGCCCTGCTAGCCTCTCTCGGTCAGCGGCTGTGGCCCCACAGGCAGAGGCCGATCGCGGGCGGCGCCGCGCGCGCCATAGGCCGAAGAACCACGGCGCCTCCACGCTTGCGGCGATCTCCGAGGCGGCGCCCTTCCGTGGAGGGAATTCATGCGTACCTGGCTGTTCTGTCTCGCGATCGCCCTCCCCGGGTGTGAGGAAGGCGACGTTGTCCCGGCGAGCGGGGCCGGCGCCGCGACAGACGCCACGCTCGAACAGGGCCTCGCTTCAGTGCGGGCAGCGCACGGCTTCACGTCCTTGTCGGTCGCCGTCTTTGACGTCGGCGCCGCCACGATCCCGGGCGTCAGCGGCAGCGCCAACACCAAGAAGGCCAAGGACGCGACCGTCGACACCATCTACATGATGGCGTCCTGCTCCAAGCCGGTGGTCGGCCTCGCGATCGCGCGCCTCGTCGAGCAGAAGAAGCTGAACCTGGACGCCGACATCGGCACCTGGCTCGACTGGACGCCGCGGCACCCCAGTCACCCCAGCGTCCACATCACCCTGCGTCAGCTGGCGACGCACCGCGCCGGCATCGCCGCCGATGGCCCAGAAGACTACGCCACCTACCCGAAGCCGAACTCGAGCCAGCCCCTCGGCGCCTTCCTCAAAGCGCACTTGGCCAAACCGGAGGCCTGGGTCGAGACCGCGCCGGGCGAGGCCGAGTCGTACTCCAACACCGGCACCGCGCTGGCGGCCTACGTCGTCGAGAAGGCCGATGGCAGGCCGTTTTCGACCTTCTGCAACGAGGAAATCTTCATCCCGCTCGCCATGGCCGACACCCGCTGGCACTTCTCCGAGCTCAGCCCCGAGCAGCAGGCCCGCGTCGCCCACCCCCACGCCGACGGCCAGCCGCTCGAGCACTACAGCTTCAACGACTGGCCGAGCGGCTCGCTGCGGACGACGCCGTCCGACTTCGCCAAGCTCTGGCGCGTCGTCGCCGCTGGCGGCACATCTGCCGGCAAGACGGTCTTTGCTAACACCGAGCTCGCCCTCTTCCACAGCGTGCCGCTCTTCATCGTCCCGGCCGACGGCGGCTTCGAGCACTCAGGAGGCGAAGAAGGCGTCACAGCCTGGTTTCGCTACAAGCTGGGCGGCCGCGGCGTCGTCTACGTCGCCAACTCCGAGCAGCCCGACGAGACGGAGGACGCCGCCCACGACGCCATCGCCGCGCTGCTGGCCAAGCCCTGGCCCCAGCCCTGACCGACCGCAGGCGCCGCCCGATGGACGTCCCGACGCCCGGCGGCGACGCAGCGGCGCCGGAGCCGTCGAGGCCGCGGCAGCGCTCTTCGTCGGTCCAGCTGCCGTGGACGGTTGTAACAGCGGCGTCGCTATGGTCCGATCGGAAATTAGAGACTTGTCGCTTGATTGCGTAATATTGTAACCGGCGCCGAAAAACCGCCCGAATCCGGTGAACCCCGCACAGTCCCCACGTTAACGCAGGCAATCGCGAGGAAGCGGGTTCGGCGCTGCTGCTATGTGGTCAGGTCAGCGTGAGGCATTCCCACCTTTTGTTCGGCGCCATGACCTCTTGCATGGCTTACCCCGCGGCCAGATTGGCTACAATTCCGGCAATGCTGATTTCATTACACACGCGCGCGAGGGTAGCCTTGATTTGCCCGGTTGGCTGGCGTTGACGCTGAATCGCCCTTGCCCTGGCCTCACGGCGCGTAGGCCTGCCGCGGGGAGCCGGCGACGCTTCTCCTGCTAGTCGCACCTGAAGCGGAGGTACACGTAATCGTGGTATATTGGAAATGAGTAGGCCTGAGCTGAAGCTTGACCGTTTTCGTACTCCGCACTACCCGCGGAGTACGACCCAGCTTACGCCTGATTGTGCTCCTCGGTGAGAATCTCGTAGCTACCACCACAGAACTGCATGATTTTGTCGTGGGCGTCGCGCTCGCGGTCATGAATGACGGCAGCGGCGCCTTGATTCAGGTAGCTCACAACGCCAGCTCGGGCACGGTAGTCCTTGATGACCCAGTTTGCCGTACAACCTGTCGCGGTCATGAACAGACTCAAAATGATTCAATAATAGGCGAATTTCGGAACTTGCTTCTCCATGTGCCTCCGACCGTTCCAGCGATGTCCACGAGATCGCAGCACAACCCGCATGGCAGCTCAACGTGACTGTACTGCCCCCCTCCTGTCAAGTCATTTGCCCCGCCCGAAATCGGCGTCGATGGCTGGGCGGTGCCTGTCGTTGATGTCCATGCTGGGGGCGCAGCCCCCAGCACCCACGCCAGGGACTCTTGTCCCTGGGATAGAGTCCCCGGAGGTGGTGTAACAGCGGCGATCCAAAAGTCGGAATTCCTCACGCTGACTTGACCGCATAGCCGCAGTGCCGAGCCCAGTTCCGCGCGATTGCCTGCGGCAACGCTTCCATCGCTACGGCAATGGCCGCGTCGAGCGTCTGGTGGTCTCGCGCTCGCCGCGTGCGCAGCCGGTCCTTGAGCCAGTGCCACCATCACTCGATGGGGTTGAGCTCGGGCGAATACGGCGACATGAACTTCAAGTGTACGCCGGCTTCCTCAAAAGCAGCGCGCACTTCCTTGCACCGATGGGCGCCAAGGTTGTCCAGCACCACCGTCATTCCGCGCTTGAGCTTGGGCAGCAGAACTTCCTTGGCAAACGCCATGAAGACCTCCGCATTCGTTCCCGACTCGATTGCCATCATCGCGATGACCTCCGTGCTCGTCATGGCGCCGATCAGCGTCGTGACGCGGCCGCATTTGCGCGGGATCTTGTCCGTCACGCGAACGCCCTTGAGGGCGCGGCCTTGCGTTCGAGCCATCGCCGTCGTGACGCCCGCCTCGTCGAGGAAGACCAGGTCGTCTACATTGGCGGTCTCTTGCCAGGCTTCGAAGTTCTCGCGGAGCTCGGCGATGCGCGGTTCGTCTCGCTCGACGGCCCGGAAAGCCTTTTGTTTAGGGTGTATCCGAGCCTGAGCACATGGCGCACGGTGAGCGACCGGCTCACGGGCCGCCCGATGGCTTCGGACCAAGCGACGGCGAGTTCGTCGTAGGTGCGATCGCTGCGCTCCTCAAGGTTCCCCTTGAGAAGCGCAACGTTGCCCTCTGTTGCGATCGTGGGCACCCGGCCACAGCGGTCATACGCGGTCGCGAAGCCCCCGGTTTCACGCCAGACCCTGTTCCAGCGCGTCAACGTGGCGGTGCCGATGCAGAACCGCGCGGCCACTTCCCCAAACGTGCCTTCGGCATCCTCGCAGGCTTCTACCGCCCGTCGTCGCAAGTCCTCGGAGAGTGCCTTTGACCTCCTGCCATCCCGTAATCGCATGATATCGCAACTATATCGCGCCGACAAAAGGCAAGCCCATGATCTCCGGTCGGACCCTCGTGACGCCGCTGTAAGAACGCGACACAACCCATACACAAGATCCCGCGCGACCGCGGCCGTATTACGACGCCGATCGACGGGCGTCACCTCCGGCGAATTCCCGATGGCCAAAGCCGGCGCATCTCCCTGCGCCAGTCGCCGTCGTGCCAGCCGCCCTGACCCTCAGGCCTCTTCGGCGCCTGCGTCGGCGTCAGCGGTGGCGACGGCCACGCCATCGACTTCGCCCCACGCCGTCGCCACCGCCAGCAACAGGTCGCTGGCGGTGCTGGCCCGGGCGCCGAGGCGTCGCGCCAGGGCGGCGCCAGCGCGGTTGTGTAGGTGGACGCCGAGCTTGGCTGCGGCGAAGGGCGCGACGCCCTGCGCCAACAGGCCGCCGATGACGCCGGCGAGGACGTCGCCGCTGCCTCCGACCGCGAGCGCCGGCTGCGGCTGGCCGCAGATCGCCAACGCCTCGCCGTCGACGATCAGGGTGCGCGCGCCCTTGAGCACGACGACCGCACCGAATTTCTGGCCCAAGGCGCGCGCCGCCGCCAAGCGATCGGCCTCCACGCTGGCGACGTCGCTGCCCAGCAGGCGGGCCGCCTCGCCGGGGTGAGGCGTCAGCACGAGGCGCCCCTTGGCGCTGGCCGCCAGCTCGGGCTTGTCTGCCAAGGCCGTGAGCGCGTCGGCGTCGAGGACGATCGGCCCAGGGAAGCCGTCGCAGAGCCGGCCACAGAGGTCCAGCTCGGCGCTGCCGGTGCCGAGACCCGGCCCGACGACCAAGGCGTCTTTGCCGGCCAGCAGCTTGAGCACACGCGCGGCCTCGGCGGCGCCGCCGCGGATCGCCTCGACCATCAGGTCGGCGATCTGACCCTCCAAGCGGGAGCGGACCTCGCCATGGGTGGCGAGCGTCAGCAGCCCCGCACCGGCGCGCAGACCGGCCTGGGCGGCGAGCAGGGCCGCGCCGGTCCGGCCCGGAGACCCAGCGACGACCAGCAGGTGGCCGAAAGTGCCTTTGTGCGCGCCTTCTGGCCGCGCCGGCGCCAGCGCCCGGGCGTCCGCGGCGTCGAGCAGCGTCACCTCGGGCGTGGCGCTCGCCAGCCAGCGGCGCGGCACTCCGATGTCCACGATCTCAAGCTCTTTCCACGTCGAAGGGCCCTCACCGAGCCAGAGCCCCGGCTTGGCGGCGGCGCAGGCGACGACGAGGTCGACGCGGGCGGCGGCGCCCAGGATCTTGCCCGTCGAGCCGTCGAGACCGCTCGGCAGATCGATGGCGACCTTAAGCGCGTCGTGGCGGCCGTCGAGTTGCGTCACCCAGCCGAGCAGCGGCTCGCGGAGCGTCGCGCTTGGGCCGATGCCGAGCAGGGCGTCGACGACCGCGACCGAGCGCAACAGCGAGCGGTGCAGGTTCTTCTGGTCGTGCCCATGCGGCGCATCAGCGGCCCAACGCGGCCGCAGGCCGCTGCGGCAGAGCGCGTCGTGGTGCAGCGACGCCGCCGGGCTCAGCTTCTTCGGGTCGCCCACCGCGTAGGCGTGCACCCGGTAGCCGCGGTCGAGCAGCTCCCGGGCGACGACGAAGCCGTCCCCGCCGTTGTTGCCAGCGCCGCAGAGCACCGTCACCAGGCGGCCGCGCCCCTCTGCCCCGAGCCGCCGCGCGATGGCGTCGGCCACAGCGCGCCCGGCGCTCTCCATCAGCAGCGCCGCCGGCAGCCCGACCTCGTCGCTCGTGCGTTGATCGAGGGTGCGCATCGCGCTAGGCCAGATGAGACGCATGGCACTCTCCCTTCGGCCAGGGGTCGGCAGCGGTCGCCGCCGGGCCCTCGCGCGCGCTTGGCGCTGAATCTGCTACGGCTCGCCGCCACGCGGAGTGCGCCGGCTGCCGGATCACCTGCTGGCGAGCGCCTGCCAGATCGCCGCCTTGTACTCGCGGACCGCCGCCTCAAGGCCGCAAAACACGGCCCGAGCGACGATCGCGTGGCCGATGTTCAGCTCCTCGACGTGCGGCAGCGCGGCCACGGCCCCGAGGTTGCGCGCCGTCAGCCCGTGGCCAGCGGCGACGGCGAGGCCCAGCTCATGACCGCGCCCGGCCGCGGACTCTAACTGCGCGAGCTGGCTGCGCATCAGCGTCGGCGTCGCGGCGTCGGCGTAGTCGCCGGTGTGCAGCTCGATGGTCGCAGCGCCGACAGCGCCAGCGGCGTCGACCTGGCGCGGATCGGCGTCGATGAAGAGCGATACCACGATGCCGGCGTCGCGCAGTCGGGCGCAGAATTCCCGCAGCGCCGGCTGCTGGCCAGCGACGTCGAGGCCGCCCTCTGTCGTCCGCTCCTCTCGCCGCTCGGGCACCAACGTCACGGTGTCCGGCTTGTGCAGCAGGGCCAGCGCCAGCATCTCGGGGCTGGCGGCCATCTCGAGGTTGAGGGGCACAGTCACGCAGCGCCGCATGATCTCGAGGTCGCGGTCGGTGATGTGGCGGCGGTCCTCGCGCAG
>SXNM01000404.1 GCA_005777155.1 Pseudomonadota bacterium | reverse complement strand
GAGCGGCAGGTCGGGGCTGTCGATGAGGCCGCGCACGAAGCGCATGTACTCGGGCAGCAGGTCGCGGCAGTCGTCCATCACGAAGACGTTGCGGACATAGAGCGAGAGGCCGCGCTTGCCCTCGCGGGCGTAGAGATCAAAGGGGGCCCGCGCCGGCGTGAAGAGCAGCCCAATGAACTCGTGGGTGCCCTCGGCGCGGACGTGCAGGCGATCTGCCGGGTCGCTCCAGTCGTGGCTGATGTGGCGATAGAACTCGGCGTACTCCTCGGTCGTGATCTCCTTGGGATCGCGGCTCCAGAGCGGCTTCTGGCGGTTCAACGTCTCGCGGTGCAGCTGCCGGGTCTGACCGTCGGCGCCGACCAGGCGAGGGCCCGCCGCCGTCTCGTCCAGGGCCGAGGCGTCGTCACCGTCATTGTCCTCGTCGTCGGCGCCGCTCTTCGGCTTGGTCTCGACGCGCCAAGTCTCCAGTACGACCGGAAAAGCCACGAAGTCGCTGTGTTTCCGCACGATGTCGCGCAGCACCCACGCCTCCGTGAAGTCGCGCAGCGTCTCGTCTTCGCCCTGCACCGGTCGCAGATGCAGGGTGATGCACGTGCCACGAGCGCGCGGCGCCGTCTTGGCGATGGTGTAGCTGCCGTCGCCCTTGGACTCCCAGCGCACGCCGTGGCGCTCGCCGTACTTCCAGGTCTCCAGCACGACGCGCTCGGCGGCGATGAACGACGAGTAAAAGCCGATGCCGAAGCGGCCGATCAGGGCGGTGTCGCCAGCCTTCTGGGCCTCTTCGAGCCGGCGGACGAACTCGGCGGTGCCTGAGCGGGCGATGGTGCCGATGTTCTGCACCACCTCGTCGTAAGACATGCCGACGCCATTGTCCTCGATCTGCAGGGTCCGCGTGACGGCGTCCGGCCGGAGCCGGATGGCGTAGTCGTGCCCGCCCGCGGCGCGTAGGCCCTCGTCAGTGAGCGCGAGGAAACGCACCTTATCAATGGCGTCCGAGGCGTTGGAGATCAGCTCGCGAAGAAAGACCTCGCGGTGCGAGTACACGCTGTGGATCATCAGCTCGAGGATGCGGGCGGTCTCGGCCTGAAAGCTGCGGACCTCCGTCTGCTCGCCGCTGGCGTCGGCGCCCACCACCGCTTCGGCCGATGGCGCTGTGGTCGGGATCTCGGGCTGTGCTTGTGGCTGAGTCATGGCTGCCTCCTCTGCTGTGGATGGGCCGCGTCGGCCCCGGGGCCAAGACCGGCCCCGCCTGGGTCCTGTGCCGGCGCCAGGCAAGATCGACGACGGCCGCTGTCAAGGCGGGCGGCGCATCAGCGGCCCCGCGGCGGCGCCGGCGTGGCCAAAAAGTCGACCGCCGCGCAGCCGCCACCGCCGCCGCAGCTCCCCGGCCCGCATCACAAGGCCAGACAGTCGCTAACGTTCTTCGTCGGCCCCGTCGTCAGTGGGCTTGGCGGGTCGGCGCATTCCGGTGCCGATGATCGTGCCGCGGCCGAGGGCGTGGCGCGGCCGGCTGCCGGCGGGCTCCGGCGCCACTTGGGCTGCCTTTTGCCGGTCATTGTTGAGATCGAAGGCCGTCAGCGCCTCGGCTCGGGCCCGAGTGCGCTCATCGAGCTGCTGCTGGCGGGCCGCGATCGCGGCATCGAGCTCCGCCCGCCTCGGCAGGCGCACCGCCCGCTGCGAGCCTCCCTGGCCCGCGGGCTTGGCCGTCATGCCTTCCAAGTGCCAGGGCATCGGCGTCGGGCGCGAATCCTCGAGTCGCGGGTCCGGCGGGGCGGCGACTTGCGGGGCGCCTGCCCTCGCTGCGGGTGGCGGGGCAGCCATGGCTGGTGCGGCCGCGTCGTCTTGGCCTCCACCCTGGAAGCGCGACCGGCTCGCCTCGTCTCCGACGCCCTTCGGGCTGAGATCGCTGCGGCCGGTCCCCAGCGGTGCCGCGTTGGCTGGCGGTACCTTCGGGTAGGGTGCCCTCACCGGCGTCGGGGCCGGGACGCGAGGGGCAGGCCACTCCGCCGGCATCTTGGCATCCGGCGGCGCCACCGGCGGCGGCGGGATGGGGACGCCGATGACGGTCGAGTGAACGGACGCGGCTGGCGAGGCTTCGCCGCGAACGTCATCATCCTGCGGCGACCGCTCCGCTCTGAGCGCTGGCGACCTGTGTTCACTCGGGCCGCGCGGACCGGCGAAGTCCGCGCGCTCGGAGCGCAACGGGTCGAGCGGCCAAGGCGACGACTCACGCGGTAAGTGCGACGCACCCGACGCCGGCAGGTGCGGCAGCGGCGGCAACGTGCGGCTCGGCGCGCGGTCGGCCGAGAGCGCTAGCAGCGCTTGCTTCTTGCGGGCGTGGTCGGAAGGACCGGGGGCATCGCTCTCAGGTTGGCCAGCGACGATGGCGGTCTCCGCGTAGGCGGAGACCGGGCGACCGCCCAGCCCGCCCGGTTCGACGCGGTAGCTGTTTGAGCCGACGTTCGAGGGCCGCGACGCGCGGGCGCCACCGGCTCCGATGGCATGCAGCGGCTCGACCGAAGGCCGCAGCTCGGGGAGCCAATCGCCGATGGCTGTCGCTGGCTCGTCACGCAGGCGCCCGATACGAAGGGCCTGCAGCGCACCACGCATCTCCACGGCGCTCGCGAAGCGCGCCGCCGGGTCCTTGCGCAGGGCGCGGGCCAAGATCGCGTCGAACTCTGGGGAGGTCTCGACGCCGAACTCCGACAGCAGCGGCGGCTCCGTGCCGATCTGCAGCAACACCGAATCCAACGGCGAGTCAGCGACCAGCGGCGCCCGACCGGCCCGCGCCTCGAACATCACGCAGGCCATGGAGTACAAGTCGGCGCGGCCGTCGATTTCGCCACCGCGGCACTGCTCCGGGCTCATGTAGCGCGGGGTGCCGACCACGCTGGTGCGGGCCGTGAGGTTGGAGTCGTGAGTGCGGACCACGCCAAAGTCCACGACCTTGACAACGAGGTGATCGTCGGCGACCTCGGCCACCATCACGTTGGCCGGCTTGAGATCGCGGTGGACGATGCCGAGGCCGTGGGCCTCCGCCAAGCTGCCGAGGACCGGCAACGCGATGTCGATGACCGCCGCCTCGGTGAGCCGACGGCCGTCGGCCTCGATGGCCGCAAACGCCTGCTCCAGGTTGATCCCGGGCACCAGCTCCATGACGAAGTAGTGCTTGCCGCCGTCGATCGTGCCGACGTCGAAGACGCGCACCGTCGAGGGGTGACGCAGCTGCCCAAGGACACGCGACTCCTTGGTGAAGCGAAGGCGAGCAATCTGCGACTCTTCGGAGTTGGCGAAGAGCACCTTGAGCGCGACTCGCTGGCCTGTCGCCAGCTGCTCTGCAGCGTACACGGCGCCGAAAGCCCCGCGGTCAAGGAGCGCAGTCAACACGTAGCGGCCGTCGAGCTCCGTGCCGAGCGGCATCGGCAGCTTGGCCCGCGGCGACCCATGCGGGCGCAAAACGGTCACCGCGCCGTCGTTACCGCAGTGCAGCGTCGCCCAACGCACACCACATACCGGGCACTGCCGCGGCGTAAGGTGGTGATCTGTCTGCCTGGAGCCTCTGGCGGCCATGTGTGCCTCCGCGCACGGGACTACGGCGCCATGATACTCGACCGCGGCCTCGTTGTCATGCTGGGCTGATGTGCGGTTCGAGGCGACAGCGTTGACGCTGCGAGCGCCGCGGGCTCGTTCGAGGGCGAGGGTGGACGCCGACGACCGCCGCCTGGGCGCGTGGCGTGGGGCCCACGTCGCCTCGCGCCGCTGGCCTTTGCAGCCGGGGGTGCGCCGGACCGCCATCGCCGCTGTCGGAGGCGCCGCCGCAACGACCCGCAGGCGGTGGCATCGCCTCAGGGGTTGAGCGGGCCAAGCGCGATGCGCTGAAGAGTACCGTCCCAACTGCCGAGCCACACGGCGTTGGGGCCCTCAAGAGAGCCTGGCGCGCCGGCGAGGACGTTGGCGACGCGCTCGCGCTGCAACCGCAGCGTGGCGATGATGGTCGGCCTCGCGGCGGCAGCCAGACGCGCCACCGTCGCTTGGCCGTCGACTTGACCGATGATGAGCGCCCGGCCATCGGCGCTGACGGCGAGATCACAAATATCGCCGCCGGAGACGGCCAGCTGCGCCGCCTCGATCCCCGCGACTCCGCTCAGGCCCCATGCTTCGCGGGCGTCCGCGACGTACACCGGGGCGTCGGCGCTGGCCGCAGCGACGTGGCGGATGTTTGGGCGCGCGGCGATCTGCAGGCGCTCCACACCACCCTGTGCGGCTCCGCCGGGCGCGTGGCGGAGGCGCCAGACCGCGCCTGTTTGGCTGGATACACCGAGGGCGGCGCGGCGGTCGGTGGTGGCGGCGAGATCGAGCCAGTCTTCGTCGGCGGCACCCAGCCGCTCGACGCGCAGGCTGGGAATGGCGAGCGCATAGACGCCTCGCACAAAGCTGGCGGCGACGATGGACTCCTGCGAACCGTCGGCGCTGCGGAACGTGGCGAGGCGACGGGACGGCGGCAAGGGCAGGACCTCCGGCACATCACCACCAAGGCCGCTGCGCCTCCAAGCGACGCTGCCGGCATCGTTCACGGCGACGACGATGGCGCCCCGTTGCGCCAGCGCGACCGCCTTGACGACGCGGTTGCCCGCCCGAAGCTGGGTCGTCGGGCCGGCGGCCTCTGCCCCCCGTCCGTCATCGCCCGCAGTTCCACGCCACCTTCGTTGTCACCGAGCGCGATCTGGTCGCCCTCGACGGCAAATGCGGCGCGGCTGGTGCCCGACGAGAGGATCCGGCGCGGCGAAGGCGGCCGTGCGGGCAACGCGTAGCGGCTGAGTTGGGCGCCGACCAATCGCAACGCACCAGGCAACAGCTGCGCGTCGCTGACGTCGCCTTGGTGGCTGCGCAGCTGCAGCTCGAGCGTCGCAGCAGAGAGCAGCGCTGCGTCGCCGCGGTCACTGAGCGCCATCAACCACGCGCCTTGGACCTCGAGGCGGCGGACGAGGCCTGAGACCGCCTCGACCGGTGCGCCGCAGCGCCGCAGCGCGAGGTCGCAGCGGACGACCGCACCGCGAGCGCTGGCGACGTAGAGGGCGTCGGCGCCCACCGCCAGCGCGGTGACGTCGCGCGCTGGCAAGGGCGAGGCGCCGATCGTTGAGCAATTGTCGGCCGCGTCGCCCTCGAGCACCGCCGGCGACGGGGCCGGCCAAGCGTCGTCGCCGGTCTGCAGACCTGGCGGGACGGGATCGCCGGCGCAACGCCGCGCGGCGCCGTCGCTGCAGAGCGCGATGACCGCGGGTCCGGCCGCGACCGCCGCCAGCGTGTTCACGCCGGGGGCGCAGACCGGCCGCAACCACTGCCGGCCATCGATCGAAGTCCGCAGGAGTCCCCCCACGTGCTGCATTCAGCCACCGCCTGGCGCCACCACCTGTCGAACCATCGCGGGCGCTGCGAAGCCGACGAAGAGCGGGGCGTAGGCGTGCAGCGTGTGCTGCCGGAGGTCGAAGGCGACCACCTGCTGGGCGCTGCGCAGGAGCAAGACCGCGCCTGTGGCGTCGAAGGCAGCATCCGTCGCGACAATTGGTAGACTACGTCGAGGCATGCCTGGCACCAACGGGTCGATGGTCGTCTCGCCCTGGGAGAGACAGGCGACCAAGCGCGCCGTTGGGTCGATGACGCGGCGGCTGCAGGCCGACAGCGGCCGCTGCGCGACGAGGTGCAGCGGCGCCAGCGGCGCGGTGGCGACGAGGATGCCGCGCGCCTGCAGCGTCGTGGCGTGCGCGCTGCCCGACGAGGCGCCGTGACGAGCGGAGGAAGCGGCCGCGTTCGACGTTTCAGCGCGGCCGAGATCGGCGAGCGCCCTCCGCGCCAACGCCTCAGCCTCGCCGTAGCGCCCTCCCTCGAAGGCGGTCAGCGCCTGCCGCACCTGCAGCGTCGCGTGGTCAACGCGGCTGCGTTGCAGCGCCTGTGACGCGGCGAGCTCGGCGCGCTGCGCCCGGTCACGCTCCTCGACGACCCGTCCCGCCGAGACGGCGGCGATGCTGACGATCGCGAGCAGCGCCACAGCGGCGCCGACCAATGGCCAGCGCCAAGCGTAGAGCAGCCGCCGCAGCAGCTGAGCCGACGAGTAGGCGTAGGCGCCGACGCGGCGACCGTCGAGAAACGCGGCGAGATCGCGTGCCAGCGCGCCGGCGTCGGCGTAGCGCAGCGCTGCATTGGGCTGCAGGCAGCACGAGACGATGGCGCCGAGCTCGGGGTCGCCGGCGTTGAGGAGCGCCGGCGCTTCGTGGCAGCGCGCTAGGCGCAGCGCGTCGGCAGCAGAGGTCGGCGACGGCAACGGCGTGCCAGTCGCGACCTCGTAGAGCATGACGCCGAGCGAGAAGACGTCGCTCGCCATCCCCGCGCGCTCACCGCGCGCCGCCTCAGGGCTCATGGTCAGCGGTGTGCCGACGATGGCACCGACGCTTGTCTCGCCTGGACCGAGGGCCGCGGTGACCTGGGCGCGCTCGTTCCCGCCCTCGTTGACGTCATCATCGTCGTCGACGCCGGCGACGCAGGCGAGCCCCCAATCGACGAGCTGTGCGCCGCCGTGGGCGTCGAGGAGGATGTTGGCCGGCTTGAGGTCGCGGTGCAGCACCCCATGGGCGTGAGCGTGGGCCACACCCTGACAGACCGCCAGCAGCGTCCGCAGCAAAGGCGCAGGGTTGCTGCCGGGCACGCGCTCCGCTAGCAAGTGCTCAAACGTCTTGCCATCGACCACGCGCATCGCCAGCCACGGCGAGCCTGCCTCATCGACGCCACCATCAAAGACCGGGACGATCGCTGGATGCGTGAGCTGGGCCAAGATCGCCGCTTCGCGCTCCAGGCGCCGAGCCAGGCCGCGCTCGGCTCCGCTGGCGCTCTTGAGCGCGATATGCCGGCGCAGCCAGGGGTCCCAGGCGATGACGACGAGGCCCATCGCGCCCTCGCCGATCGCCGCGCCGCGCAGGTAGCGGCTGGCGCCGACGCCGGCGGCGGCACGGGCGGACTCCGCGGCCATGGTGGACGTGGCGGCCTCGCTCAGGCGATGGCGCGGCTCGGCCCCCACCGCCTCGAGCACTTGCGACCACGCCGGTGAGCTCTGGTCTGGAGCGTCAGGCGGCATCTTCCACTTGGTCGCGCGGGTGCAAGACAAGCTCGACATGGCCGGTGCCGGTGGAACGGACGAGATCGCCACGCACGCCGTTGGCGCGGAGCCGCGCTCGCAACCGCGTCAACGCGACGTCGAGGCGTTGACGTTGCTGGGCGGTGTCGCCGTCGTCGCGCCAGATTTCGTCGGCCAATGCACGCCAGCCAATGGGTCCACCGACGAGCACCAGCTCGCTGAGCAACCTGGCGTTGACGCCGGCCAGCGCGCAAATGACCTTGCCATCGCGCTGAATGTGCGCGGTGTCGAAGCGCGCCACGATGGGCAAAGGCGCGTCACCTGCCGCGTCGAGCATCGTCTCTCCCGACGTCGGGGCCACTGGGACATCGACCGCCATGAACGCAGCGCCCTCGACGACCAGGGCCTCACCGGCGGCGAGTGGGGTCGGCGCCCGCGTCGGTCCGGCGGCGAGCCATTGGCGGCCGTCGTTTCACACCCAGTGGCGGGCGTCGGCGCGCAACCCGTTCACGAGCATCGGTGCAGGCTCGGCGACGATGGAGACCACCCCCTGCAGCAGCTGCGCCGGCATCCCCGGCCCCTGCAGCGCCAGGACGGTCCGCGGGATGAATACGCGCACCACCTCCAGCACCACGCCCTCTGCCAGCGTGACCAGGAGGCCGGCATGGAGCCGAACGTCGGTGGAAGAGGCGCCGTCGACCAAGAAGCGCCCCCGCAGCGCCAGCAGGCGCAATGCAGCGCCGCGCAGGCTCACGAGGGCATGCGCCTCCGAGATGCGCGGGTCGTCGATGACGAGCGCAGCGGTCCATAGACGGCCGATGAAGTCGCCGTGACCGAGCGTGCGCAGGCTGCCATCACCTAGTCGAACCTCTGCGTACGCCTGCATCGCACCTCATACTGCGGTCGCGCCGCGGCGCACTCTCGCGACGGGGTCAGACGGCGTCAAGGACGCGGATCTCACCGGAGCGTTCAGGCTGGATATTCGCAGGGTACTTCGCGGGCGCCCCGCATGAAAGGGGCCTGAAGGGTCACAGGCGCCGCAACAAGGCCAATGGTGGCAACTGGGACAGGCCACGATGCCTGCAGGAGATCACCATGGGCACTCGATTGACATTGCAGAGGCTCGGCGTCTTGACCGTAGCTTCGCTATTGGCGCATTGCGCTGGGGCAGACGGCGGTGACGGCGGCGGCGCAGGCGCAGAGAAGGACGTCGTAGCCCAGGATAGCGCGGCGCAAGATGGCACCGCGACGCTCGACGCCGGCTCCACCGACAGCGACGCCGGCACCGGGACGCTCGACGCCGGCGCTGATGCAGGCGGAACCGGAGACGCGGGGACACCCTGCGTGCCCGTCGCCGAGGCATGTGACGGCAAAGACAACGACTGCGACGGCAAGACCGATGAGGCGGACGACGGGCCCCTCTGCAAGGTAGACAGCGGCCAATTCTGCGCCCTCGAGGTCTGCCACGCCGGCAGCTGCCAGCTTGCCGGGGTTGTGGCTGCCCCCTGCGACGACCTCAACCCATGCACGTCGGGTGAGGCCTGTATTCCCGGCTCGGGGCCATGCCCGCCCAACGTTCCGAACTGCAAGAAGCAACTGCCGGCCTGCGTCGGCGGCAAGCCGATCACCTGCAACGACGAGGATCCGTGCACGACCGATAGCTGCGACAAGTCCAAGGGCTGCGTCACGGCGCCGCTGGTCTGCAACGACAACATCGTCTGCACCAACGACAGCTGTGACGCCGCGACCGGCTGCGTCAGCGCGCCAGCCGAGGGGAGCTGTGACGACGGCAGCGTCTGCTCTGAGGGCGACGCCTGCGCCGCCGGGGCCTGCAAGGCCGGCGTGACTGCCAAGAACTGCGACGACGCCAACGCGTGCACCAGCGACTCGTGCGACCCCAAGACAGGCTGCAAGCACGGCCCGCTGACCGGCGCCGCATGTGACGATGGCAGCCAATGCACGACCGAGGCGTGCGCCGCGGGGGTCTGCAAGCCAGCTCAGAAAGTCTGCGACGACAAAGGCCCCTGCACCACCGACAGCTGCGACGTGGCCACCGGCTGCGCCACCGCGCCGATCGCCGACTGCAAGGGATGCGTCGACAAGGCCGCTTGCGATGACCAGAACCTCTGCACCACCGACGCCTGCACCGGCGGCAAGTGCGCCAACGCGCCGATCGCCGGCTGCAAGGGACCGACCGACTACACGATCGTCAAGCTGACGCTGGCGGCGCCTACGTTCGATGCAACCCAGGGCTTGTCGGCATTTCAGCTGGTGATCGGCAATCCGTTCAACACCGCTCCGAACACGGCGTCGACCCTGGCGCTGTGGTTGAGCCCTACCGAGGGCAAGGGCGAGGGCGCGGTCAAAGTCCACGAGGTGCCGGGGCCCATCATCGGCGACATCACCACGCCGGCGACGCTCACTTTCAACGTCAGCGTCAACCATCAGTTCTTTGGCCCGAAGCTGCCGAACGGCGTCGCCAACATGAAGTACGCCTGCTTTGAGTTGACCGTGGCGAGCGATACGGTACCAGGCAACAACGTCACCTGCGTAGCCATCGTGCCCCATGTGCCAGATGCCGCCGTCCAATCGCTGACCCACCTCCTCGACGGCGCCCCGCTGGAGGGCAAGTCGTTCGAGTTCGGCAACCAGAACGTGGCGATCAAGGCGCCCGCCAAGAACTCGGGCAGCTTTGTCCTTGGGCCCTTCAACCTGGCACAGTTCTTCTACGCCACCGACGCCAAGGGCACGACCGGCGTCATCGGCGTCGGCACCAAGACCGCCGGCCCAGGCAACAATCATATCCAGCTGGGCAAGATCGCCGACTTCACCTTTCAGGCGACGCTCAACAAGCCGCAGCTGCCGATCGGCCCGGGCTATCTCTGCGTCCGCATCGCGTCCGACCTCATGCCCGCCGGATGGGCGCCGACGCCCGACGACGACGTCAAGTGCGCGGCGATCACCCTGAAGAAGTCGCCGGATCTCTCGGTCTCGGCGATCAAGGCACCGACGCCACAACAAGGGGTCACGCTTGGCACCAAATTCCAGTGCAAATTCGAAGTCTCCAATGGGGGCCTCGGCGCGGCGTCGGTCTCCAAGGCCAGCTGCGCCTTGTCGATCGCCGGCGCCAACACCCCGACGTGGACCGGCAGCGTCGACATCAGCCAGCTGCCAAGCGGCGGCGCCGCCCAGCTTGAGCTGCCCTTCGTCACCCTGATGCCGGAGTTGATCGCCGGCGCCAAGCTCGGCCAGGGGGCGCTCAAGTTCTGCGCCACGGTCGACAGCGAGGCCAAGGTCGAAGAGTCCAATGAGGCCAACAACTCATTGTGCCAAGACGTCTCTCTCTTCGCCCAGGACTTGACTGTGACCGACGGTCAGGTCGGCCCTTCGCTGACGAGCGTTGCACGTGGCAAGGCGCTGGATCTCGCCAAGATGACGGTCAGGAACATCGGCAACGCCGCAAGCAGCGCCAACTACGGCTTCCAGGTGCTGCTCTCCAAAGACAACGCGGTCTCCGCCGATGACGTCGCCCACCGGCGCCGCGCCCAGCTAGGCGCCCACCGAGCCGAATCGGGCGCGGCGCTCGGTCCCAGCTCTTGGAGGACCGCGAGACGAACGACGCCGACGGCGCAAGCGCGGAGGGTGCCGAGCTCAGAGGCTACGCGCGCCGCCGTTTGCTCGCGGCGCGAGCCGGTCGTGCCGCCAGAGCGCGTCGATCCAGTCGAGGAACATCGCCAGATCGCAGGGCATTAGACCGGCGGCCGCCGCCATCGGCGGTGCGTGGCCGGCAGCGCATCCGGCGTGGAGGTCGGCGGCCGGGCCCTGCCAACGCTGGTCGCCGAGCCGCAGGCCGACGCGCCGCCGCCCAGCCAGCCCCAGCTGCAGGCGCCGCGCCGGCGAGGTCCGCAGCGGAATCGCGCTGGCGACGGGATCGGCGACGTCGCGCGCTTGGCCGAAGAACCCACGTCGATCGCCGACCCCAAGCAGACCGAGCAGCGTCGGGGCGAGATCCAAGGTCGTGCCGTCGCTGTCCACGCTGCGCCCCGCCGGCACGCCAGGGCCGACGAGCAGCAAAGGCACGTCGGCGAACCACCAGGCGTCCCTGGCGTCGGTGCGCGAGAGGACCTCGGGCCACGGCGGCGCGGCGTGATCTGCGGTGACGGCGAGCAGCAAGTCGCGTCCGAGGCCGCGGGCGTCGAGTCCCTTCACCAGGGCGGCGAGCGCTTCGTCGCTGCAAGCGATGGCGTCAGCCCACTGGCCGCCGCTCGACGCGACCTCGCAGCGGGCGTCCACGTGGCCAGGCAAGTGGCTGTCGCTGGTGACGATGACCAGCGTCGCCGGAGCTGTGGCGGGCAAGGCGTCGAGCCAGGCCAACGCAGCGGCGTAGAGGTCGCGATCGCCGATGCCCCAGGGGCTGCGTGAGATGGGTTGGCCGCCGGCCCGCTGCCCCGACAGGAGCTCCTCGCTACCGAGCGCGTCATCGAAGCCGATGCGGCGCGCCAGCACGTCGAGCCCGGTATAGCGCAGCGGTGACCCATGAAAGAAGGCGCTGCGATGGTCGCCGCGGCGCAGGCGGTCCGGCAGGCAGGCGCGCGTCGGTGCGGCCACGCCGAGGCTGTCGATGGGGAACGAGGCGACCGGGACGCTGCACAGCGCGGCGACGATGCCTGCATGGGTCGGCTGGGCTGCCGGCAGCCACCCCGTCACCTCGACGCCGCGGCGCGCCAAGGCCTCCAGCGTCGGGGTGGGGGGTCGGCTCAGTCGGCCCTGGGCCGCCGGGCCCGCCAAGGAGGTGGCGCCGCGGGTCAGGGACTCCACGAGCACGACGACGAGGCGTCTCGGTGGTGGCCGCAGCGCCGAGATCGCCGACTCGTTCTGTAACGCCGCAGTGTACACGGGTAAAGTCGCGCTTGAATCGACGCCCGCCGGCAGCAGCCCCGCCACTTGGAGGCGCGCCGCCACGTCCTTCGGCAGCGTCAGCGCAGCGGCCTCTTGGTCCTCTGGTGCGCTGGTCGTCGACGCCACCCCGCTGCGCCGCCACAGCTCGATCGCCGCCGCGACGCCTTGTAGGCCGGGCATGGCCGCGCCATGGCGGGGGTGGGTTGGCGCGGCAACGATCCACACGGCGCCGACGACCGCGAAAGCGGTGGCCAAGTTGCGGACGCGCCCTGCTCGGCCGCGGTCAGACTGGGCCGCCCAGGCCGCGTCCGCCGCGCCATCGGCGCCGGGTGGCGCGGACTGTCGCCACCTTCGGGCTGCGAAGCGCAGCAGCCGCCAGGTCGCCAACCCGACGGCGAGCGCCAGCGCTGCTGCCAGCGGCGCGCCTGCCTCGATGGCGACACCCAGCAGCCCTGGCTGCAGGTGCCACAGCGTCCAAGGCTCGGGGTGGCCGCCGGCGGCCATCACGTGGGCGATGCCGACGACCTGCGCCGCCGCCTGCAG
>SXNM01000403.1 GCA_005777155.1 Pseudomonadota bacterium | reverse complement strand
CTGGCCGAGCGCTGGCGCGACGTCGAGGCCCAACACCTGCGCCGTGGCGCGCTGCGGCCCGAGCGCCAGCCCGTCGCCGGCGAGGCGCCGCTGCAGCTCCTGCTCGGCCCCTTGCCGCTGGCCGTTTTGATGCGCACGCCGGGCGATGACCTCGACTTGGCGCGCGGCTTCTGCCTGACCGAACGCATCGTCCTTGGCCCCGACGCCATCGCGGAGGTCGCGTTCTGCGACGACGTCGACCATCCGCTGGCCCGCGGCCACGTTGTGCGGGTGACGCCCATCGCCGGCCTCCGCATCGACGCCGCTGCGCTTCAGCGGTCGAGCTTCGTCGGCAGCTCGTGCGGGGTCTGCGGCAAGGCGAGCGTCGAGCGCGCGCTGCAGACCGCGCCGCCCCTGCCGCTTGGCCGGGCGCCGTGGCCGGCGGCTGCCCTCGATGGCCTCGGCGACCGCCTGCGCAGCCACCAGGGGCTGTTCGCCGCTACCGGCGGCACCCACGGCGTGGCGCTCTTCGATCGCCGCGGCGACATCCTGCTCTGCCGGGAGGACGTCGGTCGTCACAACGCCGCCGATAAGGTCATCGGCGCCGCCGCGCGTGGCGCCGCCGGGCTGTCATGGCCGCTCGCCGACGTGGGGATGCTGGTCAGCGGCCGCATCAGCTTTGAGATGGTGCAGAAGGCGCTGGCCGCTGGCATCGACCTCGTGGTGGGGGTCTCGGCGCCGACGACGTTGGCGATTGAGCTGGGCGAACGCGCTGGTGTCGGGGTGGTGTCGTTTTGTCGTGGGCACCGGGCGACGGTTTTTGCTGCGGCTGGGAGGGTGTTGGGGGCGGCTTGAGCGGTGGGGGCTTGGCCGATGGGCGGTGTTGGCGCTGAGGCGGGGCGGGGTTGGGGCGCTAGGCGCGGCGTGGCAGGCGGCGTGGAGAGGGCGCTGGAGCGGGTGTAGCCCGCCACCGAATGTGCCCAACAGCCTGTTGGACTGATTCCTCAGCGTTCTTTCAGGCCAAGTACACCTATTTCATGTGAGAGAGGTTCGTGCGGGAGAACCCCGCCATTTCGGGGAATTCCGCCTTGAGGTCACGGGCACAGCACCACACAACACTCGCGGTTGCGGGAGATTGTGGGTTCAGTTCATAGCGTAGCGATTTCCGATGTGCAGCTGGGCAAATCCCGAAAATCGGGGGCCGTCTACCGCGTCGGGGGCTCAATCCGCGCAGCGACCCCGTAGTAGCCGACAAGACAAGCGCATCTGGTTTGCGCCCTTCAACGACAACGACGAGGACGATTGCCACATGAACGACATCAACCCATTCAACGACGACCTCGACCTCCTGGAGCACGAAATCGCCTGGGTCGCGATGCGGTCGAAACGCCTGGCTGCCATCAAGGAGCAGGCCGAGGACCAGCGGAGCACCCGCCAGCGCAGCCCGACCTGGGGCAGCGCGAACAACACCGCTGAGGTCCAGATCCCGGCGGACCTCGACGCCGCGCTCGCGGAGGACCAGACGCTCCGGGCCACCATCGACGCCCGCATCAGGGCGACGGAGGCCAGCGGCGCGACCCTGGGGCTCCGGGTGCTCGTGCAGCGTCACGACCTCGATGAAGCCGACCGCAACACGATGCTCCTGTGCCTCGTGCCGTGCGTAGGATCGAGGGCAACCGACCCGCTGGAGCGGATCGGCGGCTACGGCCTGCCAGGCTGCATCTCCGCCGAGGTCGTGGCCAGGTTCTGCGAGCTCAGCGTCCGGGAGCGCCTCAGCCGCCATCGCTTCGACAGCAGCCACAAGCTGATCGCGGCGGGCCTCATGCAGGGCGATCTCGACGATGACGCGTCGCCGGGGGAGTGGCCGACCAACTCGATCAAGCTGACGAACAAGGGCTTCACGGCGCTGACTGGGATCGCGACTCGCCCCGCCCTCGGCCAAGCGGAAGACCACCGCACCCCGGCCCTCGCCTCAGCCGCAGAGCCCTAGGTCCCCGAGCGCCTTCGTCATCAGGTCCGCCCAGCCCCTGTTCGCCAACGGGCTCGCCGGGCTCGGGTGCGGCACCCGCCCGATGACCACATCGCGTCCCGTCCCGGCCAGCACCGCACGAAGCCGATCCTCGGCGAACTTGCCGACGCCGATGACGTACCGAGGCCCAAAGTGCCCAATCGTCCTCAACATCGCCCGATCACAGGCCGCGAACAGGGCCTCGCGCTCGCCCGCTGGGAGCTTGTCCGGCGTGCGATTGCGGCCAGACGCCTCCATGAAGACGAGCGGGCAGTAGTTGACGATGAAAAAGCGCGAGAAGAACGCCTCGGGCGTGCCGTAGGCGTCCTTGGCCCAGCCCCAGAGGCGGGCGCCGCTGACCTCGCTTCGGGTGCAGGCGAAGCCGTCGACGGGGCGCTTCGGGTGCTCTCTCGGGGGCTTGCCGACAGGCGCCTCGATGCCCAACCAATCGCGCGCGAAGCCGACCTCGCCGAAGGGGACACCCACCTGAGCCATCCCAAAAGGTCCAGGGTTCATGCCCCAAAGGAGCGCCTCCGGGCGGCCCTGCCCGTACTTCACGCAGTACAGATCCCAGGAGGGTCGGGCGTAGACCAGCGGGTTGTAGACGTAGGCGGTCGGCGGGCCGAACGGTAGCCCGGCGAGGTCGGCGATGAGGTCGTCGGTGATCTGCTTCAGCATCGGCGCGCTCTGCGTGCGCTGCGCCCGTGGGCGCCGCGGGTCTGGGGCGAGGGGCTAGCGTCTGCCGGCGGCCTCGGCGTCCATTCCGCAACCGTGGAGCATCCGCCGCGGCGGGTCAACGCGTGAACCGGACGGCGCCGGCAGGTCAGCGTCGTCACCGACACCAGGACCGTCGCAGCGCACACACACCGACGTGGCCCCAGCCGCGGTCGACACGGCGTGGCGCCGCGTTCACGCCGCTGACCCTTGAGTGATCGCCCGCCCTGCACCAAGCTGCAGCGGCGACAGCGGCCGCGAGGTCGGCAGCGCGCAGGAGGCACACGGTGGACGCAGCGCATCGCCGAGCGGGCCGCTTGGCCCTCAGTACGCTTATGCTCGTCAGCTGCGGCCGGTCGCCGAGCCCGCCGTCGTCGGCGACCGCAGGGGCCCCGGCGCCGGCAGCCGCGCCCGCCAGCGCCAGCGCCGCCGCG
>SXNM01000402.1 GCA_005777155.1 Pseudomonadota bacterium | reverse complement strand
GGCTCCGGCTTCGACGGCGCCGCAGGGTCCAGGCGAGCCGCAGCATCGCTGAGCGATCGCGGACTCGCCAAGGGCGCCGCCGACAAGGCCGCTTCCGTCTCGGTGCGCGGCCGGTTGGATCCCTGCCCGGCGACGTCACGCCACGGCGCCTGTTTCTGCGCCGCCACGAGCCCAATGGCCGCCATGCAGCCGCGCGGCAGGTCTCCCGGACGTCCGGCCCCTAGTGGATCGCAGCTAGCGGTGGCTGCCTGCCACGCGCTTGCGGCGCAGCCGGCCAGCGAGCGCTCGCTGTTCGCCGAGGCGCTCTAGGGCGTCGCGCAGCGCGGCCCGGTAGCGTTCGCCCTGGTCGCCGTCGCGATCGAGGGCCACGGCGCGGGCGGCACATTCGACGGCGGCCACGAAGTCGGCGACGGCCCGCGCGGCGAGGTAGAGCGCGAAGTGGCCGCGCGCATACTCCGGGTTGGCCGCGATAGACGCTTGGTAAGAACGCACGGCGCCGCGCTGCTCGCCGCGCTGCCACAAGACGTCGCCAAGCAGGACAAAGGTCTGCGGCGCCGACCAGGGGTTGATCTGCAGAGCCTCGCGCGCCAGCAGCTCCGCGAGATCGAGCGCGCCGCTGTGCGGCGGCGGCCCGTTGGCAGCCCGCAGCGCCACCTCCGCCGCCTCGCCAAGCAAGGCCCAGTTCGACGGCTCGAGCTTGAGGGCACGCCGGTAGCCCTCGACCGCGGCGCCAGCGGTGGCAGCAGCCCGCGCCTCGGCGATGGCCTGCTCGAGCGCAGCGCTCGACTCGCGGCTGTAGCAGGCAGCGACTGCCTCCGCGACCGCGCTGCTGGGGCCACCCGCCTCGGCTGATCGCGTCAGCAGGCGCGTCTTGATCATGGCGTCGGCGTCGTCAGGTGCCGCCAGCAACCGCAAGGCACCATCGGGCTGGCTGGCGATCCAGCGGTCGATGGCGTAGTGGTTGATGCCAATGGCGGTCGTCGGCCCGTAGTGTTGGTACAGGTGGAGGCGATCGGCGTCCTCGGCGGTGGCTGGTCCATAGTCGCGGTAGAGCAATGCGCCGTCTGGCCGCAGCGTCGCCATCGTGCGCTCGATGGACTCCATGGCCGCCCCGCTGTGTAGCACCCAGGTCGGCTCGTCAGCCGCCTTCTCTCGCAGGTCGGTGGCGATCCAGGCCGCGGTCGCGGCGAGCACGGCGACGTCTGGCAGCTCCGCCGCAGCGACCGGCGCCAGCGTCAAATCGAGGTCGAGCAACGGATCGAGCGCAGCCAGGCCCGACGCTGCCAAGGCGTCACTACCGGCGACGATGGCCTGAATTTCGGCGACGCTGCGCGGATCGAAGCTGGCCAGCGCCTCGGGGTGTCGCAGGACCGTGCGCGCCACCAGCACCTGCCAGCTCGGATCGCCGCCAGCCTCGGGCGCTGGCTGCAAGCGAAAGACGTTGGCCGGCAACACGCACAGCAGATAGGTGTGCAAGACGAGCCGCGGCTTGCCTTGCAGATCGACAAGGGCGCCATTGTCGAGCCTGCGGACGCGGTGCGGCTGGCGCGCGTCGAGCAGGCCGAGCGCGACTCGGCCGGGGTGGCGGGCAAAGACGCCGCGATCGCGGGCATCGGCGACCATCTTGGGAGTGGCGTCGGTGGCGTAAAAGGTGAGGCGATCGTACCAGTCCCGGCCGGCCTCGCGGCACCGGCGCTGAAAGCGATCGAGGCACTGCAGCGCGTGCAGCCCCAGCCCCATCGCCATCTCGACGACGACGATCTCCGCTTCAAGGGCGCCGCGCGCCTCAGCATCAGCGCAGGAGGCGAAGAGTACGTGGGCCGCCCGCACCGCCGAGAGCCCGCCCTGATTGACGAGGTTGGGCACCTCGTGGGTGGTGAACGCTTGAGAGCCGCGGGCTTGAAACGCCAGCTGGCCGAGGACAAAGTCGAGACAGCCAGCGATCGGGGTCCAGTCCTGCAGCACCACCGCCTCGGCTGCCGCGCCGGCCTCGGGCTGTCCCGCCGTCTGCCCCGCATCGACTGTCATCGCTGCCTCCCCGCAGGCGCCGCCGCCTTAATCCTGGGCCTGCGACGCCTGTAAGCCCCGCCCCGGCCGTGAGCGTGTCTTGCCGCGGGGCTTGCTGCAACCGTGGCGCTTGCGCAGCATCCCGCGGACGCCAGCGGAGGTCACGCAGCCCGCTTGGCGCAAGGGAGCATCGTGGCTGATCCGATCCCAGGAGTCTTGCTGCTCAACGTCGGCACGCCGGACGGCCCGAGCGTCCCGGAAGTGCGCAAGTATCTTCGCGAGTTTCTGATGGACCCTCGCGTCATCGACCTCGCGCTGCCCCTTCGCTGGTTGCTGGTCCACGGCTTGATTTTGCCGACGCGCCCAGCCAAGTCGGCCGCCGCTTATCGCGCGGTCTGGGGGCCACGCGGCAGCCCGCTCCTGCAACACAGCGAGGACCTGCGCGACGCGCTGCAGGCGGCCCTCGGCGGGCGTGCGAGGGTGGCGATCGGGATGCGCTACGGCAACCCATCGATCGCGGCTGCGCTCGACTCCTTGCTTGCGGCGGATGTGTCCGAGATCATCGTCCTGCCGATGTTTCCGCAGTACGCCGCCGCCTCGACGGGCACGGCGCTGGAGCGCGTGATGGAGCTCGCCGGGGCGCGTTGGAACGTGCCGCCGCTGCGAGTGCTGCCAGCCTTCTACGACGACGCGGGCTTCCTCGACGCCTGCGCCAGCGTGGCAAGCCGCGCCCTCGCCGATCGCGGGCTGACCTTCCTCGACCTCGACCACGTGCTGATGAGCTTCCACGGACTACCTGAGCGACACTGCCGGCGCAGCGATCCAACCGGCATGCACTGCCTGAGCGCGTCAAGCTGCTGTGACGCCATCGTGGCCGCGAACCGCCACTGTTATCGCGCGCAGTGTTTCGCCACCGCCCGCGCCCTGGCCCAGCGGCTGCAGCTGCCAGCCGAGCGCTGGTCGATCGCGTTCCAGAGCCGGCTTGGCCGCACGCCGTGGATTCAGCCGCACACCGACGTCGTGCTGGCGGAGCTCGGCCAGCGCCGGCTGCAGCGCGTCGCGGTCCTGGAGCCTTCGTTCGTCGCCGACTGCCTCGAGACCGTCGAGGAGATCGGCATCCGCGGCCGCGAGGTGTTCGCAGCCCACGGCGGTGGCGAGCTGCTCGCCCTGCCCTGCGTCAACGCCGATCCAGCCTGGGTGGCGGCCGTGCTGGAGATGACGTCGGGCATGGCCTCGCGCCCCTTCGGCCACACCGCGGCCGCGACGGCGAGCGGCTAGCGGACGGGCGCCGAGGGAAGCCGGCGACAGGCGCGCAGGACCGCCTCGGCACACCAGCGCGGAGGGCTCGTCATGACGCTGCCGGTCGCGACTTCGCGGCGGCTCGCGACTTCGCGGCGGCGAAACCAGCGATCGCCGAGATCGCCTCGGCCAGGGAGGCGACTGCGACGAGATCGGCGTCCTCGAGGTAGCGCCCGCGTCGATCGCCGCTGGCGACGCGCGCGGCGAATGCGGCCAGATCGGCGGCGAACAGCCCAGGCCCCTTGCGCCGCGCCGAGCGGACGGCCACCTCGCGGCCGCGGGTGTCGGTCGCGCGCAGGCTGCTCTGGCGTGCCAAGCCTGGCGCGCGCGCCTCGTGCAGCAGGACGCGCTGGCCGGTGGCGCCGCGCAGCTCGGCGCTGAGTTCATAGCAAGGCACGGTGTCCAGCTCGCCGGAGGGGTCATCAGCGCCTCGGCTGTCGGCGCGGACGGCCTCCGCAGCGCGAGGCGGCAACGGTGCGATCGTACAGCGCACCTCTCGCAGGGTCAGCGGCCCGGAGATCTGCCACAGCGCCAGCAGACGCCCAATCGCCAGCTGACCGACGTGGCCTGCCCGCACCTCATCGGCGATCCACCGGTAGCAGTCGCCAGCGAACCTGGACTCCAGGGTCGCGATGTCGCGGCGGCTGGCGAGCAGGGCCCGATGGGCGTCGGTGAGCAGGCCGATCGCCTCGACGTGCAGCACCCGTCGCCGCCGCGCGGCCTCGGCGAGCAGCGCCGCGCAGCCCTCCGCCGTCGGCGCCAACGGAAACTCGCACAGGACGTGGCGCCCGGAGCGGAGGGCGGCCTCGACCCACTCGCGGTGGCTGGCGTTGTCGGTGCAGACCGCGACCGCGTCGACCTCAAGGTTGCGGATAGCGGCGTCTAGCGCCGAGGCGCCGCTGCGTGCGCCGAGGGCAGCGACCAAGCGGTGTCCGGGGCTATCCTCCAGGTCGCGGACACGAGCGGTACCGGCGCGACCAAGGCCGAGCACCAGCCAGCGCAGCGGCAGCGCTCCGGCGGAGGGCCCCAACGGGTCGGCCACGGCAGCCGCACCTTTGACCGTGCCCGCTGCGCTCAAGGACCGAGCGTCCGCACGCACCGAAAGCCGATGAATTCGACCTTGTTGCCAGGCCCATAGCCATTGCGAAAGGCCGCCCGCGCCTCGTCAGCAGACCATCGCGCCGCGCCACCGCGAAAGACACGGTTGTCGCCTGTCGCGGGCCCCACCGGGTCGATGGTCGGCTCGGAGGGATAGGGGCCTTGCCAGTCCCAGACCCACTCCGCGACGTTGCCGATCATGTCGAACAGCCCGTATCCGTTAGGCTCCATGGTCGCGACCTCGCGCGTGCGGAGGGCGGAGTTGATGTCGATCCAAGCGATCTTCGTGAGCTCGCCGTGCCGTTCGGCTGTGGTGCCGCCGCGCGCCGCCCACTCCCACTCCGCCTCGGTCGGCAGGCGAAAGCCCCGACAGGACGGGCCGCGCCAGTGGCTCTGCTTGGGATCCAGGATCGTGCAAATCGGCAGGCCGCGTCGACGCGACAGCTCGTTGCAGTAGTGGGCTGCTTCAAACCAGCTCACCTGCTCGACAGGACACCGCGGGCAACCCTCATGGGCAGCGGGATTGCGGCCGATGAGGAGCTCGTACTCAGCGATTGTGACCTCTGTGGCCTGCATCTCGAAGGCGTTACGGATCGTCACCTCGTGCTGCTGCTCGTCCTCGGAGCGCCCGGCCTCGCCCGGCGGCGAACCGAGCAACGTCCGCGCCCCTGGCACCCGCACGAAGCCGGAGGTCAGCGCTGCGAGATCCACCTTATCGCCGCTGGCCGCGGCAGGCAAGTCGAGCGCGCTTGGCGGCGGCTTGCGGGCCACGGCGGTGCCGGCGTCTGGCGCAGGCGCGGTGGCCTCGTCGCGGCGACAGCCCGCCCCGGCAGCGATCGCGAGCGCGACGACCCCGGCCACCCACGCCGGGGCGAGGGCCTTGCCGTGTCTCTTCGCGGCGGCGGTGTCGTGCGGCAGGGACATCGCCGTCATCGTCAAACCTCCCTCAGACAGCGCGGGGCCGCTGCGGACGGCAGCATCGATCGCCGTCCGGCGTTTGTCGATCGCGCAACCGGGTGGTACATTTCGCGCCGCGGCTGCGGCTGCGGGCGTGAGGGTTGGATGGCGGCCGACGATTCAGTGTTCATACTGGTGGTCGAGGATGACGCTGCGACCGCCGCGGTGATTCAGGCGCAACTCGAGGGCTCGACGTTGGCACGCTTCAGCGTGCAGGTCGCGGATTCGCTTGCTAACGCGCTGATGGCCCTCGACCTGCGCCGCTTCGACATGATTATCGTCGATCTCGATCTGCCGGACGCCTTCGGCCTCCAGGCGCTGCAGACGTTGGTCCAGCACCCCGCGGCGGTGCCCTGTGTGGTGGCGACGGCTTCTGACAACCCCGAATTGAGCCAGGCCAGCATCGAGCTCGGGGCGCAAGACTTCTACGTCAAGGGCGTCTCGCCGCCGGACTCATTGCCGCGGCAGCTGCTGGCGGCGCGGGCGCGTCACGCTAGGCTTCGGCGCGAGAGCGAGCGATCCGCTGAGCTGTTGGCGCTATTCGAAGACTTGCCAGACGGCCACCTCCTCATCGACGACGACGATCGGGTCATCGTCGCCAATCGCAAGGCAGGCGAGCTCTATGGTCGCGAGAGCGCTTGGCTCGTCGGGCAGCGCTTTCGAGCCGGCCTGAGCCCTGATCGCGAGGTCGAGCTGCGCATCCAACCTAGGGGCGGCGCGCCTCCGATGACGGTGGCGGCGCGGGTAGGCTTTGTGCGCTGGCTTGGGCGACGGGTTCGGGTCGTGGCGCTGCGACCACTCTTCGAATCGGTTGGCGCGCAGTTCGGCAATGACGGAGCGGCACACGAGGCTCCTCCCTCTGCGGTCACGGGTCGGGTCACAGGCGAAGATCTAGGCTGAGGCGGCGTCGGCAGAGGCGCCGGCGCATCGGCTCGGCTGCCCACATCGGCGAGGAGGGTGCGGATGGCGATGGTGCAGGTAGATGCGGTGGCGGCGGCGGCGGCCGCGGCGTTCGAGCAGACGGTCGAGCTCCTCTCGGACTACCTGACTTTTCCGGCGATTAGCTGCGATCCGGCGCACCATGAGGACGTGCGCCGGCTGGCGACCCGAATCGCGGCTGACCTCGCTGGTCTCGGGCTCGACCGCGCGCGCGTCGTCGAGCTGGAGGGAGCGCTGCCAATCGTCGCGGCAGAGTGGCTGCATGCCGGCCCCGACGCGCCGACCGTGTTGGTCTACGGCCACATCGATCTGCAGCCCGTACGCGGCGAGATTTGGCACACGCCGCCGCACCAGGCGACCCGTCGCGGCGATCGCCTGTACGCCCGCGGCGCCGCTGACGACATGGGCGGCTGGGTGTCGCACCTGGCGGCGATGCAGGCGTGGCTGCGCAACGGCGGCGCGCTTCCCTGCAACCTGAAGCTGGTCCTGGAGGGCGAGGAAGAGATCGGCTCGCCCAACCTCGAGCGCTACATGGACGCCCACGCCGAGGTGTTCGCCGCCGACGTCATGGTGCTCACCGACTGCGAGAATCCGAGCACCGAGGTGCCTGGCTTGACCGTCAGCCTGCGCGGCCTCATCGAGGTCGAGCTGCTGGTCGAGTCCGCCGAGGCCGACGTCCACTCCGGCCTCTGGGGCGGCATGGTGCCGGACCCGACGCTGGCGCTGTCGCAGATCTTGGCCCGGCTCGTCGATGACGACAGCCGCCTGCTCGTCGGCCGCCAAGAGCTCTCGGAGGCGACCCTCGCGGCGTGCCGGTCGGTCCCGCTCGATCCGGCGGTGATCCGGTGCGGCGCGCATCTGCTGCCGGGCGTCGAGCCACTGAGCCCGCGGGACCTGCCCGCGGCGGCTTGGCTGTGGCACCAGCCGGCGATCACCGTGCTGTCGACCACGCTGCCGCCGCCGGGCAACGAGAAGAACGCCGTACGACAGCGCGCCAGCGCGCGCCTCTCCGTGCGGTTGGCACCGACTCAGGCGGCCGACGACATGGTCGCCGCGCTGCAGGACGCCGTCGGGGTGGATCCGCCGGGCGGTGTGCTGGTGAGCCTGCGCAAGGTCGCGACTTTCGGTCAAGGTTGGCACTACACGCCACGCGGCCCGGCCTTCGCCGCCGCCGATCGAGCCTATCGCGCCGCCTGGGGCGAGGGCTTGGTCCAGGTCGGCGTCGGCGGCTCCATCCCCTTCGTGGCGCTCTTTGGCCGTCGCTTCGGTGGCCTGCCCCTCATCCTGAACGGCGTCATGGACCCGGAATCGACGGCGCACGGCCCGAACGAGTCGCTGCACCTCGGCGTCTTTCGCAAGGCGATCGCGGCCAATGTGCGGCTTTACGCGGAGCTAGGCGCGCTGACACGGCGCGAACTGCAGTCCGGCAGCGAGGGCTGACGCACGCCGTCGAGCCTTCAGGACAGCGGCAGGCCGAGGAGCCTCTGACGCAGGCTCCGCAGGACGAGGGCGGTGGCTTCGCCTTGGAACTGGGCGCGGTCGAGCCCAGCCAGCTCAAAGCGCTGTGCGGCCCCGCCATCGGCATCGGCGACGGCGATCCAGAGCGTGCCAACCGGCTTGTCGGCGCTGCCGCCCGACGGCCCGGCGATGCCGGTGCACGAGGCGGCGAGGTCAGCCTGCAGCGCGACGCGAACGCCTTCCGCCATGGCGAGGGCAGTGGCGGCGCTGACGGCGCCGTGGGCGGCCAGGGTCGTCGCCGGGACCGCGAGCGCCCGCACCTTGACGGCGTTGGCGTAGGCGACGACGCCGCCGACGAAGACGTCGCTGGCGCCTGGGACGGCTGTCAGCGCCGCCGCGACCCGACCGCCCGTGCATGACTCGGCGACCGCCAGTTGGCGCCCGCAGGCGCGGGCCAAGCCCAGGATCTCCTCGGCGGCGTCATCGAGCTGGAGGGCGCCTAACGCCACCGCAGCCGGGGCCAAGGCGTCGCCCGAGCTCATGAGGCGCCGCCGCCGGCTGCAGGCGGCTGCCACGCCTCGACGCGATTGCGGCCCAGCCGTTTGGCCGCGTAGAGCGCAGCGTCGGCGTGGGCGACGAGATCGCTCGGCCCGACGCCGTCTTGCGGGTAGGACGCCAGCCCGACGCTGACCGTCACCCGGCCGGCGGGCTGACCCGCGCCATGCTCGAAAGCCGACGCCTCGACCGCCCGCCGCAGGGAGTCGGCGACGCGCAGGCCGGCGACGCGATCGGTGTCGAGCAGCAAGACGATGAACTCCTCGCCGCCGTAGCGAGCGAACACATCGGTGGCGCGGAGGTCGGTCGCCATCACCGAGGCGACCTTGGCCAAGGCGCGGTCGCCCGCCTGGTGGCCGTTGCAGTCGTTGTAGTGCTTGAAGTGGTCGACGTCGATC
>SXNM01000401.1 GCA_005777155.1 Pseudomonadota bacterium | reverse complement strand
GGCGGCGCCTTCCGGCGGCGCGGCGGGACGCTGGGCCGGGGCAAGGGCTGGAGCAAGGCTTGGCAGGCGAGCAGGCCCTGGTGCCAGGCGATGAGAGCCACGTCGCGGGCGGCGTCGGCGAGGTCGTGGTCGCGGGCAGCGGCGTCCACAGCCATCGGTGCGAAGGTGCGCGATGAGTGCAGGGCGGCGAGGCGCGCTGCGCGATCGGCGGCGATGCGGGCGCGCTCCTTGACAGCGTCAGGCACCAGCTGGCGCCGCTCGAGGTCCAGCAGGCTGGGCAGGGTCGGCGTCGGCGCCAGGGCGAGGCCGACGGGGCCCGGCTCTCTTCGCGGGACAGCCCGCACGTCGGCTGCCCACAGCGAGGCTCCCGCGGTGGTCAGCGCCACCGCCGCGGCGAGCAGCGCCCTGGCGCCGGTCACGCAGACGCGGCAGCGGTCGCTGCGATGGCGACGGTGGTCAAGGGCCCGCCAGGGGCCGACAAGGAACGAGGCACACCACGCCATCGAGTCACCTCCGCGCGCGAGCATGGCGCATCGTTGGCGACTCGGCTAGTTCTCGCCGCGGTCGGTGGCCTGGCCTCTCAGCCCTCACCGCCGGGGTCGCCATGGGGCAGGTAGCCGCTGGCGAGCTTGCGGTTGGCGCCCCGCTCATCGCGAGACTCGCCCTCGCGCAGATCTTCAAGGCGTCTGCGCAGCTTGTCGCGGCGACGCGACGCCTGCTGGGCGTCGGCCTCCTCAACCTCGAAGGCGAGCTGCACCGACTCTGGCAGCGTCAGGTGTGCCAACAGGCTGCTGCGGAGCTGGATGCGGTTCTGGTCTTGCTCCAGCCACTCCCGGAGTCCCGGCGACGAGAGGCGCAGCAGCAGCTTTGAGCCGCGGACACGGACCGCGGCGACGCTGGCGAGGAGCTCAGCGCCAGGCACATGGTGCGACGTCAGCCAAGCGCAGACCTCTGCCCAGCGCTCGGGCAGCTCCGCGAGCGTGATCGGCAGCGCCCCGATCGAGGAGCCCGCGCTGGCGTGCGCCACCTCCGCGCTCGCGCTGGTTGGCAGGCGCAGACCGGCGGGCGGCGCTGACGGTTGGCGCAAGCCGCTGAGGGCCCAAGCGACGACGTGTCGATCGAGCGTAAAGTCGCCGACACAGGCCGGGCAGCCGTCAACGCAGCGGCAGTCGCGCACCAACGACAAGGCGCGGTCCACCAGCGCGTCGACGAGCTCGAACGCCTTCTGCGCGAAGCCGATGCCGCCCGGATGCAGATCGTAGAGCACGACGGCCGTGTGCCGACGGCCGCTGACGTCGTCAACGTAAGAGAAGCTGCTGCCCGCCAGATCGCTCGCCTCTGCCATCGTCGCCATGCGCGCCACCGCCCGCAGCGCGTGGACGACCCCAACGAGCAGATCCGTCGACTCACCGCCCAGCGCCGCCAGCACGGCCTCCGGCATCGGCAACCATAGGCCCTCTGTCTCCAGATGCAGCGTCAGCGGCTCCTGAAGCACCTCGTAGCCGAGGTTCTGGTGGTTGTGGAATTGCAGCATCTTGAAGCCGACCACCGACTCGAACACCCGCACGTCGCCAAAGCACGGCATGCCCGGCTGCCAAGGCGCCACCGCCTTGGTGGAGAGTGGTGGGCCGAGCACCGCGGGCTCCGCCTCGCCTCCGGCCCAGATCGAGCACGACTCCTGCGTGTTCATCACCTCGATCTGGGTCCGAACATCGGGTTGCGTATAGAAGTTTTGCTCGACCAACCGCACCAGCGCGCGGTGCTGCACGAGATCCAGCTCCTCTACCGAATACTGTTCGCCATCATGGAGATAGACGGCGCGCGGGTGGGCCTCGCGGTACACCTGCGGCCGCGTCATCTCTGTCAGGGTGGTGCCGCGGTCGATGTCGACGATCTTCCAGCGGCTGCCGTCGTGGTTGCGCAGGCTGAAGTCGCCGGCCGGGAACGGTCCGCCCTGCCAGTGCCACGCCCCAGCGAGCTCACGCAGCTCATTGCGCTCGACCAAGACCGGGATCGCCTCACCGAGGTCGGGCCAAATCGCGGCGTCGTCCATCGTCAGCGGCAGCTCGGCGGCGGCGGCGCGGACGTGCGCCAGGACCACGCCCAGGTTGTCGGGATCGACCGCGGCGTGCTCGGAGGGCTGATCCATCAACCACTCGGGGTGGCGAGCGAGATACTGGTCGACGGGTGACATGGCGAGGATCACGATCGCGTGCGCCATGCCGCCGCGCCGGCCGGCTCGCCCCACTTGTTGCCAGAAGCTGGCGCGGGTGCCGGGAAAGCCGCCCTGGACCACCACTTCGAGGCTGCCGATGTCGATGCCAAGCTCTAGGGCGTTGGTCGACACCACGCCCACCAAGCGCCCTTCGATGAGGTCGCGCTCGACGCGGCGTCGCTCGGCGGGGGTGAAGCCGGCGCGGTAGGCCCCGAGCATCCGCGACTCGTCGTGGCCGCCGTGGGTGCGTGATAGCCGGTCGCGCGCCTCCTTGACGATGATCTCTGTCTCTTTACGGCTCCTGGCGAAGCCGATGGTGCGAACGCGCTTCTCGATAAGGGCTGGCAGCAACGCCGCCATCTCGCTGGCGACGCCGCGGCGCAGCACGCCATCGATCGTCGGTGGCAGCCAAAAGTGGATGCGTTTGGCGCCCGCCGGCGACCCGTCGCGGTCGATGAGCGTGAAAGGCGCCTGACAGAGCCGCGACGCCAGCTCGGTCGGGTTGGCGATGGTCGCGGAGCTGCAGAGGAATTGGGGCCTGCTGCCGCAGTGATGCGCGATCCGGGTAAATCGCCGCATCAGGTTGGCGATGTGGCTGCCGAAGGCGCCGCGGTAGGTGTGGAGCTCGTCGAGCACCACGAAGCGCACATTGCGGAACAGGTGTGAGAACCCCGGCCGGGCGTGGGCGGGGAGCATGCCGGTGTGGAGCATGTCGGGGTTGGTGAGGACGAGGTTGCAGCGCTCGCGAATGCGCCTCCGCTCGGCCGGTGGTGTGTCGCCGTCGTAGACGCCCGCCTCCACGCGGCGCCCGGCGCCTTCGCTGAGGGCCTCGCAGATCCGCAGGATGGCGCGCAGCTGGTCGTGGCCGAGGGCCTTGGTCGGGTAGAGCAGAAACGCCCGCGCCGCCGGATCCTCCAAGATCCCCTGCAGTACCGGCAGTAGGAACGCCAGCGACTTCCCTGAGGCGGTGCCGGTGGTAATGACGACGTGCTCACCGCGGCGCGCGGCGGCGTACATCTCTGCCTGGTGGCTGAAGAGCTCGCCGATGCCACGGCCCGCGAGGGCAGCGCGCAGGGCGGGGTGCAGATCGTCGGGGATCGGCGCGTGGCTGGCCGGCCGCGGCGGCAGATCGAACGTGGCGACGATTCGGTCAGCGAAGCGGGCGAGTGGCAGCATCGCGGATTCCTCAGGCGGGGCGGGTCTGATCGGGGCGCAGGGCGTTGGACTTGCGGTCGACGCGGGCGGCGCGGCGATGGCGAGCATAGCGCCGGCTGAACAGATGTCCAGGTTCGCGCCGCGAACGCATCGGTCTGACCCGGCTGCCGCGCAGAGTTCGCCGCTGCGGCACGCCGACGGCTGCGGCCTGGAAGAGGGGACGCCCTCGAGCCGTGGGGGCCATATGTGGCGCGCCCCTCGCTGTCGCGCCAATCTGGCGACTGCGCACATGCCGAGGGTGCGACCGTCAGAGCATGTCTCTGTGGCGGCTCAGCGCGGCGCCGATCGGCATCGGTTGGAGCGGCTTGCGGCCAAAGGTGCCCGCAAGCCGCGGGCCTACGCACTTCGGCAACACTTGACCTCGCAGGGGGAGGCGCCTAGCTTTCACGGCCCGCCGGGACGCCCGGCACGCGCACCGACGAAGAGTCCCGCGCGCCCAGGAGTCCGCCATGCCAACTCGCCTCTCGTCCCACCGCGCGGTCGCCGATCTCGCCATCGGCGCGCTCGCCTGCGTCGCCGTGGCCTGTGCCAAGGCCGAGCCGCCCGCTGCCGCACCAGCCGCCGCCGCGCCCGCCGTGGTGGCGCCTGCACCCGCAGCGGC
>SXNM01000400.1 GCA_005777155.1 Pseudomonadota bacterium | reverse complement strand
CGGCCCGTGCCACCAAAGGCCTAGCCGATGCGCTGCCCGCGGTGCAACTACGAGCAACCAGACGCAGCGGAGTGCGCGGCCTGTGGCGTGATCGTGCAGAAGGCACTGGCGGCGGCAGCGCGCGGTGGCGGCGCATCCGGCGCGCCGGCCTCGGTGGCGCGGCGCCAACCGTCGGGCAACGGTGACCAACCCGCTCCGGCTGCCGCGGAGGTGAGCGCCGCGGTCCCTCCGCCGCCGCCCGGACCCTCGGCGGCAGCGGCAGCGGTCCAGAAGGCTAGCGACGCGGTCCACAGGCTGCGCGGTGCCATGGTCGACATGCGCGCCACCGGGTCCGGCGTCGCGACGCTCTCCCCTGTATCTCGTGCCCAGCTGCTGCGCGAGCTCGGCGAGATGACCAGCCAGGGCGTGCCCTTGCCGCGGGCGGTCTCGGCGCTGGCCGGCGCCATGCGCCGAGGGGAGCGGGCGAAGGCGCTAACGGCGCTCGCAGCCAGCCTTCAGCGCGGCGATTCGCTTGCTGCCGCGCTGCAGATGGCCGGCTTCGACCCGCTCGAGGTCGCGTTGGTCCGCTCGGCAGAGCTCAGCGGAAGCGTCGGCCCGGCGCTGGTTGCGCTGGCGCGGCGCCTGCAACACGCCATCGAGATCGGCCAGCAGATCCGCGCCGGCCTGGGCCAGCCGTTGATGTTGGCGCTGAGCGGCGCGGCCCTGCTGCCGGCACCCCGGGCCATCGCAGACGGCTTCGGCGCTTGGGCAGCGGCGGCCGCCATCGGCGTGATCGCGGTCTTTGTCGTCGCCGGCGTGCTGCTGTTTGGGGCGCCATGGCTGATGCGGGCGCCGGCGGCCCGCGCCCGCTTGCTGGCGATCGGCGCCGCCCTGCCGATCGTCGGCGGCTGGATCAGCCATCGGCGGTACTCCTTGCTGTTCGGCGCGCTGGCGCCCGCTCTCCAAGCCGGCATCGCGCTCGATGATGCCTTGACCATCGCTGGCGAGGCCGTCGGGGAGCCGACGACGGCGTTGACCGCGCGCGCCGTGGGCGCCGAGGTACGACGCCAGGGCGGTCTCGCCGAGGCGGCGCGCAAACTCCCCGGCGTGGACGAAGAGACGCTCGGGCGGCTGGCGACTGCGGAGCTGACAGGCGACCTCGCCGGCGTGTGCCAAGAGCGCGCGACCACCTTTGCCCAGCGCCACATCGCCTCGATGGCCGCCGCGGCCCGTGCGTTGCGTTTCGGCGTGGCGACCGCTGTCACGGTGGCGATCGCGATCAGCATCGTCGGCCAGCTGGGTAAGATGATCGGCGATCCGATGGCGATGTTGCCTGCGGGCGAGCGAGGCTCGCTGGAGCGAGAGCTGCAGCGCGCAATGCCGCAGTTGGGCAGCGGCATCCTCGGTGCGCCTGGCGCCGGCGCGGCGCCTGCGATCGACGAGGCCGACCTGCTTGACCCTGACGGGGCGGCGCGCCGGCGACGCAAGCGGAGCGCGGCTCCCTAGCGTCGCCCGTCGTTGGGCCTTGTCGCTCGCCGCTGCTCGAGATCCAAGCGGCGCTGACGCTGCAGCGCGCCGGGCGCAGGCGCTGGCGCTGGCGGGATGCTGCGGTGCGGTCGACACCACCGCGCCCCCCGACGATGGGGCCGGATTGGGCCAACGCCTTGACGCTCCTCTACCTCCGACGCCGCTCCGAGAGAGGAGTCCGGCTACGCTGCGATCCGCCGATGTCGAATGAGGCTGGCCTCCGTCGGCTAGCCGAGCCGATTTTGCCGCGACGGCGATGTGCCGAGCCAGGTGCGGATCGAGCCTCCGGCAGAGGGCTCAGATCAGCCGGGCGCCGAGCTCGCGGTTCGGCGCGTAGGGCCTCTCGGTGGCCATGCGCCGCGCGTCGGGCCGCGACCGCTTGTCGGAGCCCGGTGGCCGGGCTGCTCCCGCGACAGGCGGACTCCGCAGGGTTCAGCGGACGGAAAGTAGACGATCGACAATCATGCGAGACGATCGCCGAGCGCTGGCGCCGACTCTTCGCCTGGCACTTGTCGATCGCTGAGTGCTACTAGACGATCGTGTGACAAGCGCCAAGCAGGCGATCGACGCGGCTGATCTGTGGGGCATTCGAGCGGGCGGATTCGCGGCTTTCCTGCGCGTACGCAGCCATTTACATGACATCCTCGGCACCGACCAACGAAGCATGATCATCGGCGCAGCGGGTTCAACGTCAGCGGTGCGTCGCTGAGGGCCGGTCGCCTGTTCACCCCAGAATGGCGCCACGTGAGGCGTACTACTATTGTATTTCTGCACGCTTGCCTGCGATGCGCGCGGCGCGGCGGCGAGGTTTGGAGGTCGCCTGCGGAGGTCAACGTCAGCACTTTTTTGGAGTCGATTGTTGTCAAGTAACTCGACCTGCGCGATGCTTCGCCCTGCCAGCCACCCCGGCGCCAAGCCGGTGAAAGCTCGTGTCCCCACACGCGTTTCCGACCGAAGCCGCCCCGAATTTCCGGAGGCAGTTGTGCTAACACAGCTTCCTGCCTCCCATTGCCGCACCGACGGAGCCCGCCGTGCCGAGCCTTGCCGCCATGAACCGAGATGACGCCACGTCCGCCCCCTCTTCTCTGCCGCGCAGCGCCGTCCGCGCCGATGGCGGCGCCGACGCCAAGGGTGAGGGCCGCGCGGTCGGCAAGCGCGAGGGTCGCGCCGACGCACGACCTGGCCGTGCGCCGCGCCATGAGACCCGTGCCCGCTCGCAGACGACCCCAGCTCGCCGCTTGACGCGGGCCGAGATCGCCGCCGGAGTCGCGCTTGCCGACGACATGGACTATCGCCGGCCACGGACCCGTGCGGACTGCGAGAATGGCATGCGGCCATGCCCGTTCGTCTCGTGCCGCTACCACCTCTACCTGGACGTCAACCCGACGACTGGGTCCATGAAGCGCAATTTCCCCGACCTGGAGGTGTGGGAGATGCCCCACACCTGCGCCCTCGACGTCGCCTCGCAGGGTGGCGTGACGCTCGAAGAGGTCGGCGAGATCATGAACCTGACCCGCGAGCGTATTCGCCAGCTGGAGCAGGCAGGGCTTGAGCGGCTGCAGCAGGAGTCCTTCGTCTCGGAGGCGCTGCGTCTGGAAGGCAAGGCCTAACCCGTGCGGCAAGCGCTGCTGCTCGGGGCTGTCGATGGCGAGGCCGCCCACCAGGCGCTCTTCGCCGCCGCCGACGCCCTGACCCGAGCCGGCTACGTCGTGCTGGCGACGAGCGCCATTGGCAATGCCCTCGGCCGCGCCGGACGGATAGCGCTTCCGATCGAGCTCCACACCCGCGAGCCAGCGCTGGTCGGCGGGCGGTTCGAGCTGGCCCACCTCCGCGTGGTCGCAGCCGTCGGCGGCGAGTTTCGAGACGCGCGCGAGGCCGAGGCGCTGCGCGGGCGCAACGTGACGCCGATCGAGATCGTCTGCGGCCAGCTGCCGGTGTCGGGCCGGGCGCTGGGCACAGACGCCAGCGGCGCGTTCGTCGGCGCGGCGTCTTTTCGCCGTTCACCTTGGCTCCTGCATGCCGCCGTCATCGAGTCTGCGTGCGTCCACGCCGACGATGTCCTGGTGGTGAGCGATCCTGGCCGACTGCCCGAGTTGCTCAGCGCCATGCGCCCAGGTGGGCTCGGCGCTGCGCAGCGGGCAGCGTTGGCGGCGGAAGCGTGGCGACAAGTCGGCGCCTTTCGCGTTATGGCGGCCGAGCTGCTCGGACTCCCCAGCGCCGTCTCGGAGGTACGCGATGAGCCCGACCGGCCAGGTGGCGGCCGGGTGGCGGTTCCACAGCGCTCGGTGACCCGCATCTCCGGACCGTTCATCGACAGCGTCGACGCCGTGGTCGCGCGCCCGCTGCCTGTCGCTGGGGCGACGACCCGTGCTTCTGGCGCCTTCGAGGTGGCGCCTGAAGCGCTGCCGAGCAGCCGCATCTCGGGCGCGCACGCCGTGGTCGAGGTCGGCCCAAATGTCCAAAACACGACCCCAGCTGACGACCTCGCGGCGGTCAACGGCCTCGCCGCGGCCGACAACCTCGCCGCAGCCGACGCCGACGCCAATGCACCTGCGGCGGCAGAATCGCACCACGGTTGGCCCGAGCTGCGATTGGACGGTCGAGCCAGCGTCACTTTGCCGACCGCGGCGCAACCGGCCTTGGTGACTGCGGCGGCGACGGTCGAAGCCATTGAGCCGGCCCGCCGCGCCGATCTTGCGGCGGCGCTTGCGGTCCTCACCTTGCTCGGCGAGCCGGCGGTCGTCATCGCCAGCGGCGGCCTGCCGTGTGTCGCGGTGCGGCAGGTCGGGTCGCCGGTGCGGGCCCTCTTGCGGGCGTTCGCCACCGATCCGCTGGCCCTGCAGGGCGGCACCCTGGCGACGACGATCGCGCTCGATCTGACCGCAGCGCGTTCGCTGATCGAACCGCCCGGGGCTGCCCTCGGACGCATCGCGTGGGTCGAAGCCGAAGATGAGGCGGTAGCGGTGCTCTCCGCTGATCCCGGTGCGCGCACTCTGCAGTTCGATCACCGACCGGGAGCGAGTCACAGCCTCGCGTGTGACGCGCTTGGCGCTTGGTTCATGCCGCGGCGCACGTTGCCTTCGGCGCAGATGCTAGCGTCTAAGCTCTCGGTTCGACTGCCTGCAATCGGCGCGCCTAGCGCGGCGGCGGCGCTGCGCCTCGGCTTGGCCCTGTTGCGCGCCCTGCCCGGCCGCAGCGCGGTCGCCGTCCACGCCGAGATGGCGTTTGCCATCGTCGGCGGCCAGGCCCACGTCAGCGACGCGCTGCAGATCGCGATCGCCAAAGTGCGCAAGCCGCCGACCGGCACCTTCTTGATCGCTAACGCCGCGCCGCCCGACCTGCGGGTGGTGCAGCCCTGGTTGGCGTTCCCCGCCCCTGTGGCCTTCGTCGATCTCGCGCCAGGCGCCGAGGTGCCCGCGGGACAGCCCGGGGCGCCGCTGTTGATGGTGACCGCCGCCGAGCTTGACGCCTGGGCCGCGGCTGAGGCGAAGGGGTAGCGTACCCGTCGCTCTTGCCAGCGGCGCCTGGGGCGGCGGTGACGCTGTGGCGCCTAGCGCCGCGACGCCGCCACCACCGACAGCTCGCCGACCGCCCCCCTGTTACTCCGTCCCGGCCGGTGCGCTGCTCGGCGCCATGCGTCGATCGGACGCCCGTTGCTGGTGGCGCCAGAATCCACCGGGGTCTGAGCGCGGCGCGGCTGCTTGACGCGACCAGCCACAGCAGCCGAAGGTTGGGGCCCGGGAGGCTGTGGTCGATGCAGGTGCGCTGTGGACAATGCAATGCGGGTTATACGCTGCCTGCAGACCGGCTCGCACCTGGGCGTCGGGTCCAGTTCGCCTGCCGCCACTGCGGCGAGCGCATCGTCGTACAGATCCCGTTAGAAGGCGCCGGCGTCGACGCCGCTTCGGGTCATGACCTCCACGCCGACAAGATGATCGCTCAGCCCGCTGGAGCCGCGCCGCGCCCTGTCTCCCACCTTTCTGCCCCCTACGAAGCCGCCACCGCGTCGCCTGCGGCCGCCTCGCTTGGGCAGAGCCGGGCCGCGGCGGCGCCGAGCGGCGGTCAGGCCGCACCACGCCAAGAAGATGCGCGGTGGTTCGTCGCGGCGCCAGACGGCAGCTATCGCAAGCTCAGCGAGGGCGAACTGGCCGGCGAGATCGCGAACGGCGAGATCAGCGGCGACGTCCTCTGCTGGCGCAAGGGTTTCGGAGCCTGGCTGCCGCTGCGGCAGAGCGACCGGTGGGCGGGTCTTTTCGCCGCCTCACCGGCGCCCCTCGCCGCAGCCTCGGCCGCAGCGCTTCAGGACGCACAGCAGGCCGCGGCGACGGCCGACGAGCCTGGCCTCGCCACCGCCGAGTCGTCGGAGGCCGCTTCTGCAGCGACCAGTGGGTTGAGGCCGCGGCGGCGCACTGACGTCGGGCTCGGTACCTCCGGCGGTTTGACCGAAGACGGCGCCGCCCGCACCTCGGAGCCACCAGGCGCCGCCGTGGAGGCCACGCAGGCGATCGCCACGGCCGATGTGCCGGTGATCGACGACCGCGCCGTGGCGGCGGCGGCGGGTCACCAGAGCCGCGACGGCCACGCCCGCGAGATGTCGGTAGCGGCCATCGCCGAGCGGATCGCCGCGCAGCCGGCGAGAGCCAACAGCCCAGCGCGTGTCGTGGGTGTCGCCAGCGGGGAGGGCAGCCAGGCGGCGGTGTCGCTGCCGGTCTTTCGACCTTCACGGCCTGAGCCACCGTCAGGACCGGCGGTCCGGGTGCGCCCACGCTTGCCCGACCGGCGCGCCCAGTCTGGTGTGCAGCGCGCCGCATCTTCGGCCGTGGAGTCGGCTGCGGCGGCAGAGGCGCTGCGCGCGCCAGCCCGTCGCCCAGAGTCCGCCGCCCCAGGTCATGGCGTCGTCCCCGGCGAGGCGTCCGCGATCGGCGATGGGCGCTCGGCCGCCGGAAGTGACATCGATGGCGCCTGGGCGCCGGCGACAGACACCTACGTTGGTCCGCGCGACGGCTTCACGCGACGTGTCGGCGACGCCCAGGACCGCGAGCGCTTGTTGGCGATGGTCGGTGCAGAGAGCCGCGCCCAGGCAGAGCTGCGGCGTTGGCAGTGGATCGGCCTCGGCGCCTCGCTTGCAGCGATCGTCGGGCTCGCCATCGGCGCTTGGGCGACCGTCGCCGCCCGTCGCGCGCAGCAAGACCGCGCCGCTTGCCTACAGGCGCTGCAGGCCAGCGGCGCCGAGGCGGCACGAAGCGCATCGACCGCCGAAGGACGCCACGCGGCGGCGCTCCGCGCTGGGCGCGCGGCTGCGGCGGCGCCGAGGCTGTCTACCACCGACGAGAGGCCGCCACCGAGCGCCGCGCCCGAAGACGATCCACCCGCCACCACCGACGCCGACGAGGCGGTCCGAGAAGAGCTACGGTGACCATCCCAACCACGCCCGCAGACCATCGCCGCCTCGACTATGGCCGCCAGCTCGAAGACTTCGAGGTGGGCGCAGGCTACCAGCACCCCTTTGAGGTGACGGTCGACGCCGCGATCGTCGGCCCGTACATGGCGAGCTTCATCGACGCGACGCCGCTATGGAGCAGCGATCGGGTCGCCCGCCATCACGGCCTCGCGCGCCGTCCCGTGCCACCGCATCTGCTGCTCAACCTCGGGCTCTCTTTCTCCGTACACGACACCTCGCAGCAGGCGATCGCCCACCTCGCCTACGTCCGCGTCGCCTTCCCCAAGGCGCTACCGATCGGCGGCACCGTGCGCGGCGCGACGCGCGTCCTGGAGGTCAAGCCGAGTGGCGACGGCAAGCGCGGCGTGGTGACGGTCCACACCGTGCTGGTCGATGAGGACGGCGACCGCGTGCTCGATCTCGTCAGGCGGGCGCTGATCCGCGGCGGACAGCTGCAAGCCCGGCCAGCGCTGCCGGTGGTCCCCGTCGCTAGCGCCGACGCCGATACGCTGCTCGGCCGCCTGCCGGTGTCGACGTTCGCTGACGCAGTGGTCGCGACCGGGCCCGATCGCTCCTTTGTCCCGCCTCTGTTCGGCCACTTCGAAGATCTCAGACCGGGCCTGACGCTGGTGCATGCCAATGGCCGCACCGTCAGCGAGAGCGAGCACATGCAGCTGTCTGCGATCTGCCGCAACAGCCACCCGCTGCATTGGGACGCGATCTATAGCCAGGCCTCGAGCTTCACGGGCGAGCGGGTGGTCTACGGTGGCCTTGTGCTAGCGTGGACGTTGACCCAGGCCAGCGTCGACGTCGGGGGCCACGTGTTGTGGGAGGCCGAGTGGAGCGACGGCGCACACCCAGCCCCAGTCCAGGCCGGCGATACCCTCTTTGCCTGTAGCCGTGTCCTCGCCGCCCGCGCCCTGTCCGACTCCGTCGGCGAGGTGATCCTTCGCCACGTCGGCGTCAAGAATGTTCGACCCGAGGCGCTGCTCGCCGCCGGCGCCGACCTCTTCACCGCTGAGCGCGAAAAGCCGACGCAGGTGGCCGAAGGTGAGCTCGATCGCCGAGTGCCTGAGAAGGTCGTCGAGATCACGCGGCGCGTGCTGGTGCGCCGGCGGAGCCCGGCCTAGCGGACGAGCGCACACGGCTTGGCGGCGGCGCTTGGCGCGCCGGAGTCCCAAGGCGTCTGGGCTGCTGTGCTGCGGCCGCGCCACCAGAGCCTCCGCGAACCTGCAGCGGTCTGCGCCTCCCCAGGCGTCGGCCTCGGCGTCGCCGCTTGGGGCGGCTCTACCCTGCGACCATGGCCGAGGTCGTCAGTCTCAGGGCGAGGCCTGAACGCCGCCGCTCAGGGCAAGCGCAGGGCGAGCTCGAAGGGCAGCAGCACGCCCTGGCGATTCCAATGCACCTTGCCCTCGCCGTCGAGGATGATCGTAGTGGGCAGCGCCGTGACCCCCAGCTGCCGCGACAGAACGCCGCCGTCGGCGATGACGCGGAAAGATCGCGGCTTCTCGGCGATGGAGGCCCGCACGTCCTCTGGATCATCGGCGGCGATGGCGACGACCTCGACCTCCGGGTGGCCGCGGGCGAAGGCGTCGACGGTCGGCGTCGTCAGCGTGCAGGCGTGGCACCAGGTGGCGTACACGTAGAGGACCGTGGTCTTGCCCGGCGTCGGCGCCCGCCAGGACGCGCCGGCTAGGTCGACGGCCTGCAGGCGCAGCGACGCGCCATCTCCCAGCGGCCCGCCAACCCACGCCGTCATCCCAATAAACAGCAATAAGAACAAGATAGTCGACGTCAGGCCAGAGCGCAGCCAGCCGAGGGCGCGCCGAGCGAGCGTCGGAACCTGCGCGGTGGTGTTCGCCAGCGCCGCCTCCGAGTCTGCCATCTCCGCCTCCTCGCCCGCAGCGCGGATCCTCAGTCTAGGAGTCGCCAGGGCCAGGCGGTGTATCATCGGCCAAGTCCCGGCGGGCGGGGCCGCCAACGCTGAGCTACGCCGCTTCAGGCGCCAAGGTGCTGGCGGAGCGTCGCGAGCAGCGCCGCGCAGGACCGATCGCAGATGTCAAAGACCGACTGAAATCCAAGGGCACCACCGTAGTAGGGGTCAGGGACGTCTAGCTCGTCTGGGACAGGGTCGAACTCGCGCAGCAGGCGCACGCGGGCGCTGTCGGCAGGGCTGCGTGCGAGGTTGAGCACGTCACGGCGGTTGGTGCGGTCCATGACGATGATCCAGTCGAACCGCTCGAAATCCTCAGCGACAAAGGGGCGAGACGTGCCGGGGAGCGCGACGCCGCGGCTTGCGCTGGCGGCGAGGGTGCGCGGGTCGGCTCGCTCGCCGCGGTGCGCCGCTGAGGTGCCCGCGCTGTCGATGATGAACGCGTCGCGGAGCCCTGCCCGCTCGACGTGGTGTCGAAAGAGGCCCTCAGCTTGTGGAGACCGGCAGATGGTGCCGAGGCAGACGAAGCAGACCCGCAGCTGCCGAACCGAGACCTTGGCCATCGCTCGCCTCGCACGGGGAGACTCTGCGGTTGCCGGCCAAGACGGTCGGCTTCGCGCGGCGACCCTACCATCCAAAGGCAGCGCTAGGCCAACGACCGACGCGTCCCCACTGGAGGCCCATGCGCCGGACACGAGCGGCGTCGCGCCCGCCGCTGCGCGGGCGGAGTCCCTCGCGCTGGGCCTGGCGCGCTCGGACTTCATCGCGCGGTGCATCCGGCGCCGCGTTCGAGCGCACTCAGCGTGGGGCTGCTGGCGCCGCGAGCCGGCCTGACCCGCCCCGGCTCCAACCATCAAGATTGGGCGGCTCGGCGCCGGCGGCCGGAATGCAGCGGAATTAGGTGTCACGTTCCGGCTCTGCGCGACCCGTGGCGCGACCCGTTTAGCGCTCACGGCATCCAGCTGGCCGCCGATCGAGGCGGGCGCAGGGCGCGCGGCTCTCGCCTCAGCGCGCAGGCTGCGCAATGGGGTGGCGAAGGAGCGCTACTCGGCGGCGCGGCTACGGTTGCGAAGCGTGGGGGGTGCCCGCTTTGGCCGTCGGCTGCCAGCGGGTGCCAGCCGGATCACAACGGAGCCGTCGACAACCATGAGCTCAATTCGGCTGTCTGGCTGAATGCCAGCCTCGCGCAGCAGCGGCCTGTCGATGATAACTCCGTAGCTGTTGCCAATAGTCGCGAGCTTTTTGATCATCCAACCCTCTACGCTCGTGCAGCGCACGCGCATGACGAGAAAGGGCGACGGGCCCTGACTGCCACGATTATGCAGATGGGCGCCCCTGGGTGTACGAAGATCCGTGAATGTCAGAAAAGGATTGCTCACAATCGTTCGTATGACATTCTGAATCTCCATCACGGTCGATAGGTTACGCAGACATCGCCCGACCGGGATGCGTGAAGGCGGCCCAGTGTGTCGTGCGGGCGTCCGACTTACAGCGCTTTGACAGAGGGCGTCGCGCCCCGTCATCCTGCGCGGCATGCACGGCCCCTTCAGCCCTCGCGACGCCGCCAGCAACGCTGCCATGGCGCATCCGAGGCGCGGTGCGATCGTCGCTGGCAACGGCGCCACGCGAGGCTGTTGGCGCGCCATCGCTTTCTTGATCGCCGCGCTGATGGCGACGCCACAAAGCTCGGCGCGCCCCCGTGCCCTGCCCACTGCCGTTCAGGCCCGGGGCGCGCGCGGCAAGAGCCAGCCAGGCCCGAGCGCCAAGGCGGCCGCTGTTCGCAAGGGCAGCGCCAACAAGGGCAGCGCCAACAAGGGCAGCGCCAAGAACGGCAGCGGCGGCAGGGCGAAGGCCTCGCACGCGAGCGGCGGTGGCGGCAAAGGCAAAGGTAAAGGCAAGGCCACAGGCAGAGGTCGGGGAGAGGCCAACGGCAAAGCGCGCCGTCGAAGCCCGGCCGAGGTCAAGCGCCTGCTCAAGGCGTGCGCCAGCAAAAAGGCCAGCAAGTCAGCGCAGTGCCGAGAGTTTTCGGCAGAGCGCCGCCGCCAAGCCGAGGAGGCGGCGCTGGCGCGCTGCCGCAAGAAGCCGCACGCCAAGACCAGCGCGTGCAAAAAGCTGCTGGCGGCCCAGCGAGCCAAACAGCGCTCGACGTCGATCTGCGGTCGGCGTTATGGAACCGCTCGCAAGAAGGAGTCTGTGGCCCGGTTTGCCCGGCGCAACGGCGCCCGCGAGGCCGAGATCCGCCGCTGGAACGACCTCGGGCCGTCTGCCAAGCTGAAGGGTGGCCGGCGCTACATCGTCTACAAGAGCCCCTACGAGGGGGAGCGGCTGCGCGACGGCGTGCTCCTGGTCGCAGAAGAGGGAGTGCTGTCGATGCAGCGACCCGAGCGAGGCTACGGCCGCCCCGCGCTGGTGGCCGCGATCGCGCTGGCAGCGCGGGCCGTCCAGCAGACCGAGCCGCGGGGCAGTCAGCTCGTGGTCGGCGATCTCTCAAAAGAGGGCGGAGGTTGCCTTCCACCGCACCGCAGCCACCGCGGCGGTGTCGACGCCGACATTGGCTACTACCACCTCGGGGGCCGCCAGCGCGGCTGGCTCGGCCTCGCGACCCCGGAGGATCTCGACGCTGATCGCACGTGGCAGCTGCTCGTCGCCCTGCGCGCCACCGGGCGGTTGCGCTACGCCTTCATCGACTACGACCTGCAACCCGAGCTGCACGACGCGGCGGTCCGGGCCGGCGAGTCGCCGAGCGCGTTGGCCTCGATGTTCCAATACCCTCGACCGCGAGAGGCCAGCAAGTCCGGAGTGATCCGTCACCTGAAGGGCCACGCCGACCACATGCATGTGCGGCTCGCCTGCGCCGCCGAGCAGCCCTGCGAGGTCAGCGAGGCCGAGCGTCAGAGCATCGCTGCGACCGATCTGCCGATGCGCGGTCGCGTGGGTCGAGAGGGGCGGCGGCGGAGCCTCGCGTCGCCGGCGCGCCTCGTCCTGTCGCCAAGTCCGCTCTGAGCGAGGTTGCGCGGTGGCTTCGACTGCGCTAGCGTACAAACCGGTTCGGAGCGGAAGGTGCAGCCCGATTTGGGGAGCGGTGCTTGGTCGGCGGAGCCAGCGGGCCACCGGAGCGATAGTCGACACCGAAGCAGCGTAAGGCGACACCGCAGCGGCGTAAGGCGATACCGAAGCACAGAGACTAGAGGCAGAGGCGAGGGCAAGGACGCCCAACCCACCTGGACACGAGGCAGCACCAGAACAGGCGAGTCGGACCACCAAAGGCACAGCGAGAGCGCCACTACCGACGAGTTGGCAAAGCCACGACGATGCGCCGCACAGCGGCGAGACCAGGAGCATCAGCGTCATGACGTTCTACATCCAGCGCGACGGCCAGCCACAGCAGTACTCGATCGAGGCCCTGGCCGAGATGGTCAAGAACGGCCAATTGCGGGCCGATGAGTACGTCTTTGACGGGCGCACCCAGCAGTGGGTGGGCGCGACCTCGGTCGCCGAGCTCGCCGACGCGTGGCGTGCGGCCCAGGGCGGCGGCAACCCCGCGGCGTCGGCCAAGCCGGCGGCAGAGGCCAAGAAGCGGTCGAGCAAGAAGTTCAGCGAGACCTCGTGGTTCATGTCGGCTGTCACCTACGAAGAGGGCGGCCTGACCCCGAGCGAGCTGCCCGACATGGACGTCGGCGACAAGTTCGAGAACCTGCCGCCAGTCCCGGACGAGCTTCGCAAGAAGTTCTCGCTGTCGGTCGGTGATCTCGAAGACGGCAAGAAGAAGAAGTAGCAGCGGCCGCCACGGCGGCGCGCACTGTGGTCGCCCCGGCAGCAGCGGCGAACGGCGCGCTGTGGATTGTCAGCGATGCGGTACACACGATGGGCCGATGACGGCCCCTCGGTCTCTGTGCTCGGCTTTGGCTGCTGGGCGGCGGGCGGCCTCTGGTGGGGCGAGTCCGTCGACGACGACGCCGCGATCGCGGCCATGCGCACCGCATGGCAGGCGGGCGTCACCCTCTTCGACACAGCTCCGCTCTACGGCCACGGCCATGCCGACCGCCTGCTGGCCCGCGCGCTGGGCGATGATCTGCCGCTTGCGGTCGTCGCGACCAAGTGCGGGATCCGCGTCGACGGGCCAGGCCAACACGCTGAGAGCGACCTCAGCCCGGCTCACCTAGTAGCAGACATCGACGCCAGCCTGCGTCGGCTTGGCCTGCAGCAGCTGCCGTTGGTCCAGACCCACTGGCCCTGTCAACGCGGCACACCGCTGGAAGAGACCCTGCAGGCCCTCTCGGCGCTGCGCCGCAGCGGCAAGGTCGCGGCGTTCGGGCTCTGCAATGAGCGCGGAGAGACCTTGGGTCGTGCCACGCAGCTTCTGGCGGCCTCTGGCGAGGCGCCGATGGCGACCTTTCAGACGCCCTACTCCCTGCTGCGCCGCGAGTACGAGCAGCAGCTGCGCGGCGCCGTGGCCGCCATCGCGCCGCCGCCGATGGTCCTCTGTTACGAGCCGCTGTGCCGCGGCCTGCTGACCGGCAAGTTCACCGCTCGTCAGCGCTTTCCGCAGTCTGACCTGCGCGCTCGCGACGAGCGCTTCCAGGGCGATCGTTACCTGCGCGCGCTGGCGCTGGTGGCGCGGCTCCAGCTGGTCGCCGACCGCGTGGGCGAGCCCGTGGCGGCGCTGGCCCTCTCCTGGCTGTTGCGCCAGCCGCACGCCGACGTCGCCCTCTGCGGCGCTAGGAGCCCGGCGCAGGTCCAGGAGCACCTTCGCGCGGTGGCGGTGCTCGATGGCCTCGACGACCCGGAGAGCGAGATCTCGCGTCGCTGGCCGGTCGTGCTGCAGTTGGTCGGCGGCTGGCGCGGCTGAGCGTACCGAGCGGCAGCGTTCACGGCTGGCTCAGCGCGCTCAGTCGATGTCAGGCAAACCACCACCGCCGCCCTTGCTGCCGAAGTCGACCTGGCTGAGCAGCCACTCTTTGATGAAGCCGTCGATGCCTCCATCGAGCACGGCGTCGGTGTTGGTGGCTTCGAACCCGGTCCGATGATCCTTGACCAGGCGATAAGGCGCCAGCACGTAGCTGCGGATCTGGCTGCCGAAGGCGATGCCCATCTTCGCCGCCTCGATCTCT
>SXNM01000399.1 GCA_005777155.1 Pseudomonadota bacterium | reverse complement strand
CTACACCCGCGGCAAGAGCGAGCGAGTCCGCGAGGTCTATGAGCGCCTGTGCGCGCTCGGCATCGACCGCTCGATCCTCGTAGACGCCCACCCCCATGTCGGCACCAACCGCCTGATCCCGATGATGCCGCGTCTGCGCCACGCCCTGCGCGAGGCCGGACACGAGCTGCGTTTCGACGCGCGCGTTACAGACCTCCTGGTCCGCTCGTCGGTCAGCCAGCACCAGGTCCACGGCGTCGTGCTGGAGGACGGTGAGGTCATCGAAGGCGGGCCGGTGCTGCTCGCCGCCGGCCACTCGGCCCGCGACGTCTATCGCATGTTGGCGCGGCGCGGCGTCGCCATGGAGCGCAAAGACTTCGCGATCGGCGCCCGCATCGAGCACCCGCAGGCGCTGATCGACGAGGCCCAGCTCGGGGGGCTGGCTGGCTGGCCCTCAGTGGGCGCCGCCGAGTACTTCGTGGCCTGTCAGGTGCCCACTGGGCGCGGCGTGCGCGGCGCCTACAGCTTCTGCATGTGCCCAGGTGGCCTCGTCCTACCGACGCCGACGCAGCTAGGACACCTCAACGTCAACGGGATGAGCAATGAGGGTCGCAACAGCGGCATCGCCAACGCCGCCCTGGTGCTGCAGGTCCCGGCTGAGGAGGCCTACCTCGACCGGCCCGGCGACCTCGACGACGATCCCGAGCTCGGCCTCCACGTCGCCGGCGGCGCGCTGCTCGGCATCGCACTGCAGGCCGCGCTCGAGCGGCGCGCCTACGTCGCAGGTGGCGGTGGCTACCGCGCCCCAGCGCAGCGCCTGAGCGACGCCCTGGCTGGCCGCGAGTCCACAGACCTTCCTCGCACGACGTACCGCCCCGGCCTGCAGCCCACCGCCGCGACGTCAATTCTGCCAGATCGCTTGTGGCGGCCGCTGGCCCAGGCCGCGGTGGCGATCGACCGCCGCCAGCTTCGCGGATACGTCAGCCATGAGGCGACCCTGATCCCAGTGGAGACCACGACGTCTTCGCCTGTCCGCGTGCTCCGCGGTGCTGACCGCCAGTCCGTCAGCCACGCCGGGCTCTACCCTTGCGCCGAGGGCGCTGGCTATGCCGGCGGAATCGTCTCTTCGGCCATCGACGGCATGCGCAGCGCCCTGGCCTCACTGGCCGCAAGCGGCCTCTGCGACACCAGCGAGGTCGAGCGATGATCGACGCCACGCTCGACGACGTCGAGGCGGCGATTGAGCGCCTTCACGCCGAAGTCGACAGCGACTTCGATCGCACGACCGCCGCCATGACCGCCGCCAGCGGCCGCGCCATCGGCTGCCGGCCAGGCTGTAGCGGCTGCTGCCAAGACGGCCTCTCTGTCTTTGAGGTCGAGGCAGAGCGCATCCGGCGCTGGGTTGGCGAGCAGACGGCGGCAGGGCGGCCGGCGCCGACACCACACGCCGCCGGGCACTGTGCCTTCCTCGACGCCGACGGAAGGTGCCAGGTCTTTCCGGTCCGCCCCTATGTCTGTCGCTCGCAGGGCGCGATCCTTGGCTGGCCGGCCGACGACGATCCCAGTACCGGCGCCGCCGCTCGGCCGACCGCCCCGCGCAATGCCGCGCCGACGACGCAGCGCGCGACCTGCGCCGAGCACCTGCACGGGCTCGATCTGTCAGCGCTCCCCGCGGCGGCCGTCCTGACGCTCGGCGTCCGAGAGCCTCAGCTGGTGGCCCTCGCGACCTTGGCCTTGTCGCGCCGCGGCGGCCACGGCCTGCCGCCCCGCGTCAGCTTGCGTCGGCTCGCCCGATCGCTGCAGCGGCAGGCACCGGCTCGCTGAGCAGCTCAGGTCGATGCGCCAGCAGCCAGGCCCAGCTGGCCTCGGCGTCAGTCGAGGGCGTCAGCCGACCGGCCTCAACCTCGTCCTCGAACATCCGCTGGATGGCGCCAAGCCACGGCCCCGGGCGGCGACCGGTGCGCGACAGCACCAGCGTGCCGAAGCCCTTGGGCAGCGCCGAAGGTTTGGCGTCGGCCGTTCGCACTTCCTCGATGCGGCGCACCAGCTCTTCGCCGAGCTCGCGCACCTCGCGAATGCGCCAGGCCCGCTTCGTCGTGAAGTCGCTGCGCGAGAACGCCAACACCGCGTCCAGGTGCTCGCCCATGTCTCGAATCAAGCGTCGCACGGCGGAGTCGGTCCAATTCGTCGCATAGACGTTGGCGCGCGCATGGTTGCCGATGACGTAGCAGACCCGGTGCGCGAGGTCGGCGTCGAGGTGGAAGCGGCCAGCCACTCCCTCCATGAGCGAGGCGCCAAGCTCCTCGTGCCGCAAGAACTGGACTTTGCCGCGCTTGCCAGCGCTGCGGGTCCAGACCTTCCCGACGTCGTGCATCAGCGCCGCCCAGCGCACCACCAGATCGGGTGGGCACTTGTCTACGACCTGCAGCGTGTGATCCCAGATGTCCTTGTGCGCCGCTGGTGCGCTGCGGTGGAAATCGACGAGCAGCGCGACCTCAGGCACGATCAGCGACAACGCGCCGGCGTCGAACAGCAGCTGCAGGCCCACGGAAGGGCGCGTGCCGGTCAGCAGGGCGCCGAACCAGTGGGCCCAGCGCGCGCGGTCGACGCCGAGCACATGCAAGGCGTCTCGCCGCATCGCCTGCACGACCTCGGGCGCAGGCCGCAGCCCAGTGGCCGCCGCCAGCGCCGCCAGCTCGAGCAGACGCTCGCCGTCACCGCGCAGCCAATTGGGCCAGCTCCGCTCGCCGCCGAGGACGCCCGCCGCGAGCTCCGCCTCGGCCGCCGGCAGACCCACCAGCTCACCGTCCGGGCCGACGCGCAGAGCCCATAGGCGGAAGTTGGCGATGCCACGCCCATCGCCGGCGGCCCCCTCGCCCACGGTCCGGGCGCCGGAGGGCTCGCCGGCAACGTCAGCGCCCCCGGCGATCGCGATCGCGGGCCAACTCACCGCCGCGCCCGCATCCAAGCGCAACTCCTCGACCAAGCGACGGGCGTGATCGCGATCACCTTCGACCTGCCAGCGCAGCGGCCAGGCGACCGGAAGCTCCAGGTCGAAGCGCCAGGTGACGGCGCCGGCGCCGCACAAGACAGGGCGGAACCCAGCGGAGGCTAACGCATCATGCACCCGGCGGAGCAGGGCGCGCTGAGCAGCGAGGCGTGCCGTAGGGTCGATCTCGATCGCCATGAACCTATCTCAGGCGCTGCGCGCCGCGACCCACGCCGGCCAGTGGCGGGTCGCGCGAGATAGCCGTCGCAGCCCGTGGGGTCAAGCGGCGTGCCAAAGACGGATGCTGGCAGGTCCCGCCGCAGCTATCAGGTTGACAGCCAGCCGCGTGGTTGCTATCAGGTGAATGGGCATCGCGCCTCCGCCGTCGCTCCCCCACCGAGCGGACCGCGTGACCGGAGTCGAGGTGTACGCTTGGGCGGGTTCACCGAGGGGTCTCGGCGAGAGTACCTGCACAGCGTCTGTCCTGTGCCCGGTTGGAAGGACTACAGGAGGCAGCCAGTTCCAACTTGACGAAGTCGCACGTCAACTACGGAACGCTGCGTGGGGACCCCATGACGAAGAAAAAAGCCCTTCCGATGGTGAAGAAGAGCGTCGCCGACTTCCTCTCCATGGAGGAAGCAGCCATCAGCGAGAAGCAAGAGCAGCGCGTCTCGACCTTCCTTGCGCTCTCCGGGGGCACGCCCCTCGCAGCCTCGGACGTTGCGCTCGGCGCTGAGCACTGCTCTCACGGCAGCCACGGCAGCCACGGCAGCCACGGCAGCCACGGCAGCCACGGCAGCCACGGCAGCCACGGCAGCCACGGCAGCCACGGCAGCCACGGCAGTTGGTGAGGTCGCAAGGCTTCGCTCGCGGCTCCCCTGCTTCGCTCTGCATTTCGCGTCCTCGCTCCACCGTAGAGTGATCCTGATCGGGTGGCGGCCTACGAGCCGCGTCGGCTTGCCGTGCTGACCACCGATTATGGTCCGACTGGCGTCCGTCCGGCGCGATCGCTTCACCGGGCGATCGGGCAGTACGCGTTCGCGCCGTCGTGATACCGACTCCGTTACTCCACAGTGACTTCTTGCGCGAGGCCGAACTCCCGGCGCAGCCGCACCAACAGATCATGGTGCCGGCGCACACCTTGGCTCCGACTCCAGCCTTGATCATGGCAGACCTCGTTCAGCGGACGGCCGCTGAAGTAGACCTCGTCGAGCACGGTCGCCTCATCAGCTGGCAGATCGTGGCGGGTGCGCTCGACGAGGCGATGCACCTCGATCTTGTTGCGCAGCGGGGCCGTGTCGACGATCGCACCAGCGCTGTGCTCCAGGGCCTCGCCATGGCGCTGGGCAACCCGGCGTAGTCTCTGTTCGCGGCGTAGCAGATCGAACGCGCTGCCGCGCATCCGCGGTGCCGCGTAGCCGGTGAGCGGCGTGTCGCGACCGGGCTCGAAGCGCGCGCTGCACTCGACGAAGGCCAACATCGCGCAACTGTAGAGGTCGTCGTAGAGATCCTGACTGCGCCGCACCTTTCGCGCGACGCTCTGGGCGATGGCCTCGGCCCGCTGGACGTCGGTCAGTGTGGCGGCGCAGGGGGTATGGCCGTGGGTCTGTGGCAGCGTGTTCATGGAGTGGCTCCTCGTCGCAGTGGCGGTGGTTGGGGCTGCGCCAACGACCTCCGTCGGCGCACGCGACGCGACGACCTTGAGCAACCTCCGTGCCGAAGGGCCGCCAGACGACAAAGCGTCAGACCGATTCAACACTTGTCGTCAGAGACGCAGCGTGGCGCCCGCCGCCGCGACGGGGCCAGCGCACCCCGAAACAGCGCCTCTTGCGCTGGGGCGCCCTCGCCCCAGCTCCTAGGGCGAAAGGACGCGCCCGTGCTCAGTCCGGAAAGCGCGAATTCATTGACCGAGGCAACAAGCCGCGCTACAGCCAGCGCGGTCGGAGGCGACGATGGACGCGAACAAGGTGGACGATTGTCAGAGCGATCGCAAAGATCCCTGGCACTTTGGGGTGCCGCGCGCGTGCGCTGGCTGGGCCGCGCTGGTCGCCGTCCTTGCGGTGAGTGGCGCTGGCTGCGGAGAAGCCGACAAGCCTTCTCCACCTGCGGCGGCGCCCGGCGCTGAGCCCGCGGCGGCCGCGCAGACCGAGGAAGACGGGCCCAGGCCGCCCGCAGGCGATGTCGGTGCGCTCGCCAGCGACGTCGCGCGCCGGGTGGCCCAGCGGCCCAAGCGCGAGTTAACGTTGCAGGCTGCGCTCAAGGGGGTCGAACAAGGGCGCGCCGTGCTAACCGCCTTGTATCAGGACGGCTCCCTGTGGTTCTTCCAATTCGACGGCAACCTGACCAAGGATGGCGAGGCTGTGCTGGCGCTGTTGAGCGAGGTCGATCGTCACGGGCTTCCGCGCCGCGGCTTTCGCTTCGAGGCGGTCGACGCTGCCACCGCCAAAGTCGTGGAGGCCTATGCTGCAGAGCGCGCGCTGCTGCTCGCCAAGGTGAAGGAGCCGCAAGCAGCGCGGCTCATGGCGGCGGTTGTCCGGTGGCTGCGCTCCGGCAAGGGCAGCGAGCGTGAGCTGCAGCAGGCGGGCTTGGCGGCGATTGACGCCGACCAGATCGCGGCGCTGCAGGCGGCCCTGCCCGAGGTTGACCAGGCCATTCAGGCCTCCAGCGCCGCGCTCGTCGCCGCTGAGGTCGAGGTCGGTCGAGCGGTGGTGCGCTACTTCGTTGAGTTTCTGCTGGCGCGCCCGCTGCATCCCCACGAGCCGACGAGCCCAGCTGAGGTCCACCGCTTGGCCGACAAGAACGCCGATCTCCTCGTGGCGCGGCTGCGGGGAACGCGGGGCGCCGTCGCCGACGCGATGCGCAAGGCTTGGCCGACGCACCCGCAATATCAACGTCTGCTCAAGGCACAGGACCGCTACCAGAAGCTCGAGGTCGCTGGTGGCTGGCAGCCATTGCCGGAGTTGCCTGGCGGCAAGCTTGAGCGCGGGGCGCGGGGGCCGCTGGTCGCTGCGGTGCGGGCGCGCCTGCAGGCTGAGGGCTACGACGCCGGCGCTGGCGACGCTTACGACGACGCGCTCGTCGCCGCTGTTCAGCGGTTTCAGACGCGGCATCAGGTGTTGGATGACGGCGTGGTCGCGCCGGCCACCGTGCGCGAGATGAACGTCAGCGCCAAGACGCGACTGCAGCAGATCCGCCTAGCGTTGGGCCGCTGGCGCGAAGCGAATGGACGCGATCCCGAGCCCTTCCACATCTGGGTAGACGTCGCGGCCCAGCGGATGCAGGTCTACGAGAACGGCGCGCCTATCCGCGAGCACCGGGTGATCGTCGGCAAGGATGACGAGGACATCGACTACGAGAAGCGGCTGAAGGGCCGCATCAACCGCACCAAGCTGTTCGGGGCCAAGATGTCGAAGATCACGCTGGCGCCGCGCTGGTACCCGACGCAGCGCGTGATCGACATCGAGCTCGGGCCGCAGCTGGCCAAGGACCCGGACTACTACGAGAAAGAGGGCTACGTCTCCGAGATGAAGGCCGACGGTACTGAGACCGTCTACCAGCGCTCAGGCCCCACCAACCTCCTTGGCGCCGTCAAATTCCAGTTCCCCAACAAGCACGCCATCTATATGCACGACACGCCGTCGAAGGCCCTGTTCCGCAAGCCCCGTCGCGCCTCTAGCCACGGCTGCATTCGGTTGGAGAACCCCGTCCAGCTCGCCAACTTTCTGCTCGCTCGCGACAAGGGTTGGACCCGTCAGAAGATCAAAAAGATCATCGACGACAAGGAGGAGTCGGTCGTCAACCTCAAGAGCGCGGTCGCCGTCTACCTCGACTACGTCACCGTCACGGTCGAGGAAGACGATGGGGTCTCCTTCTGGGGCGACGTCTACGGGTACGACCGCGCCGCGTTGACCGGTGAGCTGCCCGTGGAAGAGGTCGAGGAGTACACGCCGGCGTCCACCCGCGGGCTGCTGTGAGCCCAGGGGAGCGCCCGCCAGCCGACGCCGCCGACGGGGAGGCCGTCTCGCCGCCGCGCAATCGCTATGAGATCCGCATTTTGCCAGATGGCACGGTCGTTTTCGTCGATCTGCCGGGGGGACTGGCCGACGTGGCCCGAATTGTGGCAGGGTCTGCACCGGAGGCGGCAGTCGAGCCTGCACCGCCGTCGGGTGAAGCTGGATGATGCGCCTTTGTCCTCTCTGTGGCCAACGCACTGAAGACGCTCGTTGTCCAGCGGACGGCACGGCGACTTTGGTGCTTGCACAGAACCCTGACAGTCGCTTGATCGAGGGCGCGGAGGTCAATGGCCGCTACCGTATCGACCGGCTCATCGGCCAGGGCGGCTTTGGTGCCGTCTACCGGGCCACCAGCATGGCGACCGGCAGCGAGATCGCGATCAAGGTCCTCGGGGTCTGCCTCGCCAATGACGACAGCGAGCTCATTCAGCGCTTCTACGCCGAGGCGCAGATCACCGCGGCGCTGAAACATCCAAATACGATTCGCGTTTTTGACTTCGGCCAGACCGACTCAGGCGCGCTTTACATCGCCATGGAGCTGTTGATCGGCCAGGCGCTCAACGAGCTGCTGCGTGATCGCAAGCGCGCTGGCACCACCCTGGATCAGGCAGAGACCGTTCGAGTGGGGGTGCAGACGCTGCGTAGCTTGGCAGAAGCGCACGTCAACAACCTCGTCCACCGCGACCTGAAGCCGCACAACATCTTCCTTAACGAGGTGCTCGGCGACGATGCCGTGGTGAAGGTGCTGGACTTCGGCATCGCCAAGCGACTTGGCAGCAACCTCACCGGGACGGGGCAGGCATTCGGCACCCCCGCCTACATGAGCCCCGAGCAGGCGCAGAACCGCAGCATTGACGCGCGGAGCGACCTCTATTCGCTCGGTTGCGTCATGTACCAGTGCGTCGCCGGTCGGCCGCCTTTCGAGGGCGACAACCCGCTCTCTGTCTTGCTGAGCCACATCACAGACAAGCCGGCGCCGTTGCGCAGCGTCGCCGCGACGCCCCTCAGCGACGAGTTCATCGCGATCGTCGATCGGGCGCTGTCCAAGAACGCCAACGAGCGCTTTGCGTCGGCGCAGGAGATGCGCGCGGCGCTTGAGCGGGTCAAGCCGCCGCCAGAGGGCGCGATCGCCGCGGCGCATGGCTCGAGCGACAGCCTTCGCCTCGAGATCGACGACAGCGCCGACGACGATGATCGCACCGCCGCCTACCAGCCGGCGCCGTCCGCCGTAGCGGCGACGATGGGGTCTCAGGGCGGGCTGACGCCGCCGCGGCCGACCGAGGGCAACAGCGGGCAGACTGAGGCGTTCCTGCTTGGCGGTGACGCAGAGGGTGCCGAACTCCAGCCGGCGGCGGTGCCCAAGCCCAAGGGTGGCAGCGTGGCGCTCATCTTCGGGGCAGTAGCGTTGCTGGCGATCGGCGGCGGCTCCGTGGCGCTCCTCGGCGGCGGCGACAAGGCGTCAGCGCCGGCTGCCGCGACGGCGGCCGTTGACGTTGGCGGGTCCACCAGCGCCGGGGCCGACACCGGGGCGCCGCTGGCGG
>SXNM01000398.1 GCA_005777155.1 Pseudomonadota bacterium | reverse complement strand
GGCGTCGCGCTCGCGCTCGCGGGCGCTGGGCTCTTGCTGCACGCCGCGACCGACGGCGCGGCGCTGGCGGCCGGCGGCGGCGGCCACGCCATCGCCGACTCGGGCCTCGCGCTCTCGGTCGTCGTCCACCGCTTGCCGGCCAGCCTGACGCTCTGGTGGCTGGTGCGGCCGCGCTTCGGCCTGCCGGCGGCGATCGTGACGCTGTGCGCCGAGGCGGTCGGCACTGCGGTGGGCTTCTTCGCCGCTGGACCCGTACAAGCGGCGGCGGCGGCGCCCGTGATCGGCGCCTTCGAGGCGTTGGTCGGCGGCTCCCTGCTGCACGTCGTGCTCCACCGCGGCGAGGCGCTGCCGCCACACCCGGCGGCCAAGCGCTGGGCCAGCCTCGGCGCGTTCGGCGGACTCTGCGTGGTGCTCTTGCTCGTCGGCGTCGGCGAGCATCGACACGGCGGTGGGCATGGCGCTGGCGGCGAGCACGACGCGCTCGATGCTGCGCTGCACTCCTTCGTCGCCCTGGCCCAGGCGAGCGCGCCGGCGCTCTTGCTGGGCTACTTGCTGGCTGGGCTGGTGGGCGCGCTGCTGCCCAGCCCGGCGGTGCGTTGGCTGCGTGGCGGTGGCCCCCTGCGCGAGGCGATGCGCGGCGTGGCGTTCGGTCTGCCGCTACCGCTCTGTTCCTGCGGCGTCGTGCCGGTCTACCGCAGCTTGATCGAGCGGGGCGCGCCATCGGCGGCGGCGCTTGGGTTTTTCGTCGCCACGCCGGAGATTGGTCTGGACGCGGTGCTGCTTTCCTGGCCGCTGCTCGGCGCCGAGCTGACGTTGGCGCGGGTGGTCGCCTCGGCCCTGGTGGCGGTCATCGTCGGCTGGGCGCTCGGGCGCATGATCGAGCCCGTCGCGGCGGCGCCGGTCGCAGAGCCGAAAGCGCCGGCGATCCGTGGGGTGGAGCGGTACAAGGAGGTCCTGCGCCTCGGCTTTCGCGAGGTGGTCGACGCCACGGCCCCTTGGATCACGGTCGGGCTGCTGATCGCCGCGGCGGCTGAGCCGCTGCTCAACGCCGAGGCGATCGCCGCCATCCCGCCGGCGGCGCAGGTGGTGGTGTGCGCCCTCATCGGCCTGCCCATCTACATCTGCGCCTCGGGCGCGACGCCGATGGTGGCGGTGTTGGTGGCTCACGGCGTCTCCCCGGGCGCGGCGCTGGCGCTGCTGCTGACGGGACCGGCGACCAACGTCACCACTTTCGGGCTGCTGCGCGAGCTGCACGGCCGGGCGGTCGCCATCCGCTTTGGCTTGCTGGTCGGGCTGTTGGCGACCCTGGCAGGCTGGAGCCTCGACGCGCTGCTCCCCGCTGGCTTCGTCGCTGGCGGCCACCACCACGAGGAAGAGGGCAGCGTCCTCGGCACGCTGGCGGCGTGGTCGATCGCGGCGCTGTTCGCGGCCTCGGTCTGGCGCACCGGGCCGCGCGCGTTTTTGGCCGCTGTGCTGCCGCAAGCGGAGGGACCGGGCCACGGCGGCGACGGCCACGCGAACGGCGACCACGCGCACGGTCACGGCCACGCGCACGATCACAGCCACGCGCACGGCGACCACGATAAGGACGGCCACGGTCACAGCCACGCGCACGGTCACAGCCACGCGCACGGTCACGCCGCCAGTGACGCGCAGAGCGGTATGTCGCACAGAGGCCACAGCCACGGAGGCAGAGGCCAGATCGAGGTCGTGGGCGCGGCGAGTCCAGCGGCCCGGAGCGCCGGGGCGGGCACGGCGGGGCGCGAGCACGACCTCGCGCAGGCTGATGAACAGCCGCCGGAGGTGCGTCTTGGCGCGCGGGACGGCGACGATGGGGCCGACAATCGAGACAGGGATGTCTAGGGCGATCGGCGGGGCGATCGGCTTATTCGGGCTGTGGGCGCTCAGCGGCGGCTGCGCAGAGGCGACGACTGCGGCGCCGGTCGACAGCGGGGCGGGCGCGGCGGACAGACAGCGCGGCGGCGAGGTCGTGGGCGACAGCGAGTCGAGCGGCGACGGCGACGCTGACGCGCAGACCGATCCCTTCGCCGGGGCGCCGCCGAGGGTCTGTCATGCGGCGGGCGGCTGGGACGGCAAGTCGGCGCTCTTTGTCGACGCCAGCGCCGAATTTGGCCTCGATGGGCCGCAGCGCCCGCTGGGAATCCGCGTCTCCGCCCTCGACCTAGACGGTGACCACTTGCCGGAGGTGCTGGTGCGCCGCAACGTGGTGGGGGTGCGCAGCGACCCGAAAGACCCGGCGCTACGGCACGTCGTGTTGCTCCGAAACACCGTCGACGCGAAGGGGCAGCGCAAGCTCGTCGACGACACAGTCGCCTCGGGCTTGCTGCAGACCCGGGGAGGCGCCGGCGGCAGGCCGTGCCAGATCGCGATCGGCGGCGACGTCGACAACGACGGCGACGTCGACGTGTTCTGCGGCATGTACCTCGTCGCCGACAAGCCGGGTGATCCCCTCGACCACTCCGAGTGGTTGGCCAACGACGGCAGCGGCGTGTTCACGCTGCTCGGCAAGACCAGCCCGCTCGGCGCTGCGGCCCGGCGCGCGCTGACGTCGGCGACGCTGGTCGATCACGATCGGGATGGCCGGCTCGACCTCTGGCTGGGCTACTCGACGTGGGGTCAAGCGGCGACGGCGGACCTGCTCTTCGCGGGCGACGGCGATGGCGGCTTCGTCGACGTCAGCGCGAGCGAGGGCCTCAGCACCGTGGCGCCGACCCAGAAGAGCCTGGCCGACGGCACCGCCCACCGCAACACCTGGGGCACTGGCGCCTGTGACTTCAATGACGACGGCCACCCCGACCTCTACACCACGAGCTATGGTCGCTACTTCAACGGCTTGTGGCTGGGTGGCGGTGTCGGCGGTGGTAGCCGCTACAGCGACGTCATGTTCGCTTCTGGCTTCTCGCGGGACGACGACGATGACTGGCGCAGCAACTGGAACGCGCAGTGCTATTGCCAGGAGAACCCGAAGGCGTCCGATTGCGATACCTGCCCGACACCGCAGGTGAATTGCCCGCAGCTCAAGGCGGCTTTTGGCGGACAATACCGCTGGAACCACGCCACCGACCGCCAACCCTGGCGCCTTGGCGGCACGACCGCCGGCCTGCAGTGCGCCGATCTCGACCGCGACGGCCGGCTCGACGCCGTGCAGTGGAACATCGTGCACTCCGACGTCGGCCCCTCCAGCGATCCGACCCACATCATGCGCAACAAGGGCGGAGAGGTTCCGGTTTTCGCACACATCCCGCCGGCAGAGAGCGGTCTTCAGCGGAGCTGGCCCAGCCTGTCCTGGAACGAGGGCGACATCTCAGGCGCCGTCGCCGACCTCGACCTCGATGGCCGCCTCGACCTCGTCATCGCCAGCTCGGATTACCCCGGGACGCGGCTCTTTGTCTGGCTGCAGCAGCCCAATGGTGCGTTCGCCGCCTTGCCGAGCAGCGCCGCGCCCGATCATCCACGAGCGGCAGGCCTCTCGGTGGTAGACCTCGACGGCGATGGCGACCTCGATCTGGTCGTCGGCAGCTCGAGGGCGCGTTGCGGCGGCGAGTCCGGCGCCGACTGCCCTCCGGATGAGCGGGTGCGGATCTGGCGAAACACGCTGCGGCATGGCGAAGGCGGCCGGGGCAACTGGCTCGCCATCGCGCTCGACGGCCGCGCCGCCGACGGTGGTTCGCCAGACAGCGGCGGCGAGACGAACGCCTCCGCCATCGGCGCCCGAGTCGAGGTCGTCGCCGGCGGCGTCACGCAAATTCAAGAGGTGGGCGGCGGCTACGGCCACTTCGGACAGCAGAACGGCCTCACGCTCCATTTCGGTCTCGGCGACGCCTGTGACGTCGAGCGCGTGCGGGTGCGCTGGCCGAACGCCGCGGCGACCGTGCAAGAGGTACCGGCGGTGCGGGCAAACCAACTGGTACGACTGCGGCGCGGCGCTCAGCCCGCCTATCCATGGGCGCCAGGGCCCTGAGCCGAACACACCTCGCACCGACAATTCGAGCATCGGTTGGAACCGTAGAACACAGGGCTTCACTCTGCTGCGCAAGCGGCGCGCTAACCTCGTGCTGGCCCGATCTGCGGTCCTGACGAGGGGACGCGATGCGCAGCAGGCTGCGATGGATGGCGACTGTGGCGGCGCTAGGCGCTTGCGCCGCCGAGCCGTCGCAGCCTGTTCACGGCGTCGAGCCACCGGTGGAACAAGACGCGGGCGCCAACGACGCAGTCCTCGACGCCGCGCCCGACAGCGCGACCGCCGACGGGTCATCCGCTTCGGACACGCCGGACAGCGGCAAGGTGGACGGCGCCACGGCAGACAGCGCAGCGGCAGACGGCGCCACGGCAGACAGCGCCACGGCAGACGGCGCAGCAGCAGACGGGGACTCTGCGGACCTGGACGCACAAGACACTGCCGACGCTAGCGAGGCCGACAACGCCGCCGCGCCTGACTCGACCGACGGGGCGGTGGACGATGACGCCGGCAAGGACGCAGGCGCCGAACCCGACATCGGCGTCGACGCGGACGGAGCGATCATCGGCGGCGGACTTGGCGCCACCTGTATGACCGATGACGACTGCGGAGAAGTTCCGGTCAAGGCTTGCTGGCAACTGCTATGCGAGCCGGGCTCCAAGACTTGCACCTTGGCGCCACTGCCCGGCAACCCGCCCTGTGACGACGACAACGTCTGCACCACCCTCGACACTTGCGGCGGCGGCACCTGCATCGGCAAGGCGGTGGTGTGCGCCGACGGCAACGCCTGCACCCTGGACTCCTGCGGCGTCGATGGCTGCGTATTTCAGCTGAAGCTCATCGGCTCGGCCTGTGCTGGCGGTGTCTGCGTGGCGGGCGGAACCTGCAAGGCGGTCGGCAACTGCAAGACCGACCCCTTGGCCTGCAACGACGACGACGAGTGTTCGCTCGACTACTGCGTCGGCTCAGGCACGTGCAGCTACCAAGCGTTGATGGACAATTCGCCGTGCGACGACGGCAACGCCTGCACGCCGGCCTCGCATGACAAGTGCTTTGGCGGCAGCTGCACCAACCCAAAGAACATCTGCGGCTGTGCCCAGGACGCCGACTGCATCCTGTTTGACGACGGCGACCTCTGCAATGGCGGCGTGGCCTGTGTGGCGACGCCGACGGGCAAGCAGTGCAAGCCGGCGATCCCCGCCAAAGTCTGCGCGCCGGCCCCAGGGTCTCCCTGCATCGAGCAGGTCTGCCAACCCGAGACGGGCGCCTGCAAGAAGAAGCTCGGTGCGCCTTGCGACGATGGCAACCCCTGCACCATCGACAGCTGCATGGGCAGCGTCGGCTGCGCGCACGCCAACACGTCACCTGGGACAGCCTGTAGCGACGGCGACGCCTGCACCGCCTTGGACAGCTGCGCGGAGGGCAAGTGCAAGGCTGGAGTCGCCACCCTCTGTGACGACGGTGATCTGTGCACCGGCGACGACTGCGGTCCGATGGGCTGCCTGTTTGCGCCGATCGCCAACTGCGCCACCTGCCTGCTGGCCGACCCGGACATCCCAGCATCGTTGTCGCAGGTCGTCACCATCACCGACGACGAATTCACCTCCAAGTGGAGCCACGGCAAGGACTCGACGGGCAACGGCCGATGGCTGGTGTCCTGGACGGGTGCGACGGCTGGTGGCTATAGCGCCTCAGCGATCTCCTCAATCTTGCTGCGCCGGTTGGCGGTCCAGCCTGGCGTCAAGACCCGCATGGACTTCTGGTGGCGGGGCAGCCTGACCGGCGGCAGCTGCAAGACCAACGCCTTCATGGTCGTCGCCAATGGCAAGAAGCACTTTGAGACCTGTCACCCTAGCGACACGGCGACGAGCGAGATCCCTGGCGCGCCGCCGGGCAAAGGCTGGCAACGTGCGGTGTTCGAACTATCGGGCTGGGCCGGCACCGCCATCGATCTGGAGCTGAAGGTCGTTGTCCCAAAGAACTCGGGCATCGCCGGCTTCGTCGAGGTCGACAAGATCCGCATCGCCGGCGCCTGCGGCCAGGCCTGCCTCGCCGCCGACTTCGAGCACCGGGGTTACGCCTACGCCGAGCCGTCGACGGTCGTGGCCCAGGCGTGGCGCATCCAGTCGACGGCGCCGAAGTACTTGAACTGGGTCGCGACGGCGGCCGGTGGTCACCTGGGCAAAGGCGCGATGAGCGCGGTGTGGAACGGCAAGCCGCCCGAGGGCAAGCAGCAGACAGCGAGCTTTCGCATGCCCAAGCTGGCCCCTGGGCCGAGCAGCGTCCTCTCCTTCGCGGTGCGCGCGCCCAAGGCCGGCACCGGCTCTTGTGGCCAAGATCGGCTGCGCGTGAGGCTCGGCAAGGTGGTGCTGCTCGAGCTGTGCCAGGCGCAGCCGACCTGGAAGACCTACAGCTTCGACGTCAGCGAGGAGGCGGGTTCGGTTCTCGATCTCGAGTTTACCGTGGAGACCGGTACCACTAGCGCGTCGACCGGCGCATTCCAATTCGACTCGGTGACGCTGACCGGCGAATGCTCCTATGCCTGCTGGGAGCAGAGCTTTGACGACGCCGCCGACTTTGCGTCGTGGTGGAACTTGCCCGATCCGGGCATGCCGGCCTGGACGCGGGAGCCCGAGGCGCCAGGGAGCAGCAACTTCGTGGCGGCGCTGAGCTTCGATGGCACGGAGGCGGCAGGGGACTTCAGCAAGCTGAACCCTTTGGGCGAGCTGCGGTGGGGCGCACCCGTGGCGGGAGCGACCATATCGATGCGGACGTCGGTCGAGAGCGCGACGGTCAGTTGCCCGACGACTTTGCTCATTATGCACGTGATGTACCAGAAAATTTCTGGGATGTTACAGACTTTCGAGCCTGGCCTCGGCCCCATCGAAATGTTCCACGCTGTCAACGCTTGCCCGGCCAAGGGCTGGCAGCAGTGGCAGGTGCCCTACCAAGGTGAGGTCCTCGGGCGCAAGCATGTCCCTCGCTTCGCTGGCGTCGGCGCTGGCGTGGGCCCGGTCAAGATCCGCGTCGACGACTTCGTGATTCGCTGCCACTGATGACCACGACGCGGCGGCGGCGCAGCAGCGACTGCGAAACGGCGGCGTGCACATCAGTAGGGGAAGTGATCGGCGACTAGTCGGGCAAGGGCGCGGCCCTGCGAGCGGCCAGCGGCTGCGGCGGCGCGTTCGAGGTGGCCTAAGGTGCCCGGCAGCTCAGAGCGGGCGGTCGCCATGAGGTCGGGGACCAGCGCCTCGGCCACGGCACCAGACGCGACGGCGTCGAGGCCCGCGATGGCGGCGAAGAGACGCCTGTGGCCGGCGCCGCTGGCAGGAACGCCGTCGCCTGCGAGCAGCGCGGCAGCGGCGGCATAACCCGGCCAGAGGCGCTGCAGGTGGCGGGCAGCCGAGAGCCGGAGCTGAAGCGGCGCCGAGGGCGCAGCGAGCAGCGACTGCAGAGCGGCGGCGGCGCCCGGTTCAGCGAGACCGGCGGCGCCGAGGGCGTCGGCGAACGCGAGGTACGGCCGGTCGGCGTCGCGGATCGCGTCCCGGGCGGCGGCGCGGGTGTAGGCGGCGCGGCCTTCAGCGACGGCGGCGTGGTCGTGGCAGAGGCCTCCGAGGCGCAGGAGCTCTGCGAGGGGGCGCGAGATCCCCACCTCGGCGCCGATGGAGAGGCGCTGTGACACGGCGAAGCGCTGCCAACGCAGGGCCTCAAGCGGGCGCGCCTGGGCCGCCAGCAGACGGCCCCAAGCCCCGGCGAGGCGGCAGTGCGGCTCGAAGGCGTCGCCGTCGTCTGGCAGCAGCGGCGCGACGAGGGGCTGCAAAGTCGTGACGTCTGGGGCGCCGACGTCGGCGGCGTGCTGGACCGCATGCGCCAGGGCGAGCAGCCTCCGCGGCAGGGGCCAACGGGTGAGCGGGGCGAGGTCGGGGAGCGGCCGCGCCTGTTTGCCGTGGCGGTGGGCGATGGCTGCCGCCAACTGCAGGCGCAGGCGCGTCTCGGCGTCCAGGTCAGCGGCGAAGGCCTGCTCGGCGGCGGCGGCGGCGCTCGCCAAGGACGGCCAGTGGAGAACGCGGTCGTGGCCGTCGAGGCAGAGGCGAAAGAGCGCCTCGACCCAGGCGTCGCGGCGTGGCGGATCGGCGGCCAGAGCAGCGATCGCGACGGCGGGTGGCGTCTGCAGGGCGTGCTCCACCGCCTCGGCGACGCTCCGCACGGGCACGACCTGCGGCCCCGCGCTGTCCGGTCGAGCCTGGTGCAGCAGCGCTTCGACCTCGGCGGCCTGCGCTGAGGCGACGAGCAGACGGCGCAGCGAAGGCAGGTGGGCGACGACGCCGAGCTTGGCTGTCAGGCCGCCGATCGGCGTCACAGCGCCATCGCTGGCGATGGCAGCGAGAGCGCAGACATCTGGCGCCACCGAGATTTCGAGCGACGCCGAGGCCAGCCCCAAGGCGAAGGCGAGGCCAAACGAGGGACCGTCGACGCTGTCGGCGCGCGCGATCGGCGGCGCCTCTGGGTGGCGCCACGTCAGCAGCCGCTGGGCCGGCTCAGGGCGAGGTCCAGGCCCGGCGAATCGACCCCAGCGCATCGGCAAGCCCTCAGCCAGGGCGCGCCAGGCGGCGCCGAGGGCATCCGAGGCTTCTGGACCGAATCCGACCTGCGCCAGTCGCGGCGCGGCCGCCGGCGGCGCCGGGCGGGCGTCCCAGGCCAGCGCGCTGGCGCCACAGCCGTCAGCGTCGGCCGCGAGCAGCAGGACTGCTCCGGGCGTTGAGGCTGGGCCACCTCTGGGATGGAGCCACGGACCAGCGGCGCGCGCTTGCTGGCAGAGGCGCAGCTCGGTCATCGACAGGTGTCGGCCAGCGGCCAGGGCGGCCAGCAGCGCCGGCGTGGCGCTCATCGGGCAGCGCCCACCCACCAAGCGGTCGGCGCCAGGCCCCGTTCAATCCGCAGCCACGGCGGCTCGTGAGAGGAGCTCGGGACGGCCTGCAGCAGGGCGCGGTCGAGCGCTGCCAGCTGCAGATCGAGGGACGAGAGGCCGTCGTGGCGGGCCAGGGCGACGCGGACCGCCTCTAACGCGGCGCGGACGGCGGCGAGCGCGGTGTGGTTGGCCGGGAGGCTAGTGAGGCCGGCGGCCATCTGCAGGGCGCCGCGGCGGAGCTCCGCCCGCCCGCCCGCCCCGAGCTCAAGGAGTCGCTGATCGACCGGGGCCAACGGAGGCTCAACTCCGGCGATGAGCATCGCTAACGTGTCGGCTGCGGCCAGCGGCTCGCGCCAGCGATCGGCGACGATGAGGCGCAGCGGGTCCGCCCAGTCGGCGCCGGCGGCGGTGCCGGCAGACCAGAGCGCGAGCGCTTCGGCGCAGACGTCGTCACAGTCTTCACTGAAAGCGCCTCGGACGGCGGCCGCCGTCTGCGCCAGCGGCGGCGGCGCGCCTGTCCGCGTACGCAGCCGCAGCGGCGCCAACCAGAGGCCGCGGGCCGGCTCCTGATGCAGCTGCACGCCCACACCGTCGGCGTGGACGACTACGCACGGGTCAGGCCCCAACTGCAGCAGCCAGCAAGCGCCGCGGCCATCGACAGGGAGCGCGGCGCCAGGGGCGGCGTCGACGTCGAGCGGCGTGCCATCACGGGACGTCACCTCGATGGCCTGGCCAGGCGTACCAGCCAGCTGCAAGCGGACCAGCCCGAGCGCGGCCCCGACAGCGCCCTCGAGCGCGGTCGGCAGAGACAGCGGCTCGGCGTCGAGGGCGTGCGCGGCGAGCTGGACCAGCCAGTCCGCGGCAGTCGCGGGGCTTGGGTCGGCCGAGAGGCCGTGGCCGCGCCCCACCTGCGGCAGCAGCGTGGCGGGCGACGCCACCTCGGCGTGCAGACGCTGCAGGCGCGCGGCGACCAGCGACTCGGTGGCGTCAGACATCGCTCCCTCCGGGCCGCACCGACGGCGGCTCTGGCAGTCGACGTCTTGGCGCCGGCGGCTCTGACGCCTGGCCGTGCCCCTGCACGGAGGTGCGCCGGTGCAGCCGCAGCTCAAGCAACCTGCGGTCCTCCAAGGCCGAGGACGAAGAGTCGGCCACGGCGTGGCGGTCGAGCGCCTCCTGCGCGGCCTGTCGGGCTCGCTTGAAGCGAGCGTCGATGGCGTTGCGAGCCCGCGCCAAGTCCACAGGGTCGTCAGGATCGCCGCCGGCCACTCGCAGCTCATGTGCCGCCAGGAGCCCAATGTCGAGCGCCCCCTCTGCCGCCGCCCGTAGCTGCGAGAGCGTCGCCGCGAGGGCCTGTCCGCTGCCGCGTCGGCTCGCCTCGCGCGCCTGGCAAGCCTCGTAGATGACGGCGTCGAGACGGGCATCGGCGGCGGCGATGGCGCCTGAGTGCTCCGCAAGGGTCTCGGCCTCTGCCAGCCGCTCGCTGGCGTTCGGCATCGGGTCGGCGGGGTCCAATGGCGCCCTGTCGGCGTCGCCCGGCTGGATGAGGGCCGAGTGCGCCAGCGGGTCGACTCTCTTTCGGCGCGAGTGGTCGATCGCCAGCCGCTTGAGGACCGCGTAGAGGTAGCGCCCGGCAGAGGCGTCGTCGGCCGGGGCGTCGGCGCGTCCACGCAATGGGCCGGCGCGCGTCAGGCGCAGCAAGCCCTGCTGAACCAAGTCAAATGGCTCCAGCCCGTCGCGGTGGAAGGAGCGCGCCAGCGATCGGGCGATCGGCAGCATCTCGCGCTGCACGGCCTGCAGGGCGAGCGACACCTCGCGCTGAACCGCCACACCGGCGCCTGGTGCCGGCTGATGCACCTCGAGCAGGTGGTCGCAGAGGCTGCGGGTGGCGGTGGATTGGGCCATCGGCGGGTCGACCTTTCGGTGGGGCGTGGGGATGCAGCGCGCAGAGGCCGGCCCCATCAGTTTGTCTGCACAGGAAAGGCCACGCAAGCGTCGCCGGCGCACTCGAAGGGCCATGCTTGACGCCTCTCCGGCACGATCCGAAGCTCAATGGCGTGATGACCTCGTGCCCAGCCACCGCCCAACGCGCCTTTGCCGCGTCGACTCCGGCTGCGCCGGCCAAGGCGCACTGTAGCCGCGGGCGGCTCACAGACCACCAAGGGCCGGTGCGCCGGTGAGCCGCGACCTCCCACCGCGGCGCGACGCCGGCTCGACCGCTCACCCTGAGGCCGATGAGGCGCGGCGGTGCCAGGCGGCGATTGCTCGTTGGCCGCGGTCAATGCCCGTGACGGCGCCATGACCGCGCTCCGCGTCTTCTACGCCATCGTCCCCTCTGACGAGGTGATCGACGACATCGGGACGCTGCAGTGGGGGCCGTCAGGCGTGCGCTGGACCTTGCCCGATCAGGTTCACTTGACGCTGCGCTTCCTCGGCGCGGTGCCCATGCGAGCCGTGGAGGCGCTGGTCAGCGACACAAGGCCACTGGCGGCGGCGCCTTGCACCCTGCAGCTGCAGGGCGTCGGCCACGCTCCACCGCGCGGCGCCGCGAAGGTGCTGTGGGCGGGCGTGCGCGATGAAGCGCCGCTGCATGCGCTGCGGGGAGCCCTCGACAAGCGCCTACAGGCGCAGGGGTTCGGTCCGACCTCCGAGCGGCGGCGGCCACACGTCACCGTCGGCCGCGTGCGGCGAGGCGACGACGCCGCGCTGGCGGACTGGCTCTCGGGCCACGGCCTCTACCGCAGCGCGCCGTTCGCCGTGCGGGCGGTTGAGCTGTGGCGCAGCGAGCTCCGCCCCGAGGGCTCGGAGTTTACTCGGCTTGGCCGGATGCTGCTGGCCGCGGGCTGACGGCTCTGCGCGCCACCTTCGCGGCGGTCGAGAGTGCGGCGAGGCAGCGCTGGTGCATGGTCTCTAGGTCGGCCAGTGCGACGCCGCGCAATAGGTTCGGCGACGCGAGCGCGGCCGGCCCGATCGCCTCGACCAGCCGCGCGGCGTAGTCATCGGGCAGGATATGGAGCGCCGTCGCCCCCGGCCGCAGGAGGCCGAGCGCCTCGGCCTGACGCCGCAACGTCGCCGCCTGCACGACCGGGTCCGTGGGTCGCGTGAAGGTGACGTCGTAGGGGCCTGGCACGGACTGCTCGTCGTCCATCAAGCCATGGAGCGCCGACAAGATCAGCGTCTGCGCGGCGCGGGCGGCGGCGAGGCGCTGGGCGGCGACAAAGAGCGGGCTGCGATAGGCGAGCCTCGCGGGGAGCGGGCCCTGCACGCCAGGGCGATCCCACGCCTTCTCCAGGCTGCACGGGATGATCGCGAAATCAAATCGATCTTCGGCGTCGCGCCCGAACTGTCCGTCGTTCAAGCGGCGCACCCCATCTCGTCTGCCGGCGCCTTCGGGTCGCTCG
>SXNM01000397.1 GCA_005777155.1 Pseudomonadota bacterium | reverse complement strand
TTCAACGTCCGCGGCGAACCCATCGTCTGCACCCCTGAGGACGCCTTTCGCTGCTTGATGCGCACCGAGATGGACTACCTCGTGCTCGAGAACTTCCTGCTCTTCAAGCAAGATCAGCCGAAGTGGGACGAGAAAGAGAACTGGCGCGAGACGTTCGTGCTTGACTAGGTCGCTGTGTCGGAGCCGCTGCGCACCGCGCAGAGAGGCGCAAAGGAGGCCCCATGGGCAAGCTGGCCCACAGCGGAAAGCTACTTAGTCAGGTCTGGCAGTTCGCCAAGCAGAACAAGGCCTGGTGGCTGGTGCCGCTGGTCGTGACGTTGCTGCTCGCCGGCCTGCTGGTCGTGGCCTCGCAGGGCGCGGCGCCGTTCATCTACACCCTGTTCTAGCAGGCTGCGGGCAGAGCCGACGGCGCCCGCGCTCACGTCCCCGGAGCCACTTGCCGGTCCACGCCGTCGTCAGGGGCTGCGCGCTCGGCTGTGGGCACGGCACCGCTTGCCGCCGGACCTTTCCGGCTCGCGATGACCGTCCTTTGGCGCTCACTCGGCTCGGCGCCTCACGCCGCGATATCTAGGCGCGCGCAGCCCTCCACCGCCGGCGCCCCGGCCAGCGCCGCGATGTCGCAGAGTGCTTGAAGCCCGCAGGCCATTGCCCTGGCGGCGGCGTCTGGCCGCTCAGCGCACGTATGTCACCCAAGCGGCGTGGGCAGGCGCGTCGTCGCACAGCGCCATGCCGCCGCCAGCGAAGACCGTGGTGGGCCCAGCGCACTGGTCTGCGGCACCGATGCCCGGCATCAGCCACGGCCCCGATTCGCCAGCGCTGGCGCAGCCGACGCCAAAGCCGCAGGTCAGTGCGGCGAAAGACGCATCATTGCCGCACGTCACGTTGACCCCGGCGACCTGGCATGTGCCTGGCTGAGCGACCTTGCCCTGCCACGACCACTTGCCGGCGTAGGGCGGTGACACGACGCCTACCGTCGCGGCATGGCTGCACTTGTACATCACCTGGCCCTTGCCGGCGAGCAGCGCGTTGACGTCGGCCTCGGCGACGGTCGGGTCGACGCGGGTCCAGCCGCCGCCCGCGGTCTGCAGGTCGCAGGTGGTCAAGAAGGGCTTCCCCCCAGCGCCCGGCGTCGGGTCGAGCCAGACCTGGTTGAGGCCCGTCGACTGCAGCGACTTGGCCAACGCGGCGCAGGATAGCCCAGGCGTCTTCGGCGACGCGCCTGCCGCGGCCTCGCAGGCCTGCAGCCCGAGCGTCAGCCGCCGGAGCTTGCCCTGAGCGGGCTGGACGACAGAGACCTGGCCGTTGGCGTCGATGCCGAGTCCGCAACCAGCGCCGAGCTCGGCGTAGACCCCAAGGCCATCGCCGGCGCCGCCGTCGCCATCGGCGCCGGCGATGGTCTCGCTGCGGACGAAGGGCCAGCCTCGGCGCAGCGCCGTACTGTTGAGCTCCGACCAGATCAGCGAGCCATCGGGCAAGGCGACGATCCGAGCCGGCTGCACGACGCTCGTCGCCCGCCAGCCGTGCCCGTCGACGGCCGGGCCGACGTTGCTGACGTCGCCCAAGACGGTGGTCAGGATGCCGGCGGCGCTGAGGCGGCGGATCGCCCGGTTCGAGGTGTCGGCGATCCAGACCACGCCCTTGCTGTCGACGGCGACGCCTTGCGGGGCCTTCAGCCGGTTGGCGCCGAGTGGCCCATCGACCAGATCTCCGCTCCCCGCCTGACCGGCGACCGTGGCGAGCTTGCCGTCCTTGACCCGGCGGATCGTACAGTTGGCGGCGTCTGCGATCCAGACTGTCGAGCCCTGCGCCGCAACGCCGACCATGGTGCCAAAGCTGGCCAAGGTCGCCGGGCCATCGACGCTGCCCGAGATGCCGGTGCCGGCGATGGTCGAGACGTTGCCTTCGAGGTCCACCTTGCGAAGCCGCAGATTTCCGGAGTCCGCCACAAAGAGAGCGCTGATGCCGTCATAGGCTAGCCCCAGCGGGCCATTAAACTGCGCGTTGCTGCCCTTGCCTTCCTTGTAGCCGAGATCGCTGCCGGCGAGCGTCGAGAGCGTACCGTCAGGCGCGACCTCGCGGATTCTGCTGGTCTGCCTCTCCAGCACAAAACGCTTGCCACTCGGGTGGGCGACGACGTCCACCGGGCTGACGAGGGCGGCGGCGCCGACGCCGGCGACGGTGTGCCAGACCATGGCGACGGCGGCGCAGAGGCCCCGGCGGCACTGCGAGACGCAATCTCCGGTCGCGCCGCAAGGGGTGCCGTCTTCCCGCGCCGCATAAGTACAGGACCCGCCAGCCGGGTCGCAGGCCGCCTGCTGACAGGGCCCGCCGTCTGGGCAGGCCTTGGCGAGCTCCGCCGGGGTGTGCTGGCAGCCCTTGCCGCCGCAGGTGTCGAGGATGCAGGCGTTGCCATCGTCACAGGTCAGACCGATCGGCCGCAGCCGCCGCAGCCGCGCTTGCCCCGTCTGTCCAATGATCAAGCTGCCATCCGGCAGGACCGCGACGCCGTACGCGTTCTGCATCTTGACCATCGCGCCCAGCCCAAACGTCGCGTCGCCGCCGCCGGCCAAGAGCTCCGTGCCGCCTTCCGGCCGCAACCGCCGCACGACGCCGAGGCTCGCGTCACCAAAGACGACGCCCAGCGGCGTGACCGCGATGCCGCCGACCAGTCCGAAGCGGCTGCCGCGCGCGCCAGGCCCGGACAGCGGCGCCGATGCGGAGCCACTGACCACGATGGTCGTCAGGTGGCCCGCCGGATCGAGTCGACGAATCGCGAGGTTGCCGACGTCTGCGATGTACAGCGCCCCTGCGGCGTCGGCGGCGACATCCTCGGGGCCTTGTAGCGTCGCCACCGCCAGCGGCCCGTCGCCAAAGCCAGGCACCGAGCCGACGCGGGTCTTCACCTGGCCGTCGAGGCCGAGGCTGCGTACCCGGTGGTTGCCGGCGTCGGCGATGAGGATGTTGCCGGCGGCGTCGGACCCGAGCCCCCGTGGGCTGCTGAGTCGGGCGGCGCCGCCCGTGGCGTCGACGAATCCGGGCTGCAAGTACGCGCCGGCGACCGTCGTCATGACGCCGTCCTTGTCGACCCGGCGGATCGTACTGGCGTGGTAGTCCGCGACGTAGACACTGCCGAGCAGATCGAGCGCCACGCCGTAGGGCAAATAGAAGCGCCCGGTGCCGGGTGGGCCATCGGTGCCGCCAGCGGCCTGGCCGGGTGAGCCGGCGACGGTCTCGAGTCGGCCGTCGGTCGTCAGCATCCGCAGGGCGTGATTGCCGCTGTCGGCGATGTAGACCGCGCCATTGGGGGCGGTCGCGAAGTCGCGCGGCTGGTTGAGGCGACCGACCGCGACGTGCTGGAGCTGGGCGGTGGCGCCATCGCGCGGCCCGTTGCAGCACTCCGCCACGGAGCTCTCCACGCCCGCCGCGTGGTGCACCGAGACCGCCGCCGGCAGGGGCATGCAGCTGCCGCCGCTGCAGGCGCTCGCCGTCGTGCAAGGGCTGCCGTCGTCGCATGGCCCCTGCTGGATCTTGACCGAAGCGCAGCCGGACTTGGGGTCGCAGGTGTCGATGGTGCAAGGGTTTCCATCATCGCAGCCCTGTCCGGGCCCGGGCTTGCATGGGCAGCCGGCGACCTTGTTGCCCGCCTTGCAGGCGCCGACGCCGCAGACGTCGCCGACGCTGCAGGGGTCGCCGTCGTCGCAGGGCACCGCCGACTGCAAGTGGAGGCAGCCGACCTTGGGAACGCACTGGTCACTGGTGCAGGCGTTGGCGTCATCGCAGCTGGCGACGGCAGGCTGAATCGTGCGGAGCCGGTCGAGCAGGCCGTCGACCACCAGGGCCCGACCGTCGGACAGCGTCGTCACCGAGTACAACGGCCCGAGGCTGGCCGCGACGCCGAGGCCGTCGCTTGAATAGGGCGCGCCGCCTGCCACGGCGTGGGCCCGCCCCGCGCGGTCGACGATCGCCACCCGGCCGAGCAGCGAGCCGACCCACACATTGCCGAGTCGATCGACGCTGACGCCATAGATGCCCTTGAGCGCCGCCTCAAAGCCGAGGCCCATGCGCCACTCAGCGCGCCCGTTGCCTGCCACCGTCACGACCATTCCCTGGGTGTCGATGCGGCGCAGACAGCCGTTCGCGAAGTCGGCAACGTAGATCTCGCCAGTGCCGGCACGGGCGAGGGCCGTCGGGGTGTTGAAGCGGGCGTAGGCGCCAGGTCCGTCGCGGTAGCTGGCGGTCGCACCGGCCAAGGTCGAGACCGTGCCGCTAGAGATGCGCCGGATGCGGTGGTTGCCGGTGTCGGCGACCAGGATGGCCCCGTCAGCGGCGAGGACGACGTCGTAGGGCTCGCTGAAGCGGGCCACAGCGGCGAGGCCGTCGATGTAGCCCTGCTCGCCTTGGCCCGCCACCGTCGAGGCTGCGCCGTCCAGCGTCACCCGGCGCACCTTTTGGCTGCCGCTGTCGGCCACCAGCAGGCTGCCGTCGAGCGCAAACTCGACGCCGCGGGGCCAAGAGAGGCGAGCGACGCCTGCGGGTCCGTCAGCGTTGCCGCTCAGGTGATGGACGCCGAAGATTGTCGACACCTTGCCGTCTTAACCGAGGATGCGGATTCGATGCGCCTGGCCTTCGACGATGGCGACGCGGCCATCGCCGCTCGCGCGCACCGCCGTGGTCCCGTAGAACCCTGCGCTGCTGAGATCGCCGTCGTCGCAGGGGGAGCCGTCCACCGCCGCTTTGTGGCTGCAGGTGCCCTTGCCGACGTCGCAGGTATCGGCGGTGCAGAGGGCGCCGTCGTCGCAGTCGATGATGGGAGCGACGCACTTGCCGGTCGCTGGATCGCAGCCGTCGCGCGTGCAGACGTCGCCGTCGTCGCAGCCATCGACGCGCAGGCGCAGGCGGCGCAAGGCGGCGTTGCCGTATTCACCGACCCAAAGTCGCCAGCGGCGTCGAGCGTCAGCTGGTAGGGGCTGCCGAGCTTTGCGCTCGAAGCCGGCCCGTCGACCGCGCCGATACCCAGCTTGCCAACGATGGTGGTGGTCTGCAGGTCGGGCGTGATGCGGCGGACGCTGTGGTTTCCGAACTCGGTGACCCACATGACGCCGGAAGCGTCGACCGCGACGTCCGCAGGCTGCGAGAACCGCGCCGCGGCACCCTTGCCGTCGTCGCCGCCGGCGAGCAAGTAGCTGCCGACGAGGGTCGTCACTGTGCCGTCGGCGGCGAGCCGGCGCAGGGTGTTCCCGATGCGGTCGACGACGAGGAAGCTGCCGTCCGGCGCGGCGGCGATGCCCTCAGGCCAATTCCAGCGGGCGCTGCCCTTGCCGTCGTCGCCGCCGCCCACTTTGGCGACGCCCGAGACCGTCGTCACCGTGCCGTCCTTGGTGACGCGACGGATGACGGAATTGCCACGGTCGCACACGTACAGGCTGCCGTCGGCGGCCAGGGCCAGCGCCAACGGGGTCTCGAACTGAGCAGCGGCGCCCTTGCCGTCGGCGTGGCCGGCGACGCCACTGCCGGCCAGCAGCGAGACGCTGCGATCGGGCGCGATGCTGAACACGACGTTGTACGTGGAGTCGGTGCCGTGCAGCGTGCCGTTGGCTGCCGCCGTCAAGCCGGCGACGAAGCCGAGTGTCGCCGCCGGCCCGACACCGGGTGTGAACACGTCGTCGCCCATGATGTTGTGTCGGCCGGCCAGCGTCGACACCCTGCCATCGAGGCCGACGACGCGCACCGCCGGGACAGTATCGCTGGCGAAGGCGATGCCGCCGCTCGGCAGGCGCGCCAGGGCCATGACGGGGCCGGCGGTGGCGGCGCGCCGAACGCCGTCGATGACGCTGGACGACGGTGTGCCGACCACGGTCTCTAGGGTCGCCTGCACCAGAGGCCGCGCGCAGACGCCGGTGAGGCACGTCTCGCCCTTGCTGCAAGCGTCGCCGTCGTTGCAGGGGGTGCCGTTCGGCTTGCCCTGACACTGCTTGGGGTCGACGGAGCAGCCGGGCAGCAGGGTGCCGCCGACGCACTTGCCGGCCTTGCAAGCATCGCCGAGCGAGCAGGGGTCGCCGTCGCTGCAGTTGGTCGCGTCCGCCGCCGCGGTTTGTTTGCAGCCGACAGCAGCCACACAGGAGTCCAGCGTGCAGGTGTCGCTGTCGGTGCAGGCGCCGTGATTGGGGAAGTGGCTACAGCCGAATAAGACGTGGCAGGTGTCCATCGTGCAAGCGACGTTGTCTTCGCAGCCGCCCTGGGCTGGGCTGTGGACGCAGCCGACGAGGCTGTTGCAGGTGTCGATGGTGCACGACACGCCGTCGCTGCACACCACGGCGGGGTCGACCTTGTCGTTGTGGCTGCAGGCGCTGGTCTTGGGGTCGCAAGCGTCCAAGTTGCAGAGATCGTTGTCGGCGCAATTCTTGGCCTTGCCGACCACGCAGGCGCCGGCCTTGCAGGCGTCGCCCTCGGTGCAGGCGCTACCGTCGGTGCAGGCGTCGGCGTTCTGGATGGCGACGCAGCCGCTCTGTGGGTTGCAGAGGTTGGTGGTGCAGACGTTGCCGTCGTCGCAGGTCGCCGGCTTGCCGCTGAGGCAGACCTTGTCCTTGCAGCTGTCGCCTTCGGTGCACTTGTCGCCGTCTTCGCAGCCGCCGACGTGCGGCTTGTAGACACAACCGACCGTCTTGTCGCATGAATCCTCTGTGCACGGGTTGCCATCGTTGCACTTGCCGCCGCTCGCCGCCAAGGGATCGCTGCAGAGGCCGCCCTTGCAGACGGTGTTGACGGTGCAGGTGTCGCCGTCGTCGCAGGGTTCGTCGTTGTGAAGCGGCGCGATCTTGCAAAGTCCCGTCGCTTTCTGACACTGCGACTGTTGACAGTAGCTGTCGTTGACCGACGGGCAGACGATGATGGTGCTCGGCTTGACGGCGCAGCTCCACGGCAGCAACGACTTGTCGCAATAGAGCGTGCCGTTGCAGGCGTCCTGGTCTTCCTGCGGCAGGCAGGCGGTGTCTTGCTTGCACTTGCAGACGTCGCCGCCGGAGATGCAGGCGCCGTTGAGGCAGGTGTCGCCCTTGGTGCAAGGGTCGCCGTCGTCGCAGAACTCGTCCTGATGGACAAACGTCAACGCGCACTGGCCGGTCTTGCCCTGGCAGATGCTTTGGAGGCAGGCGGTGTTGTCGACCGTCGGACAGCTCGGGATCGTCGCCGGGTTGACCTTGCAGGTGCCCTTGCCAGTGCTGCCGGCCGCCGCGCTGGCCTTGTCGCAGAACAGCGCGCCGTTGCAGAGATCTCCGTCATCGTGGGCGGCGCACTCCGCGTTACTGCTGCAGACGCAGGTGTTGACGTCGTCCACTACGCACTGGCCCGCCTTGCAGCCGTCATTCGGCGTGCAGGGGTTGCCGTCGGCGTTGCAGGGCGTGCCGTCGAATTCCTTGGACATGGCGCAGGCGCCGGTCTTCGGGTCGCAGACGTTCTGGCTGCAGTCGGTGTCTTCCACGGTCGGGCAGACCACGACCGTCGCCGGGTTGGTGGCGCAGCTCCCGGCCTTGAGGTCGCAGAACGACACGCCGTTGCAGGGGTCTCCGTCGTCTTTCTCTTTACAGTCAGCGTCTTTCTTGCATGGGCAGGTGTTCGTCGAGGTGGCGACGCACAGCCCGCCCTGGCAGTTCTCGCCCGGCGTGCAGGGGTTGCCGTCGTCGCACACCTCGCCGTTTTGGGTGGCCTTTGCCTTGCAGAGTCCCGACTTCGGGTCGCAGAGCGTCTGGCTGCACGCGGTGTCATCAACCGTCGGGCAGATCACAGCGGTCGCTGGGTTCAGCTGGCACTTGCCGACGGCCTTGTTGCAGAACGGTTTGCCATTGCAGAGGTCGCCGTCGTCCTAGCAGTCGATGTCGGCGGTGCAGCAGGTCTGCGTGCCGCCGACGCAGCTGCCCTTCTTGCAGGTCTCGCCAGCGGTGCACGCATCGCCGTCCTCGCAGGCGCCGCCCTGGGTGGTCGTCACCATCGCGCAGGCGCCGGTGGTCGGCAGGCAGACATTCTTCTGGCAGGCGGTGTCGGCGCCGGTGTTGCAGACCACGATCGTCGCCGGGTTCTGCACGCACGCCTTGCCGCCGCTCGGCTGCACAGCGCAGCAGTAGGTGCCGAGGCAAAAATCGGGCGCGCCCGCGGCGTTGACGGCCTTGCCTTTGCAGTCGGCGTCGGTCTGGCAGCCGCAGATGTTCGCCTTGGACGCGCAGGCTCCGTCGACGCAGGTGTCGCCGCCGGTGCAGGGGTCGCCGTCGTCGCAGGCCAGCGTCAGCGCCGTCGGCAGGTGGCTGCAGACACCGCCTTTGCAGGCGTCGTCGGTGCAGAGGTCGCCGTCATCACAGTCCTTGGCCTTGTTCGACGCGCAGACGCCGGCGGCGCAGCTGCTGGAGACCACGCAGGCATCGCCAGCCTCGCACAGCGCCCCCTCGGGCAGTGCGACCAGCACGCAGCCGAGCGCCTCATGGCAAGCGTAGCCTTGGCATGGGCTGGGGCTGCCCGGGCAGTCGGCTGGGCTCTCGCAGGCCGGGGCAGGGCCGATGAAGGCATCGCCGCCATCACCACCGCCGGCGCCGTCTTCGAGGCTGTCAGAGGCGCCGGTGACGGTATCAGCGGTGTCCTGTGCTGCGGCCGGATCCACGATCGCGGTGTCCGGCGAGCAAGCGGCCAGCAGCACGCACGCCGCCAGCAGGGCCCATGCGCGCAGGCGCCTAGGCCACGCAGCGCCTGCGACTGGCCGCCGACCCCCCTGCAATGGACCCCGGATGCTCCCTCCGGCGATCTTCGTAGTGCGCAAGACGCTATGCCTCGACGCGGATACCGGCGCAGGCGCTTGAACGCAATCGAACCGCGCCACCTGGCCGAAGGAAGGGGCCGACGCGACGACGCGCTGATCGCGCCGGCTGGTAGGCGTCAGCTCGGCAGCCAAAGCCCCTCCTCCCCGCGCCGTCGGCCCAACGTTCGCCGACGGTTGCCGGGTGTCGCCGCCGCAGCGGCTCGCAGCCCGATCTGCCCGGGGCCTCGTCGACAGCCGAGCGCCAGCGCGAAGGTTGCGGCTCGGCCGCGCCGCGCCTACCATCGCGGAGGGCCGGCGGCAGAGCCCCTCAGGGCGCCGCTTATCCGTCCACTCGGAGTATGTGATGTCCGTGAATTCGCTTCAATCGTCTGCGTGGGCTGCTGCCTCGCTCGTCCTCGCCTTGGCGACCGCTTGTTCATCTCCGACGGGCGGCACCGGCGGCGTCGGCGCAGACGCCAGCAATGACGCCGGTGGCTCCGATCCGGACGTGACGGTAGACGCCGCCGGCGGCGGGGACGCCGGCAATGACGCCGTCAGCAGCGACGCCGACAGCGCCGTCGAGGACGCCGCGGCGGATGTCGCGACAGCCGACGCCGTCGTGGACGACGCAGCCGGCGCTGACACTGGCGGCGCGGACACTGGCGGCGCGGACACTGGCGGCGCGGACACTGGCGGCGCGGACACTGGCGGCGCGGACACTGGCGGCGTGGACACTGGCGGCGGCGACGCCGTGGCCAATGATGCGAGCGGCGACACCGGCGGCGGCGGCAGCATGAGCTGCGCTGGTCGCTGCGGAAAATACGACTCCAAGGCCGCCTGCCAGTGCGACTCCATCTGCGAGGGCGAGGGCGACTGCTGCCCCGACTACAAGCAGCTCTGCACCTGCAAGGTGGACGCCGACTGCGCGGTGTCGGGCGACAAGTGCTCGGTCAGCGTCTGCGTCGCCGGCGCTTGCGACTCGACCACCAAGCAGTGCGACGACGCCAACGACTGCTCCATCGACAGCTGCGAAGCGGCGACCGGCAACTGCGTCCACAAGCCCGAGCCGGAAGGTGACGCCTGCGCTGACGGCAGCTGCAAGAAGGGCACCTGCGCCGCCGGCAAGTGCGCCAACGTCAAGCCGGTCGATGACGGCGGCTTCTGCAGCGACAGCGACCAGTGCACCAGCGCCGACAAGTGCGCCAGCGGCGCCTGCGTCGGCACCAAAAAGGTCTGCGATGACAAGTCGGTCTGCACGCTCGACAGTTGCGACAAGCAGAAGGGCTGCGTCTACACGCCCGAGCCCGACGGCAAGGCGTGCGACGATGGCACCCTCTGCAGCTCCAAGGAGGCGTGCCTCAAGGGCTCCTGCCAGGGCACCGTCGTCAAGTGCGACGACAACGACCCATGCACCGTCGAGGCCTGCGACCCCGCGACCGGCACCTGCAAGGGCGGCCCCAAGTGCGGCGACGGCGACCCCTGCACTGCCGACAATTGCACCAAGGACGGCACCTTCGCGAGCTGCAAGTACGTGCCGTCGCTGGAGGGCGCGGCCTGCGAGGACGGCGACCCCTGCACGGGCGGCGAGACCTGCGGCAAAGGCATGTGCCAGGCCGTGACGTCCATCTGCGAGACGCCGGTCTTCGCCGACGCCTTTGCCTGCGACAAGAACGAGGGCTGGACCATCGTCGGCGAGAAGACCGCCGGCAAGCCCGGCTGGGCCGTCGACGACAAGCCGACGCAGCCGGGCGCGCACTTGGCCCCCTGCTCGTTGAACTTCAACAACGATGCTGACTACGGTGGCGGGGAGCAGGTCAAGGGTACGGCGACCTCCAAGCTGATCGCGGTGCCCGCCGGCAAGCCGAGCTTCCTCACGCTGTGGAGCTACCACGGCGTCGAGACCTCGAACTCCTACGACAAGCGCTTTGTCGAGATCTCGACCGACGACTTCGCGACGGCGCCCGCTGTGTCGATCCAGCTCGACAATAGCGCCAAGCCCAAGATCTGGAGCCCCGTCGCGGTGCCGCTCGCCGCCTACGCCGGCGGTAAGATCAAGGTCCGCTTCCGCTTCGACAGCATGGATGGCGTCAGCAACACCGGCGTCGGTTGGTTCATCGACGAGGTCAGCGTGGCGCAGACCAAGTAGGGCTCGGGGGAGACGGCCCATGGGCCGCGCACGCCAGCCGCCGGCCGCAGGGTCTGGACCTGCCGCGTCCGGCCCCGCCGGCTTTGAGGCCGCCCTGCTGGCCGAATTCGGCGCCCGTTGGCCGGCGCTGCGTGTAGCCCTACTGCAGCCGCGACGTCACGCCGTCCGTCCCAACCCTCGCCGGCTGGCGACGCTCGGCCCTGTCCTCGCCGGGCTGCCGCGGGTCGCCGGCATACCAGGCGCCTACAGCTGCGACGCGCCGCTGACGGACCTCGGCCCCGAAGAGGCCTATTTCCTCGACCCGGCGAGCCTCCGGGTGGCCGCCCTGGTCGAGGCGCAGCCAGGCGACGCCGTGCTCGACCTCTGCGCCGCGCCAGGGGGCAAGGCGCTCTGCCTCGCCGACGCGCTCCTCGACGCCGATGGCTGCCTCGCGGGCCAGCTGCACCTCAACGAGCTGAGCGACGCCCGCCGTCGGCGCCTCTTGTCGACCCTCCGCGCCTGGCTGCCGGCCCCTGCCGCCGCCGCCATCGCGCTGACCGGTCACGACGGCAGCCGCTTTGGCCTGCATCGGCCCGGCGCCTTTGACCGCATCCTGCTCGACGCGCCGTGCTCCTCGGAGCGCCATGTCTTGCTCGACGCCGCCGCGCTGGAGGCCTGGACGCCGGCCCGACCGCGGCAGCTGGCCCAGCGGCAGTTCGCCTTGCTCTGCGCCGCCATCGACGCCAGCAGCCCCGGTGGACGGGTGGTCTACGCCACCTGCGCGCTGCTCGACGCCGAGAACGACGCGGTCGTCGGGCGGGCGCTTTCGCGGCGGGCGGGGCGGGTGCAAGTCGTCGCCTTGCCGGCGAGCGATCTGCGCCTCACTGGCGGCGAGCCGACCGCCCACGGCTGGCGCTGGCTGCCGGACACCAGCGGAGAGGGCCCGATGTATGCGGCGGTGCTGGAGATCTCCGCCGACGCCGACGTTGAAGGCGAAGACGACGGCGGGGCCGACGCCCGATTCCCGCAGCGACGTCGCGGCGGCTACGGGTGAGTCGGCCCTCCGCCTGTGGACCGACATCGGCGGCGATGCGGCTGGCCTGCGTCGGGCTAGCGGCGCTCGTCGGCGTCGTGGCCGCCTCGCCCCACGCTGCCGTGCTGCCGACCTGGTCCGAAGAGCTGCGCGCCCAGCCGCAGCCCCTTCCCTGGCAGCTCCTCCCAGCACCGGGCGGTGCGCTCTGGCACACCGGCGATTGTCGCCAAGCGCCCCAGCTTTTGCCGCCAGGCGCACCGTTTCGGCCGACGCCGGCAGGCGACGCCGCGCCGACGCTGATCATGCTGCAGCAGCCGCCGCTGCTCTCGCTCTGCGTCGGTGAGCACGCCTGGCCGCTGCTCGTCGTCGGCTACTACGGCTCGGCGCTGTGGTCGGCGCCTGCCGACTTGGCCTTTCGCCTCGGCGGCCTGATGGCGTGGCGCGGGCTCGCCGGTCTGGTCGGCGGTCTCGGGCTCGGCCTGCTCGGGCTGTGGCTCTGGCGACTGTGCGGCGGCAGATCGGCGCTATTCCTCACGGCGGCGACCGCGGCGACTGGCTGCTTCGGCGCCTTGCACGCCATCGCGGTGCCCTACGAGCTGCTGGCCTGGCCCCTCATCTGGGGCGCCCTGTTGCTGATCACCAAGGCGTCGCCGCCGTTGGCGTCCCCGGACAGCGGGGGCGACGGCGACGGCGCTCTGCTCTCATCGCGCCGCGCCTTCGCCGTCAGCGTCTTGCTCGGGCTCGCCCTGAGCGCCAACGGCAAGTCCTTGTTCTTGCTGCTCCCGCTGCTCATCTGGCTCGTCCGCTTCCGGCTCCTGCGGCGACCGGCGCGGGTCTCTGCGGTCGCGGTCGCGGCGTCGGTTGGCGCCGCCATCGGCCTCGCCCCGGCGTTGCTGCCGACGCTCGGCGCCGGTGGCGGGGCGCTGGCGGCACAAGGCAGCATGCGCCTCGACACCGCGCTGCAACGGCTGCACGAGCTGACGCCAAGCCGCGCGCTGGCCAACCTGCTGGCGTTGCTCGACACCTTGCTCGACTTCGACCGTCAGGTCTCGGTGCTCGCCGGCGCGATGGTGGCGCCCTCGCCGCTGCGTCCGCTCTTCCTCGGCCTAGCGGGGCTCGGGCTCGGCCTTGGCCTCGGCGCGCTGATCGCAGGTCCATCGCTGAACCGGCATGGCGCCCGCATCGCCGCGCCAACCCAACTGTGTGCGCTCGCCGCCTTGCAGGTCGCCGCCGGCTGGGCGGTGTCGACGTTCCTCTACGGCCAGGTGCCCCAGGTCGATGGTCTCTACTTGCATGGCGTCGCCGGCGTCGTCTTTGGCGGCGCGCTGCTCGCGTCGTGTGGCGCCGATGCCGGACCCGGCGCGCGGCTCGCCGCCCGCCTCGGCCCGAGGGCACGCGCCGGAGTCGCGGCCCTGGTGGTCGTCGGCCTTGGCTGGACCGGTCACCGCAACCTCGGCTCCGGCTTCAGCCCGCTCGGATTCACCTTGCCGCAGCAGCGGGTCGAGGTGGACGCCATCGCCGCCGCTTTGGCCGAGCGACCGGCGGCGGCCTTGCTGACGACCACCTACAACGACCATGGCGTCGTCGAGGCGCTGACCGGCGCCGCCGTGCGCGGCCACCACGCCCACCGCGCCTTCGACCGTTGCCAACGGCTGGCGAGCGGCCGAGTCGCACAGACGACCTGCCTCAGGGACGTCGCTGGCCAGCTGCTGGACGCCTTCGCGGCGCGGCCGCTCCTGGTGCAGGTGCTGGTGCGAGCGCTTGCGGTCGATCAGCCGCACGAGGCGCTCATCGCGGCGGCCATCGAACAGGCGGCGCTGAGCCGCGGTCGCGGCGTCGAGCGCTCGCCGCTCGGGGCACGCTCGGCGCTGCTGCGGGTCAGCGCGGGCGCGCAGGGCCGGCCGGCCGGGCCTAGAGCGCTGTAGCGCGGCGGATGATGCGGCCGATCGCCACCGCCACCGCCACCGTCAGCAGCAGGCCAGCGACCCGCATGGCGACGATCCAGGGCCCGGCGGGCGCGGCGTCGGCTGACACGGCCTGTCCGGTCTCAGCCAGCAGCGCGCCGACGCTGGCGTAGACGGCCGTCCAGGGGACGCCGCCGATGAGAGAAGCCAACGCGAAGTGGCGAACCGGCATGCCGATCGCGCCGGCGGCGTAGGCCAGCAGCGCGTACGGCGCCACCGGCGACAGCCGCAGACCCAGCGCCAGCCGAAAGCCCTCCGCCGCCACCCGCTGCCGCACCGCCTGCACCCGCGGATCGGCGAGGAACGCTTGGGCGAGGCGGCCGCGCAAGAACCAGCGCGCCAGCCACATGTTGACCACGCCGCCCAGCGCCGCGCCAAGCACCACCAGCGCCGTCCCCCAGACGCTGCCGTAGACGTAGCCCGGCAACACCGCCAACAGGCCGCTCGGCACCATCAGCGGCGTCGCCAGCGCCACGCCCAGCACGACGGCGATCTTGCCGGCCTCACCCTGGCCGCGCAGCCAGTCCGTCGCCGCGCCGACGCTCCAGCCAGCGAGGCCGAGGCCGAGCAGCACCAACGACACCAGCAGTCCGATCCCAGCGAGCGCCAACACCGCCCGAATGACCATCGGCGCGCAGCCGCGCACCTGCACGGACGCCGTGCCCGAGAAGCCAGCCCCACCGCGCGGACCAGGGTCTTCGACGCGCCCTTCTGGATCGAAGGTGCGGCCCTCGTGCTCGTGGGCCAGCGGCTCGCGCACGGGCGGCAGCACCTCGGCGACAATGACCTCGCGCCGCTCGGTGCCAGCGCCGCTCGGCGCACCCGCCGAAGCCGGGGCGTCGTCGCCTCGCCCACCGCGCTTGCCACCGCCGCCGAACCACCCCATGACAGTCCCTCAGGTCGCCGCGGCTGCCACACCGCCCTCGCTGCCACGCCGCGACGCTTGCCGCCCGGCGCCATCGGCCGCCCC
>SXNM01000396.1 GCA_005777155.1 Pseudomonadota bacterium | reverse complement strand
GGCGCACTTCCACTACGTCTTGGTCGGCGGCGCCCTGCAGGGCCTATTCGCCGGCGCTTACTTCTACGACCCGAAGATCACGGGCCGTATGCTCGACGAGACGTTGGGCAAGCTGCACTTCTGGCTCTTCCTGATTGGCCTCAACGTCACCTTCTTCCCGCAGCATATCCTCGGCAACCAAGGTATGCCGCGCCGCATCTACACCTACCCGGCCGACGCCGCCTGGGAGCTGTGGAACATCTTCGGCACCATCGGCGCCTTCATCATGGGCATCGCTACGGCGATCTTCGCCTTCAATCTCTACAACTCGGCGAAGAACGGCAAGAAGGCGGGCCGCGATCCGTGGGACGCCGCAACGCTGGAGTGGATGACCGACTCGCCGCCGAAGCCGCATAACTTCGACTTCACGCCCATCGTGCTGTCGGAGCGCCCGCTCTGGGACCACAAGTACACGCCAGGCATGCAGATCTTGCCGCCGGACCGCGGCGAGGAATTCCACATGCCGTCGTATTCGTGGAAGCCGATGATCTGCTCCGGGCTGGTGGGTTTGATGGTTGTGGGCCTGCTGCTCAACACCATCATGCCTGGCAACTATCTCTGGATGATCTCAGCGTTCAGCGCGGTCGGCGTGCTGACGAGCGTCTGGTTCTGGGTCAGCGAGCCGGTGTGAGCTGAGCCGCCGGCGACCACCGGTTGAGACGGCCAGTCCGCGATCGCGCGGTCGGCCACAGGTTCGAGGCGGAGCGCGCCGCAGCGCCGCTGAGCAAGGGAGAGACGATGTCTGCCATCGCACACGCTGACGACGGGCACGGCCACGGCCACGACGACCACGGGCACGGCCACGACGGCCACGACGGCCACGGCCACGACGACCACGGCCATGGGGATCTTGTCGAAAACAACTACATGAAGGTCCCCAACATCAAGTTGGCGATGTGGACCTTCCTCGGCTCCGAGTGCATGTTCTTCGGCTCGCTGATCGCGACCTACTTCTTCTACCTCGACAAGAGCATCTCTGGTCCGCTGCCCGCCGAGGTCTTCAGCATCGAGATTACGTCCATCTCGACGTTTGTGCTGTTGATGAGCTCGTACACGATGGCGCTCGCCGTCGACGCCATGAAGTCGGCGAAGCTCGGCAAGGCCAAGCTGATGCTGGTGCTGACCGCCATCTGCGGCACCATCTTCGTCAGCTTCCAAGTCTATGAGTTCTGGCACTTCTTCGTGGAGAAGAAGCTCGCGCTGCAGACGTCGTTGTTCGGCTCGACCTTCTACACCATGACCGGCTTCCACGGCGCACACGTCACGGTCGGTGTCATCTGGCTGCTGATGGTCGCGGGCCTCATCCACAAGGGCAACATCAAGCCGCAGCGGGCGGTGGTGGTCGAGTCCGCGGGCCTCTACTGGCACTTCGTCGACATCGTCTGGATCATCATCTTCACCTTCGTCTACCTGTTCGAGTTCGCGAAGTAGCGACCATGCCGTTGCCCGCTTTCGGCCGGGCGACAGTGGAGCTACCGCCGCGGTGGACGCACCCCAAGCGTCGATTCCAGAGGGAGAAAGCGCGCATGAACCCAGCCCTGCACGACGTCGCGAGCTACCATACGCACAGCAAGCTCTACACCCGTACGGCGGTGATCCTGTCGATCATCACGGCGGTCGAGATTGCGCTGCTCTACGTGCCGCCGCTGAAGCCGATCCTTGTGCCGCTGATGACCGTGATGGCGATCCAGAAGCTGGCGATGGTCGTCGGGACGTTCATGCACCTCGGCGACGACAAGAACGTCTTCCGCTTGGTGTTCTTAGCTCCGATGCTCATGGCTTTCTTGATGATTTACGTCATGACCCTGCTGGTAATGCCGCACTTCTCGCCCTACGGCGGCGGCTACGTGCGTCTCGCGGCGCAGCGCTCCTACGACGAGCGCATGGGCCTGCTGCCGGCGGCCGCTGCAGCGCACAAGCCGGCGCGGAGCGTCGAAGAGTACGAGAAGCTGTTCGCCGACGCTAAAGATCACGGCGCCGGCGAGAAGGTCTGGGGCGAGCGCTGCGCCGCCTGCCACCGCGCCGACGGCGGCGGCATGGCCGGCCTCGGCCCCAACATGACCGACGACTGCTACCTCCACGGCGGCAAGGTCCACAACATCGTCAGCACCGTGCTCAACGGCATCCCCGGCAAGGCGATGGTCAGCTTCAAGGGGCAGATCACCGACGAGCAGATCGAGCAGGTGTCGCTGTACGTCCGCTCGCTGCGGGGCAAAAACGTCGCCGACGGCAAAGCCTGCGAGGGTGAAAAGGTCGGGAACTGATTGGACATGCCAAGTCTCTCTGATTCGGCCAGGAGACCCGGCCAGGCCAGCTGCCCTCCAAGCACCGATCGGCGCCGCCAGCTGAGCCGCTATGCGCCGAGTCGACGCCGGTGGACCCCGGAGCCGGCAGGGCGCTGGCGGGCCGTCCACGGAGCCCTGGCTACCCTGCTCGTCCACAGCCTGTTCGTGCCAGCGGCGCTGGCGCATCCGTCGGGCCTGCCCCGCCTCCGCGAGCACGCAAAGACCCTGGTCGCGACCTCGGCGGACTGGCTGTTTTGGGACTGGCACCCGTCCATCGTCATCGGTATCGCGGTGTTGGCGCTCTTGTACGGGTTGGCGATCACCCGGTGGCGGCGGCCTGAAGACACGGTGGAGCCGCTGCGTGTGCGCTTCTTCTACGGGTCGCTGGTCCTGGCGTGGTTCGTCTTGGACGGCCCGCTGCACCACCTCGCCGACGAGCTGCTCTTTGCCGCACACATGATCCAACACCTGACGCTGCAGCTGGTGTGGGCGCCCTTCTTTCTCTACGGCCTACAGCCTTGGATGCTGGGCCGGCCGATGCGCGCGCTGCGCCTGACCCGCCTCGCGTACATTGTGACACGGCCGATAGCGGCGTTTTTGCTCTACAACGGCACCATCTGGATCTGGCACTTGCCGTACCTGTACAACCTGGCGCTGTTCGAACACGAGTGGCACATCGTCGAGCACCTGTTTTTCATGGTCACGGCGGTCATCTACTGGTGGCCGACGCTCGGTAGCCTGCCAGAGCTGCCGAAGCCGACGTTTGGCGCCCAGATGATGTACGTCTTCGCCAACATGGTGGCGATGAAGGCGCTGGGAATGATCATCAGCCTGCAAGGGGAGGTGATTTACACCTTCTATCTGCAGGTGCCGCGCGTCTTTGGATTGACTCCGCTCGGTGATCAGCAGCTCGGCGGCATGCTGATGTGGCTGCCTGGCGGCCTAGTCCTGTGGGGCGGGCTGGGCTACGTCTTTCTGCAGTGGGCGCGTCGAGGCACGCCGCCGCGGGGCCAGACCGGCATCGCCTCCATCGACCGGCGACGCGCCGCCGCGAAGGAGGCGCTGTGAATCTGAAGAATTCCGCGCTGCTTCGCGCCCTCTGTCTCGGTCTATGCGGCGCTCTCGGGCTCGTCGGCTGCGGCAAGTCGGGCTCAGGCGCGACCGCGGCCGCGTCCGAGGAGCCAGCGCCCTCGACGTCGCCGATCACGCTGCGCGGCGAAGGCCTGGTGGCCGTTGTCACCTTTGAGCCCAAAGCGCCCAAAGTCGGCCAGCTCTTCGCCGCCACGACGACGCTGCAGGACGATGTTGGTGGCCCCGTCGAGGCCAGCGCCTTTGTGCTGGACGCGACGATGCCGAGCCACGGCCACGGCATGATGACGTCACCGACGCACCAGCGCGCCGGCGCGGTGTGGCGGACGGAGGGTATGAAGCTGAGCATGCACGGGCCGTGGGAGCTCAGCGTTCAGGCGACCGTCGGCGGCAAACCTCGCCGGGCGACGGCGCAGTGGCAGCAGGCCCCAGAGGCGCTGTGAGTGGGGCCGCGTCGCGCCCCCGCCACCTGCAGCGGCGGCTGCCCCGAAGGTGGCTCGTCGCCCTTGTCACGGGCCTTGGCTGCGCTGCCAGCGGCTGTGAGCGTGCAGCGCCGATCTCTGGCCCCGTCACCGACTGGAGCCGCGCCGAGCGCGCGCTCATCGCCAGCCTCGGGCTACCGCTCGACCGTCCGCTGTCGCCGCCGCCAGCGCCCGGCAACCGCTACGCCGACGATCCTGCAGCCGCCGCGCTCGGCCAGCCCTTGTTCTTCGACCGCCGCCTCTCGGGCAACGGCCAGGTGGCCTGCTCGACGTGCCACGATCCGTCGCTGGCCTTCACCGATGGCCGACCGCTGGCCCGGGGCATCGGAGACACGGCGCGCCACGCGCCAACGGTGCTCGGCGCGGCGCACCTGCCCTTCCTGTTTTGGGACGGCCGCAAAGACTCGCTGTGGGCCCAGGCTGGCGGGCCGCTGGAGAGCGAGGTTGAGCATGGCACCAGCCGCGCCGCCGTCGCCCAACAGTTGGCGCGCCACTATCGCGCCCGCTACGAGGCTGTTTTTGGGCCGCTGCCGCCCGACGCCGAGATCGCCTCGTGGCCTCCTCACGCCCGCCCACGGCCAGACCGCCAGAGCAGTGGCGAGCATCAGGCCTGGCTGGCGTTGCCGGAAGCGTCACGCGCCGCGATCGACCGCGCCTTCGTCAACGCCGGCAAGGCGATCGAGGCCTATGAGCGGCGCCTCCAGCCGCGGCCGGCGCCCTTCGACCGCTTCGCCGCCGCGCTCGCCTCCACCGAAGGCGGCAAGCCTCTGCCCAAGGTCGAAGGCTTCGAGGACGCCGCCAGCCGAGGCCTGCGGGCGTTCCTCGGCGACGGCGGCTGCGTCCACTGCCACAACGGTCCGCTGTTCAGCGACGAGGGTTTCCACAACCTCGGCCTTCCCCGCAGGCCCGGCGCCTCGGGCATCGACGTCGGGCGCACGTTGGGCGCGCAGCAGGTCAAGGCGGACCCGTCGTCCTGCGGCGGCCCGCACTCAGACACCAAGGATTGTGCAGAGCTGCGCCACTTGAACCCGCGCTTTGAGGACTTCCTCGGCGCCTTCAAGACGCCGACGCTGCGGCAGATCGCGACGACGGCGCCCTACATGCACGACGGGCGGTTCAGCGACCTAGCCGCGGTCATCGACTTCTATCAGCGGCGGCCAGGCAAGGCCGAGATCGGTCACCGCGACCTGATCTTCGACACCCTCGCCATCGATCAAGTCGATGCGGCGGATCTGGTTGCGTTCTTGCGCTCCCTCAGCGGCCCGCTGCCGGACGCGGAGTGGATGCATCCGCACGTGGAGATGCCATGAACTCGCCTCGACGCGGCGATCGCGCACGCCGCCGCCCTGCCCGACCGGCCCTCCGTGCGTCGAGGGCGGCGCGCAGGCGCACGCGCTTGGCGATCCAGGCGCAGGTGGTCCGGCGGCTCCCGCGGTGGCGACCCTTGTTGCTGCCAGTGCTGCTCACGTTGCTTAGCGCCTGCCAGGTGCCGCCGGAGGAGCTGACGTTTCTCGGCGCCCTGCCGCCGTGGCGTTTCGAGACAGAGCAAGGGCGGCCGCTCGCCGACAGCGATCTGAAGGGCAGGCCGTATATCGCCAACTTCCTGTTCACCGCTTGCCCCTCATCGTGCCCGCCACTGGCGCAGGCGACGGCGGCTCTGCAGGCCAAGATGCAGGCATGGCGGCAACCGGGCGGCCCGCGCATCATCAGCTTCAGCGTCGACCCTGTGACCGACACACCCGAGGTGCTACGCGGCTTCGCGCGCAAGTATGGCGCCGATCCCAAGCTGTGGAGCTTCGCCCGCGCCGACTATGCAGCCACCGAGGCGCTGGTGACGCGCGGCTTCCTGCAGCCGCTGCTTCGGCGCGACAGGCCGCCGGGCAGTCCCCTGGCCGCCGTCGCTGAGCGGCCGACGCCGATCGACACCGCCCACACCCTGCGCTTCGTGCTGGTCGACAGCGCGGGCCGGATGCGCGCCCTCTACGACAAGGACGAGGACTCCCTGGAGCGCCTCAACACGGCGGTGCGCTGGCTCGCCGAACACGGCGATGGCCCGGTGGCGCACTAGGGTCGCGGGCATGGACGCTTGGCCGCGTCGACAGCGGACTGTAAATGGGGGCTCGGGCCCCAGGCCGGACAAGGGTCTTGTCCCAGCACTGGGAACCATGCGCCACGACCGGAGGACACAATGAGCGCCCCTGCGGAGCCTTTGGCCCCGGATCTTGGCCGAGACGCCCAGCTGACTGGCCCGACGCGACGGGTTTTTCGGCCGCGCCTGCTGGTGACCCTCATCTTCCTGGTGATGCTCGGCATCCTCGGCAGCCTTGGACAGTGGCAGGTGAGCCGCTACCAGCAAGCGCGCGAGGGCATCGCCGCCTTCGCCGCCCAGCACGACCAGCCGCCCGTGCGTGAGCTCGGCGCCATCCCGGGCACGCTGGACGATCTCGCCCGCCTGAAGGCCCTGCACTTTCGCCGCGGCGACCTCGAAGGGACGCTGGAGCCGGAGCGGGCCGTGCTGCTGACCGCGCGCTACATGTTTGGTCGGCGGGGCTACGGCGTGATGATGCCGCTGCGCCTCGGCGGTGACGCCGGCCGGCGCGGCCCTGCGACCCACCTGCTCGCCCATCTTGGCTGGGTACCTGAGGACAAGGTCGCGGAGTACTTGCAGTCCCTGAAGGCGGCGCCGACTCGACGGGTGAAGGGGCGCCTGCAGGTTCCGCCGACAGATCCGCCGGTGCGACAGGTCGGCGAGTTCGCTGGCCGGCCGACTTGGCCACGGGCGTCGCCCAAAGACCTCACAGCGACGATTCCCGGCCTCGATCCGCGCCTCATGATCCAGGCCGGCAACCTAGCCGTCGGCGACCCCGTGGATCCGGCGCGCGTCCCCCTCGATGGCTACGCCCACCCTGTGCGGATGGCGCCGTCCAAGCACGCCGAGTACGCGGCCACATGGTATGGCCTGGCGGTGGCGCTGGTCGGCGTCTGGATCGCCCTGTCCCTGAAGCGTGTGCCCCTGGCGAGCGCTCCGGGTTCGTCACTGCCGACGCTGAGCCTCGTGTTTGGGATCGGCCTGGCCGCCGCGTCCGGCGGTGTCAGCGGCGGCTGTGGCGCTGGCGCGGCGGCCGACGGAGACGGCGGCGCGTTGCCAGGCGCCGATGACCAGACGTCCTCGGCGGACTCGGGTGAGGGCGCGAAAAGGTCTGACGGCGGCCCGCCAGCTGACGGCTCGAGCGCCTCGGACGGTCGCGACCCTGACGTCCATTCAGGCGGCGACGAAGCCCTGGACGCTGGTCCGGGCGTCGGTGGTGACGCCGACGGCGCCAGCGGCCCCTCGGTCGCGCCGGGGTTCTGGCTCCGTACCCTGGGCGGCTCGCAACGCGACACCCTCGAGGCCCTCGCCGTCGCCGCCAATGGCGCGGCCCTCGCCCTCGGCACCACAGAGTCCGGCGGCGCCGGCGGGCGCGACCTGCTGTTGCTGCGGCTCTCTCCTTGCGGCGCACCGCTCTCTGCGCGCACCTATGGCGCTGCCGGCCGTGACGAAGGTCGCGCCCTGGTGGCCTTCCCCGACGGTGGCGCGGTCCTCGCCGGCACCACCGAGTCGTTTGGCGAGGGCAACGAGGCCCTGGTGCTGCGCGTCGACGCCGAGGGCGCGCCGACGTGGGCCCGCGCGGTGGGCGGCAAGAGCTGGGATACCGCCGCCGCCGTCACCGCCACCGCCGATGACGGCGTCGTCGTCGTCGGCGAGACCTATAGCTTCGGCCCCCTGGCACCGAAAAAGCACAACCTTTTCCTATTCCGCCTCGGCAAGGCCGGCGAGCTCGTCTATGAGCGCACCTATGGCGGCGACAAGGCGGGCGACGCCGGCTTCGCGGCGCTCCATCAGCCCAGCGACGACGGCGCCCTCGTCGCCGGTGCCAGCGAGAGCTTCGGCCAAGGCAAGGACGACGCCTGGCTGCTGCGCGTCGACGCCAGCGGCAAGCTCTTGTGGTCGCGCACGTTCGGCGGGATCGGCGACGACGAGGGCCGCGGGTTGATCCAGGTCGCGGGCGGCGGGCTGCTGTTGTCCGGCTTTACCCGCAGCTTCGGCGCCCTCAAGTCCGACGCCTTCTTGCTGCGTCTCGACGGTGCGGGCAATTTCCTCGGTATGAGCCGCCACGGGTCGGCCGGTGACGACCGCGGGCTGGTGGCGGTGCCGCGCCCAAACGGCGGTGTCGTCTTGCTCGGCGTCACCGACCATTGGGATGGCGCCCAAGACGGCTACGCCTTGGCGCTCGACAGCCTCGGCAAGGCGATCTGGCACAAGCGCGTCGGCGGCGAGCAGCTCGACGAGGTCGTCCAGGCGGCGCCGGCGAGCCAGGGCGCGTTGGTCTTCGTCGGATTCAGCGAGTCCTATGGCAACGGCGTCCGCGACGCCTTCGCGGGCCGGATCCGCAGCGATGGTGAGGGCGGTTGCAAGGTGCGCGAGCCCTCAAGCCCATGGCAGCATGCCCAGGTCCAGCCAATCCAGGCCGACGCCGCGCCGCAGGTGGCGAGCGGGGCCGCGGCGCGTGTGGTGACGCTGCAGAGCGCGCCGCTTCTCCTGCCGCCGCCAGGCAAGGACGCCATCGTCTGCCTCGACCCGCTGTGCCCATGATCCGCCGGCACAGGCTGTGACCCTAGCGGTGTGGGCAGCCCAGCGCGGTCGCGGCGTGGCACGCAATCAACGTGACGGCGCGCCGGCCACGGCCTAGCATGACGCTTGCCATAGGGGCATGTAGCACCGCGCCGCGCCGGCGAAGTCACGCCCGCCGCGCGCCGCAAGGGAGGCATCTCATGTTCGAGACCGCCGAGCTCGACCGCAAGCTCAGCAAGCCCGAATACAAGGCTGCCGTCGCCGCGCTGCGCCCACGGCTTATCGCCCTCGGCCAAGCGCTGCGAGAGAGCAACCTCGGCGTCATCGCGATCGTCGGCGGCGTCGAGGGCGCCGGCAAGTCCGAGGTCATCAACCGCCTCTGCGAGTGGCTCGATCCGCGCGGCGTCGAGGTGCACTCATTCTTCGAGCCGACCGACGACGAGCGCGAGCGCCCCTTCGCCTGGCGCTTCTGGCGCCGGCTACCCGCTCGCGGCCGCGTCGGGATCTTTTTTGGCTCTTGGTACACCGACCCCATTATCGCCCGCGCCCAAGACCGAAGCACGATCGCAGAGTTCGACGACGCGCTCGACCACATCGTCCAGCTCGAAGAGGCGCTCGTCGTCGATGGCTACGTCCTCGTCAAGCTGTGGTTCCACCTCGATCGCGACACCCTGCGGAAGCGGCTGGCCAAGGCCAAGCGAGCCGTCGCCGAGGAGGCCGAGGCAGCGGACCGACAGGCCGAGGCCGACCGCGGCGGCGAAAACGTCGCCCGCGGCGCGCAGCTGCGTGCCCGGACCCGCGCCGGGCTGCGCATGTCGCCGCTGGCGCACAAATTCCAGAAGCGCTACAAGGCCTTCTCTGTCGCCTCGGAGCGAGCGCTGCGCCACACCGGCACCGGCGCCGCGCCGTGGCAGGTGATTGAGGCGAACGACGAGCGATACCGCGACGTCACCGCGGCTGACCACCTCGCCTCCGCGGTCGAACGCGCCCTCGCCGAGCAGCGTCCGCGCCCCAGCAAGGCGCCACAGCTGGAGGTGCGCGACAAGGTGACGGTCCTCGACCGGGTCGATCTCAGCCGCACGCTGGAAGAGGAAGCGGCGGCGCCCCTGCTTGAAGCCGCGCAGGACCGGTTGTTCCGCCTCGCGTGGCAGGCCCACAAGCGCAACGTCTCGACAGTCATCGCCTTTGAGGGTTGGGACGCCGCCGGCAAGGGCGGCGCCATCCGACGCTTGACCGGCAGCATGGACGCCCGCCTCGTCAGCGTCGTGCCAGTCGCAGCGCCGACCGATGAGGAGCGCAAGCACCCGTGGTTGTGGCGCTTCTGGCGGCACCTGCCACGCGACGGCCGCGTCGTCATCTTCGACCGCACCTGGTACGGCCGGGTCTTGGTCGAGCGCGTCGAAGGCTTCGCGCAGCCCAACGAGTGGCGGCGGGCCTACCACGAGATCAACGCCTTCGAAGAGGCGCTGACCCATCACGGCGCGGTGGTCGTCAAATGTTGGTTACACATCAGCCAAGACGAGCAGCTGCGCCGGTTCGAGGAGCGCCAGGCGACGGACTGGAAGCGCTACAAGATCACCGACGAGGATTGGCGCAACCGTGAAAAGTGGGGGCCGTACAGCCAGGCCATCCACGACATGGTGGCGCAGACCAGCACGGCGGACGCGCCGTGGACCCTCATCTCAGCGAACTGTAAGCGCAATGCCCGGGTCGAGATCGTGACGACGGTCGCCGACGCGCTCGAGCGCCGGCTCCGCCGCTGAGGCGCGCCGACCGCGCGGACCTATTGCCCGAGCTCGATCTTCTCGTCGATGTCGGCGTCCTTCTCTAGCTTGGGTCGCGGTAGCGCGTCGACAAGCTCGCGTACGGCGTGGAAGAGCGGCGCCACCATGGGCTCAACAGCCTTGCCATGTTCGCGCACGTATTGCGCCCGCACCTGGACGAGGTTGTCGTCCTCGCTCGCCCAAGCGTCATGGACCGCTCCCTCGAACACGATGGCGCCGTCTTGGCAGCGCAGCAGCCGTGCCGTCAGCCGCACCTTAGCGCCATCCTCGCTGCGGCAGACGAAGGGCTCCAGGTGCAGCACGCCCTCGATCTTCTCGCTGCAGGCGCTCGCGTCGAGCTGGTTCGCCGTCGAAGCCTGGCGCACGATGTAGTCGCGGTGGTGATTGATCGCCCGCTGCGCCATCTTCGCCACCATCGCGCCCAGCGCGGCGTCGCCAGCCGGCGCCGGCGCCGCCACGATGTGGAGCCGGTAGAGCGTCGTCCGATACGCGGTGTCGAAGTCTACGGCGCTGCGGGCAAAGGTCACCGAGGAACAGCCTGCGAGGGCGGCTCCGGCCAGCAGGAGCGGTAGGCGCGGCCAGAGGCGCCCCACCAGCGCCCGGACGTCGGTGGCGCGCTGGCGTTGGGCATCGGCGGGCGGGGAGTGTGCCGGGGTGTGTCCGGTCATGGCGTGACCTCAGCGTCGCCAACTTTGCCGGCGCGCTTGCGTCGCGACAGCAGCTCGAGCAACGGCGGCATCAGGGTGAAGGTGACGAACAGCGGCGCCACCATGCCGAGGCAGGCCAGCGAGCCCATCGACTGCATGCCGCGGTGCGACGCTGCCATCAGCGCGCCCCAGCCGGCGAGGGTGGTCAGGGTTGACGCCGCCACCGCCGCGCCGACCGAGCGCAGCGCTTCCATCGGCGGTGTCCCTTCATCGAAGCGGTGCATCAGGTACACGCCGTGGCTGAGGCCGTAGCCGAGGACGATCGGCAGGACCACGATGTTCATGAAGTTGAGCTGCACGCCGAGGAGCGCCATCAGGCCTAGCATGACGCTCACGCCAACCGACAGGGGCGCCAAGGCCACCGCCGAACGCAGGGGCGAGCGCAGGTCGATTAGCAGCAAGAACACCAGACCGATCGCGCTCCAAATTACCGCCATCTGGGCGTCGTGCATCACGATTCGCGCCAGCTTGGCGAAGAGGATCGGCATCCCTGCCGAGTGCCAGGTCTCACCCTTCGGCGTCTTGATCTCCTCGATCTGGTCGGCGAACTGGAGCATCTGCTTGCCATCCCAGAGATCGACCGTCGGGTAGATAAAGGTCAGCCAGCCGTGGTTCTCGACCTTGGCGGTGGGCAGGTGCTGAAAGAGCGAGACCAGCGCCGGCGGCACCTTGTCGACCGTGTAGGGCTCGACGCTGAGGTACGACATGGCCTCATCCCACTTCTCATCCATGTCGGGCGGCAGAGCCTTGCGGTCGAGCTCCGAGAGCTCCTGGCGCCAGTCCTTGAGGACCGCAGCGTTGCGCTGTTGCCGCTCGGCGGGCGGGACGAACGCGAACACGCTGACGAACTGGTCGACCGTGCTGTACTTGGCCTTGTCCAGCGGCTGAAACATCTCGTACAGCTCGCGCGCCTGCGCCTGGGTCTTGGTGTAGACGCCGACGGGATCCGCCGAGATCTGGTAACGCTCGTTGAGCTCATCCTGCAGCCGCACCGAGGGCTGGTTCTCCACCATCAGGGCGCGGGTGTTGTACTCGAAGGTGACCTGGGGCGCGAAGGCGGCGACGGCGGCGCACACCACCAGCGCAATCGCCAGGATTAGGCCCGGCCGCCGCAGGTGAGCGGCCGCCTTTCCCTTGGTAGCCGTGGGCGCCAGGCCGCTCAACATCCGCGCCGCGATCCCAGGCCGTCGACGCTCCAGCAGGAGCAGCACGACGGGCACCCAAATCCAGATGGCCATGCCGGTCAGCAGCACGCCCGCCGCGGCCAGGAGGCCGAACTGCGAGAAGCCTGCGAACTCACTAGGCAGAAGCGACGCAAACGAGATCGCGGTGCCGCCCGCCGAAACCAGAGATGCGACGCCAGCCGAGGCCACCGTGCGCGACAGCGCGTCGGGCAAGGGGCGCCCGTTCGCCAGCTCTTCGCCCAGTCGATAGAACTGGTGGATGCCAAAATCGATGCCGAGGCCCATCAGCACGCCGGCCAGGATCGACGTGATCATGTTCAGCTCGCCGATCGCGACCTTGGCGAATCCCATCGTGAGGACGATGCCGATCAACAGCGCTGAGAGCACGAGCACGACGGCGGCGATCGCGCGACGGAAGAAGACGAGCAGCACCAGGCTGACGCCGAGCAGCGCCCAGCCGGTGACGGGCGCCAGACTGGCTTGAATCTGGTAGCTGTCGTCGTAGTTCGTCTGATAGGTGCCGGTGAAACCGTACTCGATCCGCCGGGCATCGCTGGGCACGGCCTTGTCGTAGTCCTCGACCAAGCTCACTTTGTGGCTGTTGCTCTTGCTGTAGCTGGCGAGCTGTTCATGCAGCGACGCGACCAGCGTGCCGGTCTGCTCGAGCAGATTGCTGTCCCACATCGGCTTGATGAGCAGCAGGAGCATCTGCTTGTCATCGGAGAGGTAGTAGTCTGTGCGAATACTGCGCTTTCCGATTCGCGTGTACTTGTCGATGATGTCGTCGAGCTGAAGTTCGACCGGCTTGGTCTCTTCGATCTCCATGAAGAACGGGTTGGCGCGGCGGATCGAGTCGCGCAGCTTGAGCATGACGCGGCGCCGCACCTCCTCGAGGTCGGGCGTCTCCATGAACAGCGCCCCGTTTTTGCGCAGAAACTCGACGTCGACCTTGTACGTGACCGCGCGAACGCGCTCCTTGTCCGCGCTGATCTTGACGGCCAAGTCGTCGGCGACCTTTTGCAGCAGCTCGGCGTCAGCGCCGCGCAGGGCCAAGATGAGGTGCCCCGAACCGCCGATCATATCGACGACGCGCTTGACGTCCTTCACTTGGCGAAGGTCCTGGCTGATGAGGTCGAGCTGGTTGGTGTTGATGCGCAGCTGCGAGGCGGCGAACCCCGACGCCACCGTCAACACCACCACCGCCAGCGTCACCCACCCTGGCGCCCGGATCAGCACCCGGCTCCAGACCCCCGCTCCCCGATCTACCAGCCCCATGTCCCCTCACTCTGCGCTCGGCTGTCGCCTGCCGAGGCGTTGTCGACCCATGGGGCGCTGGTCGCCACGACGGGGTCTGCTGCGGCGCGTCCGGCGAGCGGCGGCCCAGCGGCCCGAATCCTCGGCCCCGCGGCGCTGGGAGGAGCCGACGGCAGAAGCGCCAGGCTGCTAGGCCGCCCTTGTGACCGTGGCGCTGTCGAGGCCCAGCGGACCATCAGGCAGCAGCAGCCGCTGCCATGGCAGCGCAGCGCCCCGCGCCTCCAGCGCGCTACGGCTTGGCGACGCGCTTGCGCATCAAGTCGAGCAGCTTGTCGAAGCCGCCGCTGGCCAGGATCTTCTGTACCTGCTCGTCGCGGATATTGGTCAACATCGACTTGTCGCCCTTGACCGTCACATCCACCACCTTCCACGCGCCGGCCTGCTGCAGCAAGTCGTAGGTGGCGAGGATCTCTTGCTTCTTCATCGGGTGCAGGATCACGATCGTCGAAGGCAGGGTCGCCTTGTCGCCGCGGATGGTAGCCTTGTCGTAGAGGATCGTCTCGAGCTTCTCAAAGTCCTTGCGGATCCGCGGGAAGGCGATCTTCGCGAACATCATGTGGAACAGATCGATGAACTCCTTGCGCTGGGCTTCGTTCGCCTTTGCCCAGGCGTCACCGCAGAGGAATGCGCCCTGCGCCTCGCCGGCGAAGGCCGCGATCGCGTTGGCGTCACGGCTATATCGCACGGCGCCGATGAGCTTCCTGATCACGTCTTGCATCGCAGCGCTGGCGTCGGCGGCCGGTGCGGCGGGCTTCGGCTCCGGCGGCGGCGCTGCCATCGCGAGCGCGGGCGCCATGGTCAAGAGCAGCGTGAAGAGCCACGGCCACATGCCCAGCGACCGCTGGCCGGGTCTTGGCGAGGTCGCCCCCTCAAGCGGCATGACCTGCTGGTGTCGTTGCATCGTAGACTTCATCGCTGACTCCGCTGCGGCGCAAGGCCAGGGCGCACGGAGCGTAATTGCTCGCGCCCTAGACCGCAACGTCCACGGCGCCGCCGTCATTCAGTGGGCTGGCGCGCGCCCGCTCGGCGCCCTACCCTGCGGCCATGGACCGCTCCCGCCGCTCGCTCACCCTGCCGATCGTCCTCGGCGCCATCGCCGTGACCCTGTCGATTACGCTGCTGGTGTTCTGGCTGCTGATCGCCGTCCGCGAGCTTGAGCTCGGTCCGGAGGTCTCGGCCAACACCTGGCTCATCGTCCTCGGCTCAGTGGCGTTCGCCTTCATCGTCGTAGTCTTGGTGCTCGGCTCGGCCTACTTGCTCGACGAGATGCGCGAGGTGCGGCGCCAAGACCGCTTCATCGACTCGGTAACGCACGAGCTCAAGAGCCCGCTGGCGTCGATCCGCCTCGGCCTCGAGACCCTAGGACGCGAGGGCCTAGGCCCTGACCAACGCGAGCCGCTGCGTCAGATGATGCTGTGCGATGTCGAGCGTCTGCACGAGTTCATCGACAGCATCCTTGAGGCCAGCCGGCTCGCCCATGAGCGCGGCGGCCACGATCTGCAGCCGCTGCAGGTGGCGCCAGTCCTGCGTGACGTCGGCGAGCGCATGCGCCTGCGCCACCGGGCGCCGACGACCGCGCTGCTCGTCGAAGCAGAGGTGTCACTACAGGTCCGCACCGACCGGCCGGCGCTGGAGACCATCGTCGCCAACCTGCTCGATAACGCATTCAAATACAGCGACCCACCGCGAAACATCCTGCTGCGCGCTACCGCCGACGAGGCTCACGGCGCCGGCGTTCTCATCGAGGTGGAAGACGACGGCATCGGCATCCCGCAGGCCGAGCTGAAGAACGTGCTGCTGCGCTTCTACCGCGTGCAGGGCGAGCAAGTGCGGCGCCGCCGGGGCACCGGGCTCGGCCTCTACGTCGTGCAGACGTTGGTGCAGGAGCTCGGCGGCCGCATGCGCATTGAGTCGGAGGGGCCGGGCCGGGGCACCAAGGTTCAGGTCAGCCTGCCCGGGCGAGTCGCGGCGGCGTCTTAGTCGCTGGCCGCGGGGCGACGGCTGGCAGGAGGATGGGCGGCGATGGCAGATCAGCCTCAGGCGGTGTTGGTGGTAGAGGACGAGGAGCACCTCGCCGCCGGCCTTGTCCTGAACTTCGAGCTGGACGGCTACCGCGTCGAGGTAGCGACAGAGGCCCACAGCGCAGAGCGGGCCCTGCGGGAGCGCCGCTTTGGGGTGGTGATCCTCGACGTCATGTTGCCCGATCTCGATGGCTTTGAGCTGTGCCGACGGCTGCGTGAGGCTGGCGACTTCACGCCGGTCATCATGCTCACAGCGCGGGCAGCGCCCGATGATCGGGTGCGCGGCCTCGAGTCCGGCGCCGACGACTACTTGGTCAAGCCTTTCGCGCTGCAAGAGCTGCTGGCGCGCGTGCGGAGCCAGCTGCGCCGGAGCGACTGGGCGCGCCGCCGCGAGGAGCGCAGCAACTCGGAGCTACTGCACTTCGGCGAGACCGTCGTCGACCTCGGCGCCCGCATCGCCAACGTACGCGGCGCCCGCGTCGCCTTGACCCGGCTCGAGACCGACCTGCTGCGCTACCTCGTCCAGAACAGCGGCCGCGCCATCTCGCGACAGGAGCTGCTGGAGCAGGTCTGGCAGCTCGGCAACTACCCCAACACGCGCACGGTCGACACCTTCGTCGTTCGCCTGCGCAAGCTGCTGGAGACCCAGCCTTCGGAGCCGCGTCACCTGCTCTCCGTACGCGGCGTCGGGTACCGCTTCGAGATCGACCCCGAGCGGTAGAATCGCTTGCGGCGCCGGCGCCGACGTTGCGCCCTCTGGCCGATCCTGTCAGGCTTCAGCGGTCCCATGCACACGCGCTGCGGCGCCACCTTGGGACGCCTGCCGCCCCCTCGCTCGTCGGTGATGGGAGACACGCAGCGAACCAAGGGCGGCGCATAGCAAACAGCGTCGAGCCGCCCGGCCTGCACCGTAATGAGCGGCGCGGCCGAGGCAGAGAAGGGCCGCGCGCCGGAGTGGCCGCACGGCGTCAGGATCAAGTAGCCGCGCGACATGAGCACGGCTGCGTCGCGACCGCGAGGAGCCGCGTCTGTTCTCAACCTATCGGTACCCGCAGAGGCGGTACCCAATCCGGAGCTTCGCCGATGGCACTCATCATCCCCGGACGTCCGTTGCACATCACCCAGGACCGCGTGGTCAGCATCCATTACGTGCTGCGCGACGAAGAGGGCGCGGTCCGCGACTCGTCGCGCGACGAGTCCGGCCGTGGCGAGGCGCTGCCCTACCTGCACGGCCACGGCAACATCGTGCCGGGCCTTGAGGCGGTGCTCAACGGCAAGGTGGCAGGGGAGCGGCTGCGCGAAGTGCGCGTGCCACCCGAGCAGGGCTACGGGCTCGACGACCCGGAGCTGAACCTCTCGCTACCGCTCGAGATGTTTCCGCCCGAGATGCACGACGGCCTCGAGCCTGGGCAGCAGTTCATGGCCGAGCACCCGACCGATGAGTCGCGGCAGGTGATGTACACCATCGTGGGCCAAGAGGGCGACGAGGTGCTGGTCACCGGCAACCACCCGCTGGCCGGCGAAGTCCTCATCTTCGACGTCGAGATCGTCGAGGTGCGCGATGCCACCGCCGAGGAGCTGGCGCACGGCCACCCGAACGGTCCAGGTGGCCACCACTAGCGGGCAGCAGGCGCGGCCGACGCCGACCGCGCCCCTGAAAAATCGCCGCCGCCAGCTGGTCGGCCGCCCAGAGGCCCTTCCCACCGAGGCTGCATGCGCAAGAACTTCGTACTCGACACCAACGTCCTGCTCCACGACAGCCGCTGCCTCGAGACCTTCGCCGACAACATCGTCAATATCCCGATCTACGTGCTGGAAGAGCTGGATCTCTTCAAGCGCGACCAGAGCGAGCTCGGCCGCAACGCGCGTCGAATTGCCCGGGAGATCGACCGCTACCGCGGCAACGGTCGGCTAGACGCGGGCGTGCAGACCACCGCCGGCGGCTTGGTGCGGGTCTGCTTCACCAAGAAGCGCTTGCCGCCAGAGGTCACCGCCAGCCAGTCCATGGACAACGCCATCCTCTCGGTGGCGCTGGACCTGCGCGACCGCGAGCCCGACCTGAAGGTTATTTTCGTCACCAAAGACACCAACCTCCGCATCCGTGCAGACGCCCTCGGCATCCACGCAGAGGACTACGACCCCGAGGGCATGGACGTCTCGGAGGTGTACAGCGGCACCGCCGAGGTGAACGCCGAGGGCGATCAGATCGACCGCCTCTTCGAAGGGCAGTCGATCCCGGTGGCCGAATTTGGCGCCGTCGAGTTCTCTCCCAACCAGTACCTGACGCTGCTCGGTGGCACAGGCCGGCGCCAGAACGCGCTGGCGCGGGTCAGCCCCGATGGCCGCGTCGAGCCGATCGCACGACTAAAGAAGGCGATCTGGGGGATCAAGCCGCGCAACCGTGAGCAGGCGTTCGCCCTCGACGCGCTGCTTCGGCCAGAGATCCCGCTGGTGACGATGATCGGCAAGGCAGGGACGGGCAAGACGCTGTTGGCGCTGGCGGCTGCGCTAGAGTTGGTGGTGGAGCAGCGGACTTTCCGCCGGCTGCTCGTGAGCCGGCCCATCCTGCCGATGGGCCGCGACCTCGGTTACCTGCCGGGCGACGTGGGAGACAAGCTGGGCCCGTGGATGCAGCCGATCCGTGACAACTTTGAGTTCCTCACCAGCCAGGCCAACGGCACCGACGTGCGCTCTTACGAGTCGCTGATCAGCGCCGGCTTGGTCGAGCTGGAGGCGCTGACCTACATTCGCGGCCGTTCCTTGCCGCAGCAGATCATGATCGTCGACGAAGCGCAGAACCTGACGCCGCACGAGATCAAGACGGTGCTGACCCGCGTCGGCGAGGGCACCAAAATCATCTTCACCGGTGACCCCTACCAGATCGACCAGCCCTACCTCGACAGCGTCAACAATGGCCTGACGTCGATCGTCGAGAAGTTCCGGCAAGAGCCACTGGCTGCCCACATCACCCTGTCGCGTGGCGAGCGCTCGCCCCTGGCCGAGCTGGCGGCCAACTTGCTGTGAGGGCACGCGCCAACGCCAACCGCCAGGCAGAGGCGGCGCTCAGCAGCGCGGCTACGCCCACACATTCGGCCAAGGACGACGCGGTCAGCGTCGAGTCGGCGCGTGCGATGCTCGCGGCGGCGCTGATGTCGCTGCAGCGTGCCCTCGACGGCCGCGGCGCGGCAGCCGCAGTCGACCGCTGCTTCATCGCCGACGCTGAGGTGGTGCGCTACGGTTGGGGCGACGAGCGCGACCAGCGTGTCGAGACCTTCGCCGGCGTTGCAGCCATCCGGCAGTGGCTGGAGCGCGCGCCGGCGGCCTGTCACTTCGAAACCGGCGCGATCGACACCATCGACGCCGACGGCCTGGGCGGTAGCGTCCGCTATCGTCTGGAGGTCGCCGGCTTTCGCGGTGGCGGCCGCTGGACGCTGCGACTCAGCGCCGACGGCCGCATCGCTCGCATGGGCCACCACCCAGACAGCCTTGATCCGGACATTCAAGACGCCGTCTGGCGCCCCCTGGTCGAGGCGTCGCTGCAGCCCATGGTCGAGCTGGCCGATCAGGTCCACGGACCGCACTGTCGCCACCCGCTGAGCGCGGTCGAGGGGCAGCGGGAGGACTAGCCTCTCTGCGCGGCGGCGGTCGGCGCCCCGCCAGCGCCCACTGACGAACACCTAAGATAAACAACGCGTTGTATGTCCCGCTTCGTCAGCCCGCGGCGCCTCCATTGCATTGCAACGAGAAGCTGCGTACTGTCTTGGCCCTCCTGTCTTGACGCGCGCGCCCCCAACGCGGCCGGAGCGCAGCGAGCGCGACCCACTGAGCGCCCAGCCACGGGCCCACGGAGCAACGCATGACGCCACCCAACGAGCCGCGCATCGACGACGAAGAGGACGAGGAGCTGACCGAGGCCGATCTCGAGTTCTTCAAGAAGCGCCTGCTTGAAGAGCGCACCTTGGTCAAGGATCGCATGCAGCGGCGCGTCACCGAGGCCGTCTACGAGCCCGAGTCGTTGCCCGACGAGATCGACCAGGCCAGCCGCGAGAGCGAGCAGATCTCGCTGCTGCGTATCGCCGACAAGGAGCGCAAGCTGTTGGCGGAGATTGAGCACGCGCTGCTGAAGTTCGAGGGTGGCGACTACGGCACCTGCGAGGGGACCGGCGACGCGATCGGCAAGCGTCGCCTGCTTGCTCGCCCCTGGACACGCTACAGCATCCACTACAAAGAGAAGCTGGAGCGCCAGAAGAAGGGCAACTGAGTCGCTCGCGGCGGCGGTGGCGGCGACGCCTCGCCCATCGCGTCGTGATCCAGCCGGTTCCGTGACACTTCGTCCAGTCAGTGGCAGGCTCTGCTCGCGCACTCTGGCGCAGGCGAGGCAGCGATGGCGGACACGGGGGCGAGCGACGCGCAAGCGCCGGATCGGACAGAACCTTCGGAAGATGCCGCCGCTGGCGCCGAGGCGGCTTCTGCGACAGCGGACGCCCAGTGGCCAGCCGACTGGCCCGCGCCCGGCCCCATCGATCTGCTGATCCACGACTGCCCGCACGGCAGCTCCACGACCGAGTGGTGGTACCAGAACGTCCACCTCGAGACCGCGACCGGCCGCACGATCTCCCTGTTCGCAAGCTTCTTTCGCATCGTCACCGGCCAAGATCCCAGCACACGGGCGCCGCAGTATGCCCACTCGGTCACCTGGGCGCTGATCGACGCCGATGGCGCACGCTATTTGCCGTGCGGTCGAGTCGATCCGCGCGCTCCCGGGCTTGGCCTGCAAAAGCTGGAGAGCGGCGAGGGCACGCGCGACGTTCGGCTCCGGCGGGCCATCCGAGAGGTCTTGGTGCGCGACAGCGTGCCGTGGCCCGATCGCCTGCTGCAGCGCGAGGGCTTCTGTGCGATTGGCCGGCTTGAGCTCGACTTTGACGGCGAGCGCTTCTGGCGCCAAGACGACGGCAGCTACCGCTTGGTCTTGCGCGACGAGCTGCAGCACATCGCGGCGGACCTCACCTTTCGTCCGCAGGTGGCCGCGTGCCGTCACGGCGATCGCGGCGTGGTCAAAGCCGTGCGCGGCGAAGACATGTTCTACTACTTCGTCCCGCGTTGCGCGGTCGAGGGGACCGTGACGCTCGACGGCCGCCGCGAGGCGATCGTCACCGGAATCGGCTGGTACGACCACGAATTCGGCCATCACGGCGCCCTGCCCGCCCCAGCGAAGGCGGAGCTTCCGAGCGTAGTGGCGCCGTCACTCGACAGCGAGGCGACGCCGTCCACCCGCAAGAGCCCCGACATCGCCTGGAACTGGATCGCGGCGCAGCTCGACGACGGCAGCAGCGTCACCTGTTACGTGCTCCACGACATCGCCAACAACGAGCCGGCCGGCTGCTGGGGTGTGCTGCTCGACGGCGAAGGGCGGGAGACTCGCCACCAAGACTGCGAGCTGCGCCCCGGCGGGCGGTGGACCAGCGTCCGCACGTTCCACGACTACCCCACCAGCTGGGAGCTGTCGATCCCCTCAGCTGGGCTCAGCCTGCGCGGCGAGGCGGCATTCGGCGATCAGGAGTTCATCACGGTCCTGTCGAAGCCAGCGTTCTGGGAGGGGCGCGTCCACCTCCAAGGCGAACGGCACGGCAAGAGCGTCACGGCGACGGCGTTCGTCGAACGCAGCGGCTACGGCGGCATCGACGACCTCGACGACTTCTTCAAGGCCGTCGGTCGCGAGGTGCGCCGCTCGGTGGCCCGGCTGCTGCCGCTGCAGATGACGCGGGCGCAGCTGCAGGAGCTGGTCTCGATGCCGGATCGGCCTGACGCCATCGAAGGCGTAGACACCGATCGCTTCGTGGATACCATGGTGCGGCCTATCCGCTACATCGTCGACCGCGGGGGCAAGTCGTGGCGATCGTATGCCGCGCTCTGCTGCTGCGACGTCGTCGGCGGCGACAGCCGTCCCTTCGCCAGCTGGTTGGCCATGCCGGAGCTGATGCACTCCGGCTCGCTCATCGTCGACGATGTCCAGGATCGCAGCGATATCCGACGCGGCGGCCCGACCTGCCACGCCGTCTACGGCGAGGCCGTGGCGATCAACGCCGGCACGGCGGCCTACTTCATGGGCCAGAAGATGCTGAATTCCGAGCGGGTCTCAGCCGACGACCGGCTGCGCCTGTACGATCAGTATTTCTGGGCGCTGCGGGCAGGCCACGCCGGACAGGCGCTCGACCTGCGCGGCCTCGACGACCTGCTCGATCACGTCGTGGCGACCGGCGAGGCGGCGCCTCTCGAGAAGCGAGTCCTGGCAGTGCATCGGCTCAAGACCGCGGTGCCGGCGGCGTCGTTGGCCCGCATGGGCGCGATCGTGGGTGGCGGCAGCTCAGCGCAGATCGAGGCCATCGGCAGCTACTTCGAGGCGGTCGGGCTGGCCTTCCAGATCATCGACGACGTCCTGAACCTGCGTGGCTTCGCGGGCGACCTGAAGCAGCGCGGCGAAGATCTGACCCAGGCAAAGGTGACGCTGCCGGTGGCGCGGGCGCTCTCGTCGATGGATCTCGACCGGCGCCGCTGGCTAGTCGACGAGCTCCGGCTGCGCCACTCCGAAGCGGAGAAGGTCGAGGCGATGGTGCAGGCGATCGAGGCGGTCGGCGCCCTCGAGAGTTGCGCTGAGCAGGCCAAGGCCCTCGTCGAGGAGGGCTGGCGGCGTCTCGATCCCCTGGTCGAGGACTCGCTGCCGAAGCTGATGCTCCGCGCCTTTGGTTGGTACGTGCTCGAACGACACTACTAGTGGCGCGACCGGTCATGATTGGCCGCGTCTCTTGCCATCGGTTTTGGGCGACACAGCGCGACCTGGCCCGCGAGCGTGTGATGGTCCGGCGTTCCCCGACCAGCGCCGTGCCCTATTCGGCGCCCACGGCGCCACATCGTGACCGTCTCTTGACCGCTGGGCTCGCGTCCGCCGCAGCGGTCGCGCCGCATGGCCGTGAGAGGCGGCACCGGCGGCGAGCGTGTAGCGCACAAGTCGCCCCCAGCGCGCTCCGCGCCGAGCCTCCGCCATGAACACGCCCCGAGGCTCATCCGTCGCGCCACAACCCGAACCGCGCCTCGGCGACGTACTGGCGCGCGCCCCCTTGCCAGCTGTGGCGTCGCTGCTGGCGCTGCCTGGTCGAGCCCGCGGGGTCTTGCTGCGCGACTGGTCCGTCAAGGTGGCGCGTCGCTACGGCGCGGCGATGCTGACGGCGGTGGGGCGCGAGCTGGCGGCGCCGCTTCGCGCGGTCGGCGACGAGCCCACGTCACAAGCCTTTGTGCCGATTGGCTTACCGCTGGCGCTCCACGTGGTGCTGGCGCAGCTCGCGCACAGCGGTGACTTCACTGCGCTGCGTGAGCCGCTGGTCGCTGATGGGCTGCAGCAGCTGCCGGCGCTCGGACGCGTCGGCCTGCGCGTGGCGGGCCCGGCGCGCATCCTCGCCGCGAGCCCCAAGCTCCACGCGGCGCTCTACGACAAGGGACGCGTGGAGCTGGAGGTTGGGGCCGACGCCGAGCTACCTGCGCTCCGCGTGGAGGGCGGAGGCCTGTTCAGCGAGCCTCACTGGCAGGCCGAGCAGCTCTGGGCGCTCGACGCCTTGATGGAAGTCTGCGGCTGGCCAGGCGGGTGGCGCGCCGCCGATCAGCCCACAGCGGTCGTGTTTCATCCGCCTGGAGCCGCCGCGGCCGCGAATGGGCGCGGTTGACAGCCAGCACGCCATGGAGGAAAGGGGCCCCATCGCGTGCACCTCCGCCGCGCGCCAGGGGAGCGCTCGCAACGCCATGCAGCCCGAACTCCTCGCTGCGGTCGACCTGGGCTCCAACTCGTTCCACATGATCGTCGCCCGCCGCGTCGGCGCCGAGCTGCAGATCATCGACCGCTTGCGCGAGCCGGTGCGGCTGGGCGCCGGCTTCGACGATCACGGCCGGCTGGAACGCGACGCCGTCCGCCGCGCCTTGGCGTGCCTGGAGCGCTTCGGCCAGCGGCTGCGCGCCGCACATCCCAGCGTGGTGCGCGCGGTGGGCACCCAAACCCTGCGAAAATCCCGCAACAGCGCAGGGTTCCTCGATCGAGCGCAGGCAGCGCTCGGTCACGAGATCGAGGTCATCAGCGGCCGCGAGGAGGCGCGGCTAGTCTACCTCGGCGTCGCCCATGCCGTCGCCGACGGCGGTGGCCGGCGGTTGGTGATCGACATCGGCGGCGCGTCGACGGAGTGCATCCTGGGCGAGGGGTTCGAGCCGCAGCTGGCAGACAGCTTGGCGATGGGCTGCGTCGGCTGGTCGGAGCGCTATTTTCCCGACGGCCTCATCGATCGGACGCGGATGCGCGAGGCGAGGCTGCGCGCCGCCCAGAAGCTAGAGCCGATCGCCCGTCCCTACCGAAGCCTCGGCTGGACGGCAGCGTTTGGCTGCTCGGGCACGATCCGCGCCATCGACGCGGTGCTGCGCGCCAACGGCCTGCTGACGACGGAGCCTAGCGCGGGCGGCGGTCCGGCCCACCGCCACGGCATCACCGCCGACTCGCTGCGGCGCCTGCGTCGCCTCCTCAACGGCCAGCACATGGCGCGCCTCGCCCTGCCCGGCCTCGACCCCGAGCGGGCGGCTGTGCTGCCGGGGGGCGTCGCCATCCTCTCCGCCGCCCTCGACGCGCTCGGCATCGACGGGATCCAGCCGGCGCCGGCGGCCCTACGCGAGGGGCTGCTTTGGGATCTCCTCGGCCGCCTCGATCACGAGGACGTGCGCGATCGCACCATTCGCCGGCTCCGCGAGCGCTTTGTGGTCGACGTCGCGCACGCGGCGCGCGTCGAGGCCATCGCCCTCGACCTGCTGTCCCAAGTCGCTGTCACACTCGGGCTCCAGGGCGAGTGGCCGCGCACCCTGCTGTCATGGGCGGCCCAGCTGCATGAGGTCGGCTTGGCCGTCGCCTTCGCCGGCCACCATCGCCACGGCGCGTACTTGGTCGAGCACTCGGACATGCCGGGGTTCTCGCGCGACGATCAGCGCACGCTAGCGGCGATGGTCCGCTGCCACCGCCGCAAATACGACATGGAGACCTTCGTCCTCATCAGCTCCGAGGAGTCGCGCCGGGTCGCCAAGGAGCTGACGCGCTTGCTACGTATCGCTGTCCGACTCTGCCGGGCCCGCTCGCCAGAACCGCTGCCGCCGCTGCGGATCCGCGCCAACCCTCGGGGCCGCCTCGAGCTCGCCTTTCCAGCGGGCTGGCTGGAGCTGCACCCGATGACGTCAGCAGACCTCGCCACGGAACAGGAGCGCGTGCAGCGGGCGGGCCTCGAGCTGCGCTTCGGCTGAGTGGGCGTCGCGACACAGCCCTGAACCACGCCGCGCCCCGCGACCTGTATGCGGCGCAGAGCGACAGACTAAGGATCGCCGATGGATCCCGACTTTTGGCAAAAGCGCTGGCAGACCAACCAGATCGGCTTTCACCTCGACAGCTTCAACGACCGCTTGCTCAGCCACTGGGCGTCGGCGACCGAAGGCGCGGCGCCGGGGAGCCGAGTGCTGGCGCCGCTGTGCGGAAAATCGCTCGACCTACGCTGGTTGCGAGACCGAGGCCACGGCGTCCTCGGCATCGAGCTGTCGCCGATCGCCTGCGAGGCGTTTTTCCACGAGCAGGGCTTCGCCGTCGAGCGGCGCGTGGAGGGCGAGGGCGTCGTGCGCTGGCGCGGGCTTGGCCAGGGACCAGGCGGCGGCGACGGCATCGAGATCCTGCAGGCTGACATCTTCGCCTTGAAGGACAGCGACATCGGCGCCGCAGACCTCCTCTACGATCGCGCCAGCGTCATCGCCCTGCCGCCGTCGTCGCGTCAGCGCCTGGTCGAGCGCCTCGGCGCTTGGCTTGCCCCGGCTGCCCGCGGCCTGCTCGTGACCATTGAGTACCCTGAGGCGGAGAAGCAGGGCCCACCCTTCTCGGTACCAGCGGCGGCAGTGGCAGAGCTCTGCGCCGGCAGCTTCGAGGCCACGCTGCTGTCGCGCGAAGACCTCATCGAACGCGACGGGGTCGGACGCTGGCAGCTGACGAGCCTGCATCAGCTGAGCTTCGCGCTGCGACGATTTGGCTGACGCCGCCAGCGCTCGCTTCGGCAGCGCAGCGCCCAGTCAGTCGACGGCGACCGCCGCAGGGGGCTTGCGCGGCGCGAGGTAGCCGAACACCGCGCCCAGGCGCGACAGCCCGGGATCGGGCTCCAAGCCACGCGCCATGCAATCGAGTTGGCGTTGGTACCAGGTGCCCTGCACCACCGTCTCCAACGACTTGCCGCCGCCTCGCAGATCGACGCGGCGCGCCACGGCGGCTTGGTCGCTGCGCAGGGCGAGCGGCAGGTCGGGCTCGACGCAGAGGGGCCGCGCTAGGCCGACGACGTCGGTTGCGCCCGCGGCCAGGGCCGCGGCGATTCCGGCGGCGCTGCGAAAGCCGCCCGTGACCATCAACGGCAACGCGACCTGGGCTCGGGCCTGCTCGGCGTAGGCGAGGAAGAACGCCTCGCGCGCGACGGTGCTGGCGCGTTCGGGCGGCGCGTCGCCGAACATCACGGACGCCTCGTAGGTACCGCCCGAGATCTCGACGAGATCCACGCCCAACGTCTCCAGCGCCCGCAGCACCTCGACCGACTCCTCGGCCGAGAAGCCTCCATGCTGGAAGTCCGCAGAATTCAGCTTGACTGAGACGGCGAAGCCAGCCGGCACCTCCGCGCGAATGGCCTCGACGATGCGGCACAGAAAGCGCCGTCGGCGCGCCGCGTCGCCGCCATACTCGTCGTCGCGCAGGTTCGTGAGCGGCGAGAGGAACTGGCTAATCAGGTAGCCGTGGGCGGCGTGAACCTGGACGCCGTCAAAGCCAGCGGCGGCGAAAACCGCGGCGCTGCGGGAAAAGCGCTCGATCAGCGCCTCGATCTCCTCGACGCGCAGCGCCCGGGGCGGCGCGAAGGCGCCAAACATCCCGCGCATGGGCACCGCCGACGGCGCGACCGGCTGCCGGCTGAGGTTGCGCGGCGTCTGCCGACCAGGGTGGTTGAGCTGCGCCAGCACCCGGGCGCCGCCGCTGTGGGCGGCCGTGGCCCAAGCGCGCAGGCCAGGCAAGTGCCGCTCGTCCTCGACGACGACGTTGCCGTCCTCGCCAATAGCGCTCGGGTCCACCATGACATTGCCGGTGATGAGGAGGCCGGCGCCGCCCCGCGACCAGCGCTCGTACAGCCGCAGCAGGCCCTCGCTGGGCGCCCGCTCGGCGGCGGCCAAGCGCTCGCTCATCGCGGCCTTGGCGATGCGGTTCGGCAGCGTGAGACCGCAGGCGAGCGACAGCGGCGCATCGGCGGAGGCGGCGGCGGAGGCGGTGGCGGCGGAGGCGGAGGC
>SXNM01000395.1 GCA_005777155.1 Pseudomonadota bacterium | reverse complement strand
GCGGACGAACGTCGCCTCTGGCACCCGCTCACGCTCGCCGTGCATGGTCTCTGCCAGCGCCCTCGACACTTGCAGCGGCACAAAGCCGTAGGCGCGCACCCCGAGCGGCCGCACATAGATCGAGTCCGTGAAGCCAACGCTCAGCACGGGCCCCGCTACCACCCGCGGCCCGAGGCCCGGAGCGTGCCGCAGCAGGGTGCGAAAGAGCGGATCGTCCATCGGCGACTCGGTGGCGGCGGCCTCATGGAGGACGGTGAATTGCACGGCGGGATCGCCGATCGCGCGCTGGAGCTCGGCGAGGAAGGCGCGCGGCGCCGTGCCCGGCAGCAGCCGGCAGTCGAGCTGGGCAGACACCTCGCTCGGCACGACGTTGGGCGCGAACATGCCAGAGAAGCCCGTGACCTGACAGGTGTTCTCGATCGCGGCGCGCGTGCCCGGCTCAGCGCGCAGGTCGGACACCGCGAGCAAGTCGACCAAGGTCGGCCGCTGCATGACGAAGCCGATGACCCCGCCCAGGTCGCGGCCGGCGGCGGCGAACGAGGCGTACAAGCCCGGATGGATCTGCGTCGGCGGCGCCAAGGCCCGCACCTTGGCCAAGGCGTCGAGCAGGCGGTCCGGCGCCCGGCCTGGGATCGGCGTCGAGCCGTGGCCCGACCTGCCGTGCGCCGTCAACTTCAGCCAGAGCAGGCCCTTCTCGGCCACCGAGACGGCGAAAAAGGTCTGGCCCTTCGCCAAGGCGTCCTCAATGCCGATGCCGCCCTCGTTGAGCAGGTGCGAGCAGCCGATGCGGTCCCAGTGCTGCGCCACCAGGTGCTTCATGCCGAGGTTGTCGACCTCCTCGTCGGCGACCGCCAGCAAGATCACCTCGCGTCGCAGCGGCACGGCCAGCCGCTTGAGGTGCACCAGCACCGCCGCCTCCAGGATGCCCATGCCCTTCATGTCCAGCGCGCCGCGGCCCCAGATCTCGCCACCCTTTCGTGCGCCGGAGAGCGGGCCGCTGTCCGCCGGCCACTTGGCGACCTCCGAGGTCACGGTGTCGATGTGAGAGAGCAGGCACAGCGGCCGCTCGCTTGGCGTCGCCGCCCCAGCGGTCGCCGGCAACCTCGCGATCAGCGAGCCCCGACCCGGCGCGAACTCCACGATCTCCGAAGCGATCCCCTCACGTTCTAACAACGCTGCGAGCCACTGCGCGCCTTGCGTCTCGTTGCCGGGCGGGTTCTGGGTGTCGACGCGCAGGTAGGCCTGCAGCCAGCCGATCAGCTCCTCGGCGTGTTGCTGAGGCGCAAGCGCACCCCGCAACGGCGAGAGGGCCGGCAGGGCGTCGCCGATCGCCAGCGGCGCGTGGGCGCTACAACCAGCGACAAGGGTCGCCGCCAGCGCGAGGCAGAGCCGACGGGCGGGTCGCCGCGCCAACGTCAAAACTTCCCGCTAGCGCAGGCCTTCTCGACCTCTTTGTCCCAGTCGACGAAGCCCTTCATCTGGATGTTCTGCAGCCCGGAGTTCTCGCTCGACAGGCCAGAGAACTCCGCCTCGCGCCACACGGCGAACAGGTGGACGACGCGGCCGGGCTTGCGCTCGAAGTAGGCGTCGATCTGGTAGTCCTGCGGCCAGTGCGTCTTGCTCGCCGGCTCCTTCAAAAAGGTCCGCGACACCAGCGTCGTGCCGAACGGCGAGCGCTCCTTGCCGAGGTCCGGGATGCGCCGCATCGCTCCAGCCAACTTCTCGCGGGCGTAATCGGACTCCAGCTCAGTGTCCCACTCCAGCCGGGCCACCTTGCCCGCCAAGTACTCATCGCGGCTGCCCTTGTAGACCCGCTTGTACGACTTGTAGGCGTCGGCGTGCAGATCGTCTTGCCGATCGTGGACGTGGATTGCGTTGACCTGACTGATCTTGCAAGCGATATCGGTGATGACCAGCATGCCGACCGCCTTGGCCGGGTTGGCGTCGCCGCGGCCCACGAGGGCGACGTCGGCGCCGCTCAAGCGGTCGATCAGCGCCTTGAGCGGCTCGTCGGCGCTGACCGGGGTCACGACCCCGCCCAACGTCACGAAGGCGTTCGCCATCTCCTCATCGCTCGCGCTGTCGAAGTTGCGCCACAGCCACGACGAGACGTCGTCGATCTTCTGCGGCGCCTCGTCGGCGGCGCAAGCGACCGGCAGGGCCGCGCACACCAGCACCGCGAATTGCGCCAGAACGCTGGCGCTGCGAAGCTTGGCGATCGGGCAACGGGGGCAGGGCGGCGGCGTCTGCACGATCTGGCCTCCGATGCGGCTGCGCGGCCGGCGACGCCGGACGCGCGGTAGCGACTCCGCGGTCGTGTGTGGCTGCGACTACGCCTCGCCGCGCTGGCTCCCGAGGGTGCCCGGTTGCGCCGACCATGAAAAGCGCGAGCGCGGCGAGGCCCCCGCCAGGACAGGAATGCGCGCCGGCTAGCGTCGAGAGGACCTGCATCGTTGCAAAGACATCTGTCTCTGTGTACGACATCAAACCGTATGGTAGAATCGCATCGGGCGGACGGTTGTCGACACCGCGCAGCGACCAGGACCACGGGGCAGGATGCGATCTCATGAGACTGACACGCGAACGACCAGAACGCACGACGCGAGAACTATCCCGGCGCGCGGGACAGGAGGGACCATAATCGACCGCAAGCTGACTAGCAGGCACGAGGCGACGCTCCTTCGCGATCGACCGCAGCGGTCGGGATCCGGACTTCGAAGCCGCGCGCTGGCCCTGACCGTCGCGCTCGCCGGGCTGATGCTGGCGTCGACCGCGCAGGCCCGTGAATTCAAGCACGACGGTGTGCTCGACGACTGGACGCCGGCCGATCGTCTCGACCTCGTCCCCGGCTTCGGCGTCACGGGCCACCAGCTCTACGGCTACCACGACGCAGCGCTCGGCAAGTACCACCTTGCGATCGTCGCGCCGGTGGCCATCGGCCCGGCCTCGACGTTCTGGCTCGACACCGATCTCGACTCCGCCACCGGCTACATGCTCTGGGGCGCCTACGTCGGCGCCGAGGCCAACATCAACATCGCCTGGGATGGCACCCCGCACCTCTACACCGGCGCCGACGGCGAGGCCTGGGTCGCCGGGCCGCTGAGCCACAGCTTCAACGCCAACCACACCGTCCTTGAGCTCGAGGTGAGCCACGGCCTGCTCGGCTCCAAGGGCCACATTCGCACCTGGATGGACCTGAACAACCAGACCTTCTTGCCGACGTGGTTCGGCGGCGGTGGCTACGTCATCGACGACAAGGGCGTGCCGCCCGCGCCGGCGTCGCCCGACGGCCCCATCGCGCTCGACGGCAGCCTCGGCGAGTGGACCCTGCAGGATCGCATCGACCGTCTGCCCGGCATGGCGGTGCTGAACTACGAGGTCTATGGCCGCGCCACCGCCGACACCTACTACTTGGCCCTACGCGCCTTGCCGCCGGCCAGCGCGATCGGCGCCGGCACGACGTTCTGGCTCAACACCGACCTCAACCGCGCCACCGGCCACCAAGTCTGGGGCATCGCGGTCGGCAGCGAGCACAACGTCAACGTCGCCTGGGACGGCACGCCGCACCTGTACACCGGCGCCGCGGCGCAGAACTGGCAGATCGGGCCCCTCCCCCACGCCCGCAGCGCCGACGGCGGCACCATCGAGATCGCCCTCGACCGGGCCCTGCTCGCCGCGCCGGGCCAGACGCTGCCCAAAGCCATCGACGTCTCGGTCGACGTCAACGACGCCATCTTCTTGCCGGCGGACTTCACGGGCCCCGGCCATCGCCTCTACCACCCGATCGACCTGCCGCCCAAGGCCGGTGACGACGCGCTGCGCGTCGGTCTCGTCTTTTCGGCCACAAGCGCCGCCGCCTTCTTCGGCGACAAGGCCTACAGCCAGCTCTACGCGGCGATGCAGCACCAGGCGGCGCTGGCTGGCATGCCCTTTGAGCTCGTGCACGAAGACGCCCTGCTCGATATCCAAAAGGTCAAGGACTTCAGTGTGCTGCTGCTGCCCTACTTCGCCAACGTCGCCGCCGACAAGGCCGACGTCGTCGCCGATGTCCTGACGCGGCTCGTCTATCACTACGGCACCGGCGTCGTCGCAGTCGGCAACCTGCTGACCAACGACCCGCACGGCGCCGCGTTGCCTGGCGACAGCTACGCCCGCATGAAGCGCGTCCTCGGCGTCACGCTCGAGGGCTACTGGGGCCCGCAGGACCACGTGATCCGCGCCGGCGCCGGCCACGCGATCACGCGGGGTTACACCGACGGCGCCGAGCTTGGCAGCTACCCGGGCGGCTACCTTTTGTACTTCAAGCGCTTCTTCAGCGTCGCCGACTCGATCGCCATCGCGGAGGCCAAGCTCGCCGACGGCTCCACCGAGCGGCGCGCGGCGATTTGGGCAGTCGAGCCGGCGGCGCGCGTCGTCCACTTCGCCAGCCCGTCGATCGCCGGCGATACCGACTTGGTCGCGCGTGCGCTGCGCTGGGTGGCCTTCGGTGAGGGCGTCGCGGTCGGATTGCACCCGACCCGCTTCGACTCCGTCTTCATCGGGCGCTGCGACATGGACCAGTCGCAGTACATCGACGAGGCGCCCACCGTCTACGCGCAGCTGATGCCGATCGTGAACAAGTGGAAGCAGACCCTGAACATGGTCAGCTCCTATTACATCAACGTCGGCGACAACAAGGGCGCCGGCGAGATCACCGACTGGACCAAGTCGGGGCCGATCTACAAGTCGCTCATGGCGCTGGGCAACGAGATCGGCACCCACTCCTATACCCACCCGCACTACACTGCGTCGCTGACGCCGGCGCAGCTGCACTATGAGTTCGCGCAGTCACGGGACGTCATCGCCAAGCAGCTCGGCGTGCCGGTGCAGTCCGCGGCGGTGCCCGGCAACCCCGAGACGCTGGCGGTCGACTGGGAGCTCAACAAGTGGTTCGCCTACGCCACGGCCGACTACTCCGGCACCAGCGCCGGCTACCACGGCGCCATGGGCTGGCTGACGCCGGACTACGACATGGTCTACCTGGCGCCGAACCTCTACTTCGACTTCACGATCATCGACTTCAAGAAGCTGTCCGCGACCGAGGGCCTGGCGCTGTGGAAGCAGCAGTTCGACAGCCTGACGGCCCATGCGCGCGGCGCCTTCGTCGTCTGGCCGTGGCACGACTACGGCCCGACGGCCTACGAGGGGCCGCAGTACCAGGAGTTCATGTTCACGGACTTCTTGGCCTACGCCCGCGACAAGGGCACCGAGTTCGTCACCGGCCTGCAGGCCGCGGCGCGCCTGAAGTCGCTGCGCAAGGCGGCGGTCCACGTCAGCCCGATCGACGCTGACAGCCTCTTTGTCGACGTCGACGCCGACGATGAGGCTGGCGTGATGGCGCTGCGCCTCGACCTGCCGCCGGGCCGCCGCGTCGTCTCGGTCGATGGTTGGCCGGCCTTCTCCGACGACAGCGTGTGGACCGGCGCCGGGCCGCGGAGCTACCTCGTGCGCTTGGGCGACGCCGCCTCCTCGGAGGTGCGCTTGACCACGCTGCCGATGCGCGCCCGGCTGCTGCGGGTCGAGGCGACGCCGACCTCGTTCCGCTTCAAGTTCAAGGGCGAAGGCGAGGTCGAGGTCAGCATCCCGGCCGGCGTGACCCTGAGTGGACGCTGCGGCGCGGCCGGCCGGGTCGGCACCCGATCGATGGCCTTCACCTTCGACCAGGACGCTGAGCACACCTGCGAGCTGAAGATCGAGCAGCAGCTGCGTCGGCGAAGCGACCGCCGGGCGACCCAGCGCCAACGTTGATCGCAGCGCCGCACGCCCGCGCTCGCGCAGGATCGCTGAGGAGCGCTGGGGACCCGGCCTGGCACCCGCCGCAACCAGCGCGCTCGGTGCTGGCTGCCGGGTGGACACTGGCGCCGGGGCCGCTGCGCAACGCGCCGCGCCGTGCTACCTTCGCCGCCTGCGCCCGGCCCGCGGCGCGGGAGGATCGCGATGCATCCCAACCCTGACTCCGCCTTCGGTCCTGCCGCTGTCGTTCGGCCGGCCAGCGTTGCCGCATGCTTGGCGCTGGTCGCCGGGCTCGCCGCCTGCGCCAACGCCCAGCTCATCGAAGCGCCGCGGCCCCCAGCGGCAGCGGCGGAGACGAAGCCATCGACGCCGGACGCCTACCGCGATCACGCCGGGCCCCACGCCAAGGTGGGTGAGTTGATTCGCCTCAAAGACACCGCCTATGCCATCGACGGCGCCGAGGTCGTGGTGTCGCTGGTCAGGGCGTCGTGGACCAAGCGGACGCTCGAGGACGGCCGGGTCATTCGCGACGGCAGCGCCGAGATCGCGGTCAGCCGCGGTGAGGAGACCTCGCGGCGCATCCTCGAGCAGGGCGAGTCGCGGGCCTGGTTCGGCGTGCAGGTGTCAGTCAAGGGCGCTGGCGAGGATTACGACGAGCAGCGCTTGGATTATATCCCGTGGGTCGAGCTCAAGGTCGAGCCCGCGCCCTAGCCCGACGCGCCCGCCCGCGTCCCCCGCAACGCGACTCCAGCCCGGCGGCAACGCGCCGGCAGCTCGCGAAGAGGCTCAAGTGGTAGGTCCCCGCCTGCGCGCGCTCTCCGGCATCAAGCCGACCGGCATGCCCCATTGGGGCAATCACTTCGGCATGATCGCCCCCGCGGTCGAGATGTCGAAGGCCTACGAGAGCTTCTACTTCATCGCCGACCTCCACGCCCTGACCACGGTGCGCGACGCCGAGAAGATGCGCACCGACAGCTACCAGGTCGCGGCGACCCTCATCGCCGCCGGGCTCGATCCGGCGGAGGCGGTGCTCTGGCGCCAGAGCGATATCCCCGAGGTCTGCGAGCTGGCCTGGGCGCTTGGCTGCGTCACCGGTTTTGGCCTGTTGGAGCGGGCCCACGCCTACAAGGATGCCCGGGCGCACGAGCGCGACGTCAACTTCGGCGTCGTCGGCTCTCCGGTGCTGATGGCGGCGGACATCTTGCTCTACGACGCCGACGTGGTGCCGGTCGGCCGTGACCAGATCCAACACTTGGAGATGACTCGTGATATGGTTGGGTTCTTCAACCAAGCCTTTCTTGGCGACAGTCGTCACGACGGCGAAGGCCGCTGGCTCGGTGGTGGCTTGAAGCTGCCGTCGGCGGTTGTGCGCGAGGCGACCGGAGTGGTGCCTGGCATAGACGGGCGAAAGATGTCGAAATCGTACGACAATCATATCCCAGTGTTCGGGTCGCCTAAAGAAGTCCGCAAGCGGGTGATGGCCATTGTCACCGACAGCACGCCGCTAGAGGCGCCGAAGGACCCGACCCGCTGCAACGTCGTGGCGCTGCATCGCTTGTTCGCCGACGCTGCAGGCCACGCCGAGCTTGAGGCGCGCTATCGTGGCGGCGGCTACGGCTACGGGCACGCCAAGCAGGCGCTTTTCGAGCAATCCGAGGCCACATTCGCCCCGCTGCGTGGTCGCTTCGAGGCGCTGATGGCAGACCGCGACGGGCTGGAGGACATCTTGCGCGACGGCGCTAAGCGCGCCCGGGCGGTGGCGGAGCCGGTGCTGGAGCGTGTGCGCGCCGCGGTGGGTCTGCCGAGCCGCGTCTCGCGCTGAGGCGGCTGTCGGGGCGGTGGCGCGCGCCGCCGG
>SXNM01000394.1 GCA_005777155.1 Pseudomonadota bacterium | reverse complement strand
GGCAGGCGCCCTGGCCGGCGGACCGCGCAGGAGCGGCCTCGTCGGCGTTGACATCGCTTGGCAGATCAGTCCCGATGCGCGGCGCGCCGGATCGTCCACCGGGGGGCGTCTCGCGCCAGCGGCCGCCGCCGCCCCAGGAGCGTCCAGTGGCTCAGCTCTCCTCTCGATGGGCGAATCGCCTTCGCTGCGGCCCTAGCGGCCCGAGCGCCGCCGTTGGGGTCGCGCTGTGGCTGCTCCTGGCCGCCGGCTGCGGGACCGGGCCGCTGCAGCTGCGGCAGGGCAGCGTCGAGGGCTGTGAGACGGCCGTGCGCAAGGCCGACGGCGCCCTGTTGGGGTGGGTATCGATCGCCGCCATGGACCGCTGGGTCGCCGCCGCCGACCGCCTTGGCGCCCGGTCGCAGCTGCTGGCGCCGGGATCTTCCGTGCGCGACCGCATCCGCGGCGCCCTGAACGAGAGCGCGCAGAAGGCCGGCGCCATCGACGCCGAGTGGCTCGACTGGCCGCGGGCCATCCACGTCTTGGTGCAACACGTGGCGGGAGCCGATCCCAAGGACGGCGCCACGGTCTTGCTGCCGATCCGCGACCGCGCGACGTTCGAGCAAAAGAACGCCAGGTTGAAGCGCCCTGCCGCCGAGGGCGCCGAGCTGGCGCTGCAGCCGGCCGACACCAAGATCCCGGCCCAGATCGCGTTTTCACACCCGACCACGGCCCTCGGCGCGATGAAGGGGGCGCAGCTGGGCCGCGCCGAGAGCCTCGCTCGCTGCGCCCAGACCTTGCAGCCGACGTCGCTGATCCAGGCCGGTGTCTCCATCGCCGCCGTATCGCGTCACCACGGCGCTGATCTCGACGCCGCGCTGGCGAAACTGAGGGCGAGCGACCTCCAACCAGGCATGGGCACAACGGAAGCCGGCCTGTTGTCCGCCTCCTTGGGCCCTTGGCGGCAGTGGTTGGATCTGATCCTCGTCGGCTCCAAGACCCTGGAGATCGGCCTCAGCGATGAGCGCGACGACATCATCTTCGACGCCCGCGTGACGCTGAACGCCAAGAGCGAGCTCGCCGGCATGGTCGAACAGGTGCGCGCGGCTGGGCCCTCGCCGCTGCTGGGGCGGCTGCCGGCCTCGACCTGGATGCTGTCGGCCAGCACCAGCGATCCCACGGCGTCGGATCGCCAGATCAACACCGCCCTGCAGACCTGGCGGATATTATTGCCCAATGACACCGCCGCCTTGGCCGCCCTGGAGGGCCTCATGCGTGGCATGCTGCGTCGCGCCGGGCCGTTCTCTGCCATCGCGGTGCACATGGACGGGCCGTTTCCGCTCGCCATGACGGGCCTCATCCAGTCGTCTGATCCGGCGGGTCTCCTCGACGTCGTGGCGGATGGCAGCCTGCAAGTCCTGCGCGCGCTGATCCTCGGCCGGCCCGAGATCGCGCAGCAGCTGCCGCCGGCGGCCAAGAGCGCCTTGGAAGCCGGCTCGTGGCGAGCGCTCTTTACCGGCGTGCAGCGCGAGCTAAACACCAAGGCGATGGCGCTCGAGTCCTTCACCGTCGACGCCGATGGGCTGCGCTGTCATGTCCTGCGCGTCAAGCTCCCTCCAATGCAGCAAGGCGGAATGACCAACCCGCTGATGAGCATGGCGCTGCAGATGATCGGCGATCACCTGGAGGTCGCCGCCTGCGCGGACAGCGACGCGGTGATCTTGGTGTTCGGCCGCGACGCCGCGTCGCTGGCCAAGGCCGCTCGAGCGCGGGCAGGCGGCGCCGGCGGCCCGCCGTCGGGCCTCGTGAGCGCGCCGTGGTACCGCCAGGCCTTCGGCGACGCTGTCCATACGATGCAATTCGGCCTCTATCCGGCCCCGCTTGTGCAGATCGCGCGCGGCATGTTGCCGATGCTCCCGGAGTGGCCGGAGGATGCCTCGCTGCGCGCGAGCTGCGTGGCGCCTGCAGGCGCGATGTCGTGTCGGTTCGGGCTGCCGGCCGTCGCGCTGGCGGCGATTGTACGTGCGGTCAAGGGCGGGTTTGACGGCGAGTAGGCCGTCGACAGGCGGCGCCAGCGCGCGATCTCGAGCGCCAGCGTCGGCGGGCCCTCAGCGCTGGTCTGCGACTTCGCCGTCCAAGGCGGCCCCGCCGGTCTCCGGCAACCAGCGCAGCAGCAAGAGCAGCGCCATTGTCGGAAAGACGGCGGTCGCAGCCACCGCCACGCCCCAGCCAACGCCGAGCGCCGCTACCTGGCCGACCAGCACGGGTCCGATGACGTAGCCGAGGCGCCCAAGCAAGTTGTTGGCCCAGGCAAAGGCGTCGCCGCGGATCGCCGTCGGGACCAGCTCGGCGGTCCAGGCGTTTAGCACCGGCAAGACCGCCGACGCGCCGAAGATGCCAAACGCCAGCGCCACGGTCAGAGGCCACCGCCCCTCCAAGGTGTACGACAGCACGATCGCCACCGCAGCAGTGCCGTGGATGACCACCGCGCCGCGCCGGCGACCGATGGCGTCGAGCAGCGGCCCCACACCAAAGAGCACCGGCATCGCCGCGACCGCCGCGATGGCGACGCTCATCCCGACCTCGGCGTCGGTGAATCCGCGCTCCAACACAGCGAACTGCTTCCAGAACGTCACCGCGTTGTGGGTGCCGAGATAGGTCAGGCCCCAGATCAACGCCAGCTGCAACACCCGCCGGGCATAGGGTCCGCGCAGGATCGCAGTCAGCCGCCGACTCGCGAGATCGCCGCCGCGGGCCCTCGCGGCCACAAAGCGTGGCGTCTCAGGCAGATCTCGCCGCGCAAAGGCGAGAATCACCAGCGGAATCACGCCGGCGACGTAGATGGCGCGCCAGCCCAGCGGGGTCTTGAGCAGAAGTGGCACGACGGCCGCGCAGGTCACGGCGCCAAGGCTGGAGAAGGCCTGGATAATTCCGATCATCGTCGCCCGCTGACGTGCCGGGAACGACTCCGCGGCGTACACCATGCTGGTGACCCACTCGGCGATGAGGAACATGCGTGCCGCCGACTGACACAGGCCGAGCTGCCAGACGTCGGTGGCGAGGGCCGAGAGCCCCGTCAGGACCGTGTAGCCGGCGATGGTCGTCATCATGATCGGCCGCCGGCCGACGACGTCTGCCCGCCGCACCAGCAAGAAGGCGAGGATGGAGCCGACGTTGATCCCGCCGAGCAGCCAGCCGACTTCGGCGTCGTCAAGCCGGAAGTCCGCCTGCAGCGAGGGCAAGATCTGCGTCAAGGCCAGGATGTCGAAGCCCTCGAAGAACGTCGCCACTGACAGGAAGATCAGCAGCCGACGTCGTTGCCTGGCGTCAGGCAGGCCGTCATCGCCGCGGTCGGACGCCGCCGCTTGCGCTGCGGGATCGGCTGTCTCCATGGGGCGAACTCCCGGTGAGCGCTCAGACGAAGGTGGCCGGGCGCTCTTTAGGGTCGCCGGCCCGCGCGGCGGTGCCAAGTGCGCGCCGACAGCGTGCGGCCCGCGTCGCGGCGGCACCCGCCCCTACCACCGCGCCAAGTCAGGCCCGGGCCTACACAACGTCGATTCCCGTTGACGCGCGCCGTCGGGTGGCCTATCTGGCCGCCCTGCGATGCGCGTGCTCTCTGCGCCGTCTGCGCTGCGCCGGGCGGAGCGTTGCGCCAGGGCGCGGCTGCGGTTAGCGGACGCGAGGCAGCGCTCGGCGCGGTGACGGTGATCCCGCGTTGCGTGTGAGGCGGTTTCTTGGTGCTGTCGGCGGCACAGTGACGATGAGGGGGCGACGATGGCGGCAAAGGACGGGCAGAGCGGGGTGTGGACTCGCCTGCGCAAGCGTTCAGAATTGCTTGACAAGGCTGCTGACCTCCTGCAGAGCGGCGCCCAGAGCGTGGCGCCGGTCGCCGACCTCCTCGACCGCAGCCCGCCGCCGCCGCCGGTGCTGCCGGCCGCCCGACACGCCGAAGAGACCCGCATTCACCCGCAGCCATTGGCCGCCGATCCGTCGCGGGAGAGCCTCGACGTCTGGGGCTTCGACGACACCGAGTTTCGCGTCAACGAGCGCGGCGCGGTCGTGCTCACCGGCGATCGCTACAGCTTGTGCGGCGCCGAGCTGCCGAATCTGCTGCCGTGGATCCGCGATGTCATGGCGATCCCGGTCGATCTGCGCGACACCCACGAACCGCACTACCCGCCGGTGATCCCACAGCCGCGCAAAAACGCCGGCTTTCACCAGTCGGCCGTCGATATCTGCGGCGCCGATGCCGTGACGGATGACGCCGAGCTGCGCCTGCGCCGCGGCCACGGCCACACCCAAGAGGAGATGTGGGCGGTCAAGTACGGCAAGGTCGCGCGCGTCCCGGACCTCGTCGTCGAGCCGCAGGACGTGGCGCAGGTCGAGGCGCTGGTCGAGGCGGCGCGACTTCACGGCGCCGCCCTGATCCCTTACGGCGGCGGCACCAACGTCACCGACGCCCTGCGCTGCGATCCCGCCGAGGAGCGCCTCATCTGCAGCGTCGACATGCGCCGCATGAACCGGGTGCTCTGGATCGACCCCATCAACCGCATGGCCGAGATCGAGGCCGGCGCCGTGGGGCGTCACATCCAGCAGCAGCTCGCCGCCTACGGCTTCACGATGGGCCACGAGCCGGACTCGGTCGAGTTCAGTACGCTCGGCGGCTGGATCGCGACCCACGCCTCCGGCATGAAAAAGAACAAATACGGCAACATCGAGGACATTCTCCTTGACGTGGCCGCCGTGACCGCGACCGGCACGATCCGTCGTGAGCAGATCGCGCCCCGCGAGTCTATCGGCATCGACCCCAAGCGCACCCTGCTCGGCAGCGAGGGGACGCTCGGCATCGTAACCAGCGCCGTGGTCAAGCTCTTCCCCCTGCCCGAGGTGCAGCGCTACGGCTCCATCTTGTTCCGCACCTTCGATGACGGCGTCTCCTTTCTGCTCGATCTGCAGCGCAACGGCCGCCCGCCGGCGTCGGTGCGCCTCGTGGACAACCTGCAATTCCAGTTCGGCATGGCGCTCAAGCCAGCGACGGAGGGCTGGCGCGTCTACAAGTCCAAGGTGGAGAAGCTGGTCGTCACGCGGCTCAAGGGCTTCGATCCGAACCAGATGGTCGCCGCCACCTTGGTCTTTGAGGGCAGCCGCGCCGATGTGGAGGCGGAGGAGGCCATCGTCTATGGCCTCGCCGGGCGACATGGTGGCATGCGGGCCGGCGCCGAGAACGGAGCGCGCGGCTACCAGCTGACCTTCGGGATCGCCTACATCCGAGACTTCGTGATGAAGTACAAGGTCATCGCAGAGTCGTTCGAGACCAGCGTGCCGTGGAGCCAGGCGCTGTCGCTGTGCGAGAGCGTCAAGAGGCGCGTCTATCAAGAGCACGCCGCCCGCAGCCTGCCCGGCAAGCCCTTCATCACCTGCCGCGTCACGCAGCTCTACCAGACCGGCGTCTGCATCTACTTCTACTTGGCATTCAGCTATGTCGGCGTCGATGACCCCCCAGCCGTCTTCGCCGAGATCGAGCATGCTGCGCGCGAGGAGATCTTGCGCTGCGGTGGCTCCCTGTCTCACCATCACGGGGTCGGTAAGATCCGCCGCGGGTTCTTGCCGGAGATCCTGACGCCAGCGGCGCTGGCCTGGAACCGAGCCGCCAAGGCGGCGCTCGATCCGCACGACGTCTTCGGCGTCGGCAACCAGTTGCTCGCCGCCTCAAGCCAAGGCACTGTCGGGGTCGGCAAGTAGGACGGCCTGCGTCACGCCGGAGCCGGCGCTGACGACGCCCACGGCGATCGGTTCCTGCCCAAGGCGTGAGAAGGCGCCGGTCGCAGCCGAGCGCGAGCCGATTGACGCGAGTTCCCGGAGGCAAGCCAATGGCTTCAAAGCACAAGTCTGAGAGCGCCGCGCCGAGCATTGGCCATGATGTGCCCAGCGACCACAGCGCCACAGAGGCAGCGCCCGCGGTCGAACCCATAGCGGTCCGCGCGCACGGCGCCCACGTCTTCGTGACCGGCGTCACCGGCTTCGTCGGCAAGGTCGTCCTGCAAGAGCTCCTGCGCCGCGAGGAGGAGCTTGGGATCGCCTCGATCACGGTGTTGGTGCGGGCCAAGAAGGGCCAGTCGCCGGAGGGTCGCTTCGAGGATGTCGCCGCCTCGCGCTGCTTCTCGCTGCTGTCGCCGGGCTGGCGCAAGCTGGTTCGCGTCGTTGTTGGTGAGCTGACGCAGCCCGGCTGCGGCCTGCATCGCAACGAGATTGCCCGCGCGCGCCGCGAGACCACTCACGTCATTCACTGCGCCGCCTCTGTGGAATTCGACCTGCCGATCGCCGACGCCGCCTCCGCCAACATCACCAGCTCGATGAACATGCTCGAGCTCTTTCGTCCGGCCCGCGGTGAAGCGGCCGTCAGGCACGGCTCGCCGTTGCGGCATATGGTCTTTGTCTCGACGGCCTACGTGACTCCGTACCGCGCTACGGTCGACGGCGTGGCGCCTGAGTCGCTCGTGCAGCTGCCTATCGACGTCGAGGCGGTCTGGGCAGACATCCTGGCTGGTCGGGCCGACGAGCGGGCGCTCAAGGCGCAAACCGGTCACCCGAACACCTACACGCTGACCAAGTGCATGAACGAGTCGCTGCTCGCCCAGCGGCGGGGCGAAATCCCGCTGTCCATCGTGCGGCCCTCCATCGTCTCGGCCAGCCTGCATCACCCGATGCCGGGCTGGATCGACAGCGCCGCCGCCTTCGCCGGCTTCGTCGCGCTCATCGGCGCCGGCCGCCTGCAAGTGCTGCGCGCCGACCCCCGCGCCGCCCTCGACATCGTGCCCTGCGACGTGGTGGCCGAGGTCGCGATCGACACCTGCCTGCTGGGCCAGGCGAGCCCCGTCGGCAGCCCGCCCGTCATCCGCCACGCCGTCGCCGGCACCGACAAGCTCTGCAACGTCAAAGTGTGTACGGACGGGATTGAGTCCTTTTTCCGCGAGCACCCCATCGATCAGGAGCCAAACTTGCGCTGGATTGGAACCGAGCCCCTCGCCTATAAGGCGCTGGCGCTGGTCCACCACGAGACGCCGACTCGCCTCACCCGGACGCTGTTGACCGCCACCGGCCAATTCCGCCTGCAGCGACGCCTCGGCAAGATGTCAGACAAGATCAGCTACTTGAACGAGGCGTTCCCGTACTTCACGCAGAACACCTTCCACTTCGAGAGCGCCGCCGCCTACGACGACGAGGCGTTCGAACCCGCCAGCTACGTCGAGCTGGTCTGCCGCGGCGTCTACCGCAACCTGGTCCGCAAGGACGAGCGCGAGATGGCCGTCGCCGGCCGCAGTCACAGCGACGGCAAGACCGACCTCACCTGGGCCGCCGACGCCAAGGAGGGCAACTGGGCGATCCGCGGCGCCGCCTACACCATGCGACAGGCGCTCCGGATGATGGCCGACTCGGTCACGTTCGACCGGCCGAGCTTCCAGCGCGCCCGCCGCGGCAGCGACGACGACGTGCTCTACGTCATCGTGCCGACCCACCGCTCGTACATGGACTTCTTGGTCTGCTCGTACCTCTTCTTCGCCAGGGCCGACCTCGGCATCCCGATCCCGCACATCGCCGCCGCCGAGGAGTTCTCGCGCATCCCGGTGCTCGGCTGGCTCTTCCAGCAGACCCAGGCGTTCTACCTGAAGCGCGGCGTCGGGCGCGAAGACCCGGAGCTCAACAACAAGATCCGCGAGCTGGTCGACCGCAAGCAGACGCTCGAGTTCTTCATCGAGGGCACCCGCTCCCGGTCGCGGCAGTTCATGAAGCCGCGCCGTGGTCTGCTGCGGGCGATTCAGCAGACCGGACAGCGCTGCGTGCTGCTGCCGGTGGCGATCACCTATGATCGGGTCCCGGAGGAGCAGAGCTTCCTGCGTGAGCTGCAGGGCGAACCCAAGCCGGCGATGCAGCTGCGCAAGCTGCTCCTGTGGACCGGCAAGCTCTTGGCCGGCGCCGTCGACATCGGCCGTGTCCACGTCGTCTGCGGCGATCCCATCGAGATGGGCCCCGAGGAGGACGTCCACACGGTCGCCATCGAGGTGATGGCGCAATTGCAGGCCCACACCGCCGCGACGGCGCACCACCTGCGCTGCTTCTTGGCGCGCAACCCCATCGACGGCATCGACGCCGCCGCGCTGGCCGATGCCCTGCGCAGCCGCGGCGGTGTGGTGCTGACCAGCAAGCTCGGCGCCGAGCACGCGGTCTCGATGGAGATCGAGCGCACCATGCGCTACCACTGGATGCACCTGTTCTACCCGGAGGCGCGAGCGACCTGCCCGGATAACTTCGCGATTCGGCGGCACTGCCAGGTCAACACCTACATGCCAGCGGCGCAGGTGGACCTCGTCGAGGCGCCCCGCTCACCGCAGATCCGCGCCCTGCTGGAGGCGCTGTTCCGGCCGATCTGCGACGAGTATGTCGCGGTCGCCCGCCTGCTGGCCGAGACCTCGCTACCCCTCGCCGAGCTGACGGCGACGCGCATGGTCCGCGAGCGCCCTGCCCTGCACCTGCCCGAGGTCGAGGCAGCGCTTGAGGATTTGTGCGACCGCGGCATCCTCGAGGCGCTCCCTGGCAACGGCTTGGCGTGGGGGCCGCGTGCCGGTGAGCTCGACGCCTGGGCCCGGGCCTGCGCCTGGCCGGAGGCGATCCCTGACGCGCCGCTGCGACGGCGACCGACCGACGGCGGCCGGCCCGCGGACCTGAGCGGTGGCGCCAGCCAATCGGGCGGCGCACCCACCGGCGCCGAGCCTGGCGCACTGCCGAGCCTCCATGAGCCATCCATCGTCCCCGACAGCGCCAACGGCCAACTCCGCCTCGCCATCGGCGACGTCCCAGCCGACGGCGGCGCGACGGCTGCTGATCACCGGCTCCAGTGGCTTCCTCGGTCGCCATTGGCTCGAGGCGCTACGCTCTGACGTCGCGTTCGTCCGCTCGCTGCCCTGCCCCGTTGAGCCGGTGTGTCTGGCGCGCGACCCCGCGGCGCTGCGCCGGGAGCCGTGGTTCGCGGCGCTAGAGGCCCTCGGCGGGCCCATCGCCACCGTGGCGGGCGACCTGCTCGACGCCGAGCGCTGGCAAGACGACGCCGCGCTGACCGGGGTGGCGGCGATACTCCATGGCGCCGCCGTCGTGCAGCACAGCCGTCGAGCGCCGGCGCCGATGGTGCAGGCCAACGTCGATGGCACCCTCGCGATAGTGCGTGTGGCCGCGCGCCATCAAGCCCGGTTGGTCTTCGTCTCGAGCTCGGGCACGGTCGGGGCGTCGATGGATCCGCGCGCCGCGCCACTGGAAGACGCTCCCTTCGCCCATCAGACCGCCGGAGCGTGGCCGTACTACGCCTCGAAGATCCGCGCCGAAGAGGACGGACGTCGCCTCGCCGAGCGCCTCGGGGTCTCTTTCGTCGTCTTCCGCCCGCCGGTCCTGCTCGGTCCGGGCGATCACCGCTTCCGCTCGACCGGCAACATCATCCGCCACCTGCGCCGCAAGCTGCCCTTCCTGCTGCACGGCGGCATCCACTTCGTCGACGTGCGCGACGCGGCGCGGGCGATGATCCGGGCGGCGCTGCTGCCGGCGCCCTCGCCGGCCTATCACCTAGTCGGCACGGCCTGTACGGTGCCTGAGTTCTTTGGTCGCGTGGCGGCGCTCTCGGGCGTTCCGGCACCGACACGGGTGCTGCAGCCGGCTCTGGCCCGACGCATCGCCGCCGTCGTCGACGCCGCGGTGCACCGGCTGCCTGGCGACCGCCACTCGCCGCTCCCCGACCCTGTGGTGTTCGAGATGGGCGCCCACCACTGGGGCCTCGGCTCAACGCGCGCCGAGGCCGAGCTTGGCTTCGCGGCGCGACCGGGCGACGAGACCCTAGCCGACGCCATCGCCTGGGTGCGGGCGAACCACCCGCTGCTGCAGGGCCGCTGACCAGCGGCGCCGCCGGGCGCCGCGGGGATCGAGGCTGAGCAGCGCCGGCGCGAATGACCCCTGCCGCTGCGCCTCTGGCCTGCTCTGCTGGGTTGGCGTCGATGTCAAATTTCGATGGCCTGGGAGGTGATTCGGCAAGAACTTCGGCGGAGCGTCAGCCATGCCCATGCGCCTCGCCCATCCCACCGCATGGGCGACACTCCTCGCCGGTCTCGCGCTCTGCGCCGCCTGCGGGCCCAAGCCAACTGCCGCCAGCAAAGCCGACGCCGAAGCCGACGGCCAGCAAGACACGGCGACTGAGGACATCGGCGCCGGCGGCTCCGAGGACGTTGACCTCGGCCGCCCAGGCGCCTTTGGCTGCCCCTGCGAAGCGGCCACCGAGTGCGACAGCGGCCTCTGCGTCGAGACCAGCGCCGGTGGCCGCTGCAGCGCGCTCTGCGGCGATGGGCAGTGCGCCGCCGGTTGGTCCTGCAAGGGGCAGAGCGGCGGCGGCGACGGCGCCTTCTTCTGCATCCCAGACGGCGGCCTGCTCTGCCGGCCCTGCGACAGCCACGCCACCTGCCGCGCCTCGGGCCACAGCGACGCCGCCTGCGTCGATTACGGCGACGCCGGCGCCTTCTGCGGCATCGCCTGCGTCAGCGACGCCGGCTGCCCGGCAGGCAGCGTCTGCAAGGAGGCCAGGGGCATCGAGGGCGGCGAGCTCAAGCAGTGCGTGCGGGCGGGCGCTGGACCCGGTGGCCTTGGCGCCTGCGACTGCCCGCCGGTCTCCAAGCTGGAGGCGCACGGCACCGCCTGCTGGCTGGTCGACGGCGAAGGCGCCAAACAGCGCCGCTGGAAGGGACGCCGGGTCTGCGGCGACGCCGGCCTGGGCGCCTGCACCGCGCTGACGGGCCAAGACGCGCTCTGCCTGGAGGTGCAGTGCCTAGATCCGCTGACCAAGCAGCCGCTGCCCGACAGCACCGCCTGCGACGACGGCAGGGCCTGCACTGAGGGCGACCTGTGCCAGAAGGGCGCCTGCCAGAGCGGCACCCAGATCTGCGCCTGCGAGCCGGGCCTCGTCAGCTGCCCGGCGCCCACTGCCGCCGACGCCGCCAACAAGTGCCGCGGCGCGCTCTACTGCGCCAAGAACAGCGGCGCCGCCGGGCCGGCGTTCGCCTGCGTGCCGAACCCGGCGCAGACCAAGATCTGCGACGCCAGCCTCGACAGCGCCTGCAACAAGAACGCCTGCTAGCCGCTGACCGGCGTCTGCGGCATGACGGCGGTGGAGCGCACGCTGGAGCACTGCGATGGCCCCATCGTTGCCGACGGCAAGCCCACCTGCCGCCGCGAGGTGAAGCCGGCGGACGCCGCCGACGGCCCTTTGGCGACCTGCGACGACGGCCTCAGCTGCAGCGTCGGCGAGGTGTGCAAGGCCAGCGCCTGCGGTGGCGGCGACGCTGCTGCCTGCAAGTGCAAGGCCGACGCCGAGTGCCAGGACGACGGCGATCTCTGCAACGGCACGCCCTATTGCGACAAGGGCGGTCCGATCTGGGCCTGCAAGGTCAACCCAGCGACCATCGTCGCCTGCGACGCCTCGACCGACTCGGGCTGCCTGCAGACCTCCTGCGTCGCCAAGACCGGCGCCTGCCTCAAGGCCGAAGCTGCGCCCGGCACGGCCTGCAGCGACGGCGTCGCCTGCACCATCGGCGACGTCTGCGAGGCCGGCAGCAAGTGCACCCCCGGCACCTGGAGCTGCTGCAAGAGCGACGCCGACTGCGCCAAGGAAGAGGACGGCGACGCCTGCAACGGCACGCTCTTCTGCGACAAGGCCGCCGGCGCCTGCAAGCTCAACCCGGCGACCGTCGTCACCTGCCCGAGCGTGCAAGACACCGCGTGCGCCAAGGCGAGCTGCGATCCAAAGACCGGAGGCTGCGCGAAGTCGCCGGTGGGCGGCGGCAAGGCCTGCGATGATGGAGATGTCTGCACCGATGGCGAGGTCTGCGCCGGCGGCGACTGCAAGGGCGGCACCGACACCTGCGGCTGCGCCAGCGACGCCGACTGCGCCGGCAAGGACGACGGCGACCTCTGCAACGGCGTGCTCTACTGCAACAAGGCGATCGGCAAGTGCAAGCTGAACCCGGCGACCGCCGTGACGTGCCAGACAGTAGACGACGCGGCGTGCAAGCAGGCCCAGTGCCAGAAGAAGACCGGCGCCTGCGCGATGGTCGATCTGCCGGCCAAGGTGACGTGCGACGCCGACGGCACCGGCTGCACGGCCAACGACGCCTGCGATGGCAAGGGCGCCTGCGCGCCAGGGACGGCGGTCTGCGTGTGCGGCGCCGACAGCGACTGCGCCGCCTTCGAGGACGGCGACCTCTGCAATGGCACGCTGTACTGCGACAAATCCGGGCCGTCCCCGCAATGCAAGGTCAACCCGAAGTCGCTCAAGGTCTGTCCGTCGGTGGATGACACCGCCTGTCAGAAGAATCGGTGCCAGCCGAAGACCGGCCTCTGCGCCGTGACGGCGCTCGCTGCCGGAGCGGTCTGCGACGACGGTCAGCCCTGCACCGGGGGCGACGCCTGCGATGGTCAGGGAGCGTGCGCGCCGGGCAAGAGCGCCCTCTGCGGCTGCAAGGCCGCCGTGGACTGCGCGGCTTTTGACGACGGCGACCTCTGCAACGGCGCCTTCGCCTGCACGTCCGGGGCCTGCGCGCCGACGCCGAAGGTGACCGACTGCAACGACGGCAATTCGTGCACCGACGACACCTGCGTCAAGAGCAAGGGCTGCGTCCAGCTGCCCAACGCCGCGACGTGCAGCGACGGCGACGGCTGCACGACGGGCGACGCCTGCAAGCTCGGCGGCTGCGCCGGCGCGGCCTTGAGCTGCGACGACAAGAACCCCTGCACCGACGACAGCTGCGACGCCAAGAGCGGCTGCGTGTCGCTGCCGAACAGCGCATCCTGCACCGACAATAGCGTCTGCCTGTTGGGCGAGACGTGTGGCGGCGGCGTATGCCAGAAGCCGCTCAAGGGCCTCGACTGCAGCGATGGCAACAGCTGCACCGACGACACCTGCGACGACGCGAAGGGCTGCCAGCACCCCGCCAACAACAAGCCCTGCAGCGACGGCGACGCCTGCACCACGGGTGAGACTTGCAAGGACAGCGCCTGCGACGGCAAGGGCGGCAAGGCGATCGCGTGTGGCGACAGCAATTCATGCACCGTCGACCTCTGCGACGCGACCAAGGGCTGCGTCTATACGCTGGTCGCCGACGGTGCGACTTGCTCCGAATTGCAGGGCGGCGCCTGCTTGAGCGGGACCTGCGAGGCGGTCAGCTGCGGCCTCGGTCTGGGCGCCGTCGTCGTCGACGACGACGTCGACGTCGCCGGCCAGAAGGCTCTCGCCTGCGAGGCCATGGGCCCGGTCTGGGGGCGCCGACCGGTGTCGCCCAGCAATGTCTATGGATTCGGCGCCGACGTCGGCGGCCAAAAGGTCGTGATCGACAGCCAAACTGGCCTCGCCTGGGGGCCGAGCGCGGGCCTGACCAAGACCAAATCCGCTGCCGCCAGTCATTGCAGCACCCAAGTGTTCGCCGGCAAGGCAGACTAGCGGTTGCCGTCCGTGCATGAGCTGGCGAGCCTCATCGACTACACCGTCGTGCCCAATGGCCCGAATGCGGTCATCGACCAGGTCCACTTTTCGCTGACGGAGAGTGAGGATTACTGGACCTCAACCGCGGAGTGGGGCGCCAGCGACAAGGTCTACGCCGTCCTTTTTGGGGTCGGCGATATCGTCCCGACTGTGGCGACGACGGCGATGCGGCGCGTGCGCTGCGTCAGCGGATCTGCCAAGCCGGGGCCTGCGGATCGGTTCTCGATCCACGCCAGCGGCAACACGGTGCTCGACCGCCGGACCAACCTCCGTTGGCAGCGCGCCGCCACCCTCTCGCACTGGTCCGCGGGCGCCAGCGCCTGCGACGCCTTGGACCTGGACGGCGCAGGCGACTATCGGCTGCCGACGGTGCGCGAGCTGCACGGCCTCGTCACGACCGACCAGGGCCCGCCGTCCATCGACGGCAAGGCCTTTCCGCAGACGCCGGTGGATCAAGGATTCTGGAGCGGCACGGACCGGGCAGGCGGGGCGACGTATGCCTGGCGCGTCGGCTACCTAGGCGGCAGCGTCGACAGCGTTCAGCTCAAGGAGAGCGGGCCGAAGCAGTGGGTCCGCTGCGTCGCACCGCTGCCGAACTGCGCCGGCGAGCTGGACTGCGACGACGGCGACCCCTGCACGATCGGCTCGTGCCTGCCGTCTGGCGCATGCCTGCAGCAGCCGACATCAGGCCCGGCGTGCACCGCCAGCGGCGGCTGCCCAGGCATCTGCGGCGCCGGCGTCTGCAAGGCCAATGGCGAACCTGGGCCGGCGGCGTCCACGCTGTCGCTCGCGGACTCGACGACGGCGCGCGCGATCGGCCCCGATGGCAACGGCGGCGCCGCCCTCTGTCTCAGCGGTTACGTCGACAAGACCTCGACGGCGCAGAACTGGCTCCGCCGCGTCGACGCCAAGGTGGAGGCGATCTGGCAGGTGGAGCTCGGCAACAACAAGCCGGGCAACACGTGCGCCGTCACCACCGTTCTGAGCGACGGCGCCGTCACGGCGCTCGGACGGATCAGCAGTAGCAGCACCCAGAATGTCGACTTCGGCTATTGGAAGTGGGACGCCAATGGCAATGTCCTGACGTCGGCCAAGCCTGTGGCGCTCGGGTTTCCGCCACAGGCTTCCTTTTCGGTCAGCGTCCTCGGTCACGACGCCGGCGGCGGCTTGCTCGCGGTGGGCGGCACCCGCACGGTGAGCTCCAACGTCAACACGGGGTGGGCGGTCGTCGTCGACGCCGCCGGTGGCGCCAAGGTATTCGACAGCTTGCCTTCGGCGAAGGCCAAGGAGGCCGAGGTGCGGGCGTTGATTGTCAGCGGTTCCGGTCGGCGCTTCTTTGGCCGCGCTCAGGCCGACGGCGGCTACGACGGCGTGGTGACCGCAGCGTACGGCAGCGTTGACCAAGCGACTTCGTCCTCCTGGATCCATGACGGGCTCTATGCGTACGCCGCCGCTGAGGCGAGCAGCGGCGGCTGGTGGTTGGTGGTGGGTCCGCCGGGCAGCCACCAGCTGCGCCGCCATGACGCCGACGGCAAGCTCTTGTTCACGCGCAAGCTCCCAGAGAACGTGTCGATCCGAAAGGCCAAGGGCACCGCGATAGGCTTGTTGCTCGCGGGTACGGCGACCAACGGCGACAAGGCGGCGTATGTCGCCCGACTCGACGCCAGCGGCGCCGTGTTGTGGCAGCGATTCGTCGGCTTCGCGACGACGGGCGCCCTCCTCGACATCGAGTATACCGGCAAGGAGGTCTGGGCGGTTGGCAGCGAGGTGTTGAACGGCAAGTCCCGCGCCTACCTCTTGCGCCATGACGCCTGGGGCCGCCAGCCTTGCACGATCGGGGGCTGCGCCGACGCACCTCAACTTCGCCGACGCCGAGAACGCCTGCGCCTTCGTCACGCCCAACGGCCGCCTGCCGACCGAGGCCGAGTGGGAGCGGACCGCCCGCGGCGACTGCACGCTCAAGCCGGGTGAGCCCTGCGCCGCGGTGATGCCGACCTACCCTTGGGTTCCCTCGAACCCTGGCTCGGGCTGCACCTATGCCACCACCGTCGAGTGCAGCGGCCCGAAGCCCGTCGGCACCCCCACCGCTGGCGCCTCCCCATCCGGCGCCTTCGACATGGCTGGCAACGTCGCCGAGTGGGTCAGCGACTGGTACAGCGCCGGCTACTATGCGACCGCGCCCGCGACGAATCCCAAGGGTCCGGGGCAGTCGGTCAACGGCAACCACGTCGCCCGGGGCGGCTCCCACACGACGCCGGCCAACGGCAGTCACCTGCGGGCCGCAGGGCGAATCGGTGTCTACACGCCTGTGGGGTCGGCCTTCCTCAGCAGCATCGGCGTTCGCTGCGCCCAAAGCGCGGCGGTCTGCGGCAACGGCAAGCGCGACGTCGGCGAGGACTGCGACGACGGCAACACCTTGGACAAGGACGGCTGCCCGGCGGACTGCCGCCTGCACTGACGGCGGCGGCTCGGCGAGTCCATCGGCGGGGCGCGCGTCGCGTCGCGCTGCGGGACATGGGCCCTTGGACGCGAGCGGCGGCGCTCGGCGCTAGATGTCGCTCGGATCAGCGAGCCAAGCCTCTCGATCGAGCTCGGCCAGGGCCTGGACCTTGGCCATCGCCGCCTGGGTGATCGCCATCGGATCGTCGCCGTGCGCCTGCACGAGGTCGCCGCAGCGCAGTGGGGCATCGAACCAGATTCGGACCGGCTCGCCGCGTTGGCCGGGCGGCCGCCGGTTGCGGCTGATCGTGTGCCAGAAGTCGTTGTCGGTGCCGAGAATGAACGCCGGCAGGACGCGCACGTCCGGGTGGCTGGCGACGACGATTTGGCCGAGGCCTGGCTTGAGCTTGCTAAGCGTCCAAGGATCGCCGTCGTGGTTGCGGCGCCCCTCGGGATGGAGGCCGACGAAGGTGCCCCGGCGCATGGCGGCGCCGACCTGGCGCATGGCGATGGGGTTCAAGGTGCTGCTGCGGGCGTCGCGAAAGATCGGCGGCCACATCGAGCCACAGGTCAGCGCGAGGTTGAGCGCCAAGCCGGCCGGCGCGTCGTAGAAGAAGTCCTTGCGCACCGGATAGAGGATTCGCCCCATCAGGTGCTCGACCTCGTCGATCAGCAGGTTGGAGATAAAGTAGAGGTCGAAGAAGGACCGATGGTTGGCGATCAGCAGCGTCCCCTCGGGCGCCTCCAGTTCGCGGGCGTGGTGCAGCCCGTGTGGCCGGTAGAGGTTGGACGTCAGCAGGCCGACGAAGTTCTTGCCGCCGTGCCGCCAGAGTGGGCGCGCCATACGCTGCAGCGTCGGCCGGGTCTGGATCGCGTCGGCGATGGGGATCGCCACGCGCTCGAAACCACGCAGCTCAGCGCGGGGCATTTGGACGGGTCCTGGCGTCGCAGACACGATGCGCTCCCTGTGATCGCTGCGGCGGTCGTCTGCCGCGTCTGCCGCGTCTGCCCGGAATTGCCTGTGGCTGCGGGCCGGGTCAAGTCCGCGCGCGGCGCCGGGGCGTCGTCTGCCGGCGGTGTGGGCACGGCGCCGATCACTCCACCGCCCCCTGCAACATCCAGCGCCGGCTGGTGCGGTCGAAGTAAATCCAGAGCACCTCGCCATGCCCGAGCTCGGCCAGTTGGTACTCGCGCTGCTGCGGTTGATCCTGCCACCAGCCGCCATCGAGCAAGAACGGGCCGACGCTGCGCACCACCGCGCCGTGGTCGAGGCCGCGCACCAGCCAGCCATCGTCGCGCACATGGCGCGGCTGCGGCGGGAGCGGCAGGCTCTGGTGGCGCAGGCGGCGCACCAGGCAGCGCTCTCCCTCGGCCTCGGGGTGCGCCGGTCGCGGCTGCGGCGCGGCCACGGCGCAGGCGCTACGCCAAGCGGCGCGGACCTC
>SXNM01000393.1 GCA_005777155.1 Pseudomonadota bacterium | reverse complement strand
TGCCTGATCACCTAAAATTAAATGATCAAGCCGCTCATACGACTGACTACGCATTGAACGTTCATCAACTACAATACGGGCACGTACTTCTGAATACATCTTGCGTCATCCCGAGATGGGGGCCACCGCACGGCGGCTCCTGCAGGAAGCCGAGGCGACGCTCGACGGCCTGGTGGGTGACGGTTGGCTGCAGCCGCGGGCGCTCCTCGGCTTGTGGCCGGCTGCCGCCATTGGCGATGACATCGCGGTGTTCGACCCCAAGTCTAGCCATGAGCTCGCGCGCTTGCACACGCCACGCCAGCAGCGCGTCGGAACCGGCGAGCGCCTAGCCCTGGCCGACTTCATCGCGCCGCCCGGGGTGGATGGCGCAGCGCAGGACTGGATCGGCGCCTTTGTGGTCAGCGCCGGCCATGGCGTGCGCGAGCGCTCCCAGGCGCTGCGGGCCCGCAACCACGACGACGAGGCGATCATGCTCGAGGCGCTGGCTGATCGCCTGGCCGAGGCCTGCGCCGAGTGGCTGCATCAGCAGGTGCGGACCGAGCACTGGGGCTATGCCAGCGACGAGGCGCTCGATAACGACGGCCTCATCGCCATGCGCTACCGCGGCATTCGCCCCGCACCTGGCTACCCGGCCTGCCCCGACCACAGCGAGAAACGCACGCTCTGGCGCCTGCTCGACGCCGAGGCGCGCGCCGGGGTCGCCCTGACCGAGACCCTCGCCATGTGGCCGGCGGCCTCGGTGTGCGGGCTCTACTTCGCCCATCCCGGCGCGCGCTACTTCGGGCTCGGGCCGATCGGCGCCGACCAGGTGGCCGATTTGGCCCGCCGCAAGGACATGAGCGTCGAAGAGCTCGGTCGCTGGATCGGTGACGCCATCGCCGGATGATGCGCTGACCGATCGGTCAAAACTCGAGCTGCCGGGCCGCCATGGTCCTCAACGCCTCGCCACGACCCTCAGCGGACGAGCAGCCAGGCGAAGGTGGCTTTGATCGAGACTTCGCCCAGGTCGCCGCCGCAGCCTGCCGCCGCACCGACCGACATGTTGGGGTCGATGCCGCAGACGTTGGACCTGCCGCCGAGCCCGATGCGGGTGTCCGGCGAGTCGCAGTCGTTCTGCTCGTTGGCGAGGATGCCGATGCGCACGGCGGCGTGGGTGGAATTGACCAAGTTGTTGAAGCCCTCGCGGTTGCAGTTCTGCTGCATGCTCGCCTTCGGGATCAGGGCCTTCCACGCCGCGCGGCCGGCGGGCGTCGTGAACCCTTTGTAGAGGCCATCGGCCAGGGCGCCGAGCAGTGACGCCTGCTTGGCGCCGACCTGGACGGCCTGCTGGGCGCCCGCGGCCTCGACCACCAGGCGCATCTCGGTGAAACCGACCGACCAGAAGCTCGGCAGCTTCGCCTCGACCTTGGCGAGGTCTGGCTTGTCGGCCGCCAGCGCCGCCTTGTTCGTCCACAGCGCGGCGTCGTAGAGGAAGGTCTCCTTGGCGCCGTCGACCTTGAGCACCAGCGTCCAACCGCCGCCCTCGTGCGCCAGATCGCAGTAGTTGAGGAAAGGCGCCTCGCCGCCGGGTCCGTCGGGGTCGAGGGTGAAGACGCCGCTGGCAAAGGGAGCGCCGAGCGTCTTGCCGGCCTTAGCGATGGCGAGGCACGAGGTGGCCGGGTTCACCGTGCTGCCGACGGAGCAAACGCCTGAGAAGCAGAGGCCGACGCCGCCGCAGGCTTGCTTGTCGACCGCCGCTGGGTGCTGGCAACCCTTCTTGCCGTCACAGGCGTCGTCGGTGCAGGGGTTGCCATCGTTGCAGGTCACCTTGGCGCCGCCGCAGACGCCGTTCTTGCAGGTGTCTTTCTCGCTGCAGGCGTCGCCGTCGTCGCACGCCACCGGGACCGCCAGCGCCTTGCAGCCGACAGAGGCGTCGCAATAGTCGACGGTGCAAGGGTTGCTGTCGTCGCATGCCTTGGGCTTGCCGAGCGCGCACGCGCCCTTTTCGCAGGCATCGCCCTGGGTGCAGGGATTGCCATCGCTGCACGGCGCGGCGTTGGCGGTCGTGACGCAGCCGGCCTTGGCGTCGCAACTATCATCGGTGCAGGCGTTGCCGTCGGTGCACGCCTTGGGCCCGCCGGCCTTGCAGATGCCGCCTGCGCAGAGGTCGGGCCCCGTGCAGGCGTCGCCGTCGTCGCAGAGCGCGGTCACTTGGAAGGTCTTGCAGCCCGCAGCGACGTCGCAGACGTCGGCAGTGCAGAGATTGCCGTCGTCGCACGATTTCGGGCCGCCAGACTTGCACGTGCCATTCTGGCAGGCGTCGGCATCGGTGCAGGCGTTTCCGTCCTCGCAGGGCTTCGGGGCGCCGTCGGCGCCGACCGCCGGCGTGTACACGCAGCCTGTGGCCTTGTCGCAGCTGTCCACGGTGCAGGGGTTGCCGTCGTCGCAGGCCTTGGGCGCGCCGGGCTTGCAGGCGCCGTTCGCGCAGGCATCGCTCGCGCTGCAGGCGTCGCCGTCGTCGCAAGCGATGGTGTTGGGCAAAGACTTGCAGCCGCTGCCTGGGTCACAGACCTCGGTGGTGCAGGGCTTCTGGTCGTCGCAGGGGGCTGGCGCGCCGGGGGTGCAGACGCCCGATTTGCAGGCGTCGTTCTTCGTGCAGGCCGAGCCATCGTCGCAGGGCTGACCGTCGAGGGGGGTGCTCGCGCAGCCGGTCTTCGGGTCGCAGCTGTCCTTGGTGCAGGCCTTGCCGTCGTCGCAGGCTTTGTCGCCGTTGCCCTTGCAGGCGCCGCCCTTGCAGGCATCGGCGACTGTGCAGGCGTCGCCGTCATCGCAGCCCTTGCCGTCGGCGGCGCTGGTCTGGCAGCCGGCTTTGGGATCGCAGACGTCGAAGGTGCAGCCGTTGTTGTCGTCGCACGAGGTCACGGCGCCGGGCAAGCAGGCGCCGCCCTTGCAGCCGTCACCCACCGTGCAGGCCGAGCCGTCGCTGCAGGCCCCATCGACTGGCTTCTCTGTGCAGCCGAAGGCGGGATCGCAGGCGTCGACGGTGCAGGGATTGCCATCGGCGCAGACGAGGGCCGCGCCGGCCGCGCAAGCGCCGCCTTTGCAGGTGTCCTTCTGGGTGCAGGCGTCGCCGTCGTCGCAGGGCAAGCTGTTCGAGGTCTTGCTGCAGCCGGACAGCGGGTCGCAGGCGTCGGCGGTGCAGGGGTTGCCGTCGTTGCAGACCAGCGCCGGGCCCTTCTCGCAGAGGCCCGCCTTGCAGGCATCAGCGACCGTGCAGGCCGAGCCGTCATTGCAGGGCGCACCATCGGCAGGCGGGTTGCTGCAGCCCTTGCCTTCGACGCAGGTGTCGCTGGTACAAGGGTTGTTGTCGCTGCAGTCGACCGGCGCCCCTGGCTTGCACGCGCCCGCGGCGCAGATGCCGGCGCCGGTGCAGTCGAGACCGTCGTCACAGGCGCCGCCGGTGCTCGGCTTGGCCTGACAGGCGCCGCCGATGCAGGCCATGGCTTGGCAGGTCGGCGCCGCGCCTTGGCAGTCGCTGTCTTTGACGCAGACGGGCCCGACGTCGGCGTCGCTGGTGCCGCCGCCGCCATCGGAGCTGCCGGCGTCGGTGGTCTCGGGGCCCGTGCCGGCGTCTTCGCCGCCGACGTCGGCGGTCTCGGGGCCCGTGCCGGCGTCTTCGCCGCCGACGTCGGTGGTCTCGGGGCCGGTGCTGGTGTCCTCGCTGCCGATGTCAGTGGTCTCGGGGCCGGTGCTGCTGTCCTCGCTGCTGGTGTCGCTCGCGCTGGTGTCGCTCGCGCCGGTGTCGCTCGCGCCGGTGTCGCTCGCGCCGGTGTCGCTCGCGCCGGTGTCGCTCGCGCCGGTGTCGCTCGCGCCGGTGTCGTTCGCGCTAGTGTCGCTCGCGCCGGTGTCGTTCGCGCTAGTGTCGCTCGCGCCGGTGTCGCTCGCGCCGGTGTCGCTCGCGCCGGTGTCGCTCGCGCCGGTGTCGCTCGCGCCGGTGTCGCTCGC
>SXNM01000038.1 GCA_005777155.1 Pseudomonadota bacterium | reverse complement strand
GGTCACGGTGCTGGCGATCGTCCCCTGTTTCTACTTGATCGTCGAGGACATCCGTGCTATCTACACCGGCGTGAGCGTGCACGAGCCCTCGGCACCCGCATCTGCCGGAGGCAGCGACGACGCTGCTCCACTCGATCGAGGCCCGGAAGCCAGCTGACCGCCCGGACTCGCCCGGAAAGGATCCCGTGAATGGAACGCCCGAACCCTGAGACCATCGCCCTCTACGACAGCTTGGTGCCTGCAGATCCACGGGTGGTTCGTGGGCAGATGTTCGCCCATCCATGCGCGTTCGTCGGCGAGCACATGTTCTTTGGCACCTTCGCCCAGACGCTCATCGCTCGCGTCGGCGCCTCGCGCGCGGCGGCGCTCTGCGAGGAGGGGTTCGCGCTCTTCCAGCCAATGCCGGGCCGACCCTGGCGCGAGTACGTGCAGTTCGACCCACGGCACATCGACCTCGACGTGGCGCGGACGCTGGCCTTCGACGCCCTCGAGTCGACGGCGACGCTGCCGCCGAAGGCGCCCAAGGCGCCGAAGGACGCTGCCAAGGTCAAGGGCAGCGGGCCCGCCGCCGGAGCCAAGAAGGCGCCCCGCAAGGCATAGCCCGCACCGGCGAGCGCCCGGAGCGCGTCAAGCGCCCGCCGCGACCTTGCCCGCCAACCAGGGGGCGTCGCTAGAGCGAGGCGAGCGGACGGCCAAGGGCCCCGGCGACGGCCTGCAGCTGCGCCATCATGGCCCGAAAATCGGCTTCCGTTAGGGCCTGCGGCCCGTCGGAGAGCGCCCGCCGCGGCTCGGGGTGGGTCTCGACGATGATGGCGTGCGCGCCGGCCGCCACCGAGGCCCTCGCCACCGCGGGCACCAGGGCGCGAACGCCGGTGGCGTGGCTGGGGTCGGCGACGACAGGCAAGTGCGAGAGGGACTGGACCAGCGGGATCGCGGTGACGTCCATGACGTTGCGCGTGGCGTCGTCGAAGCTGCGGATGCCGCGCTCGCAGAGCATCACCTGGGCGTTGCCCTCGGCCAGCAGGTACTCGGCGGCGAGCAGCCACTCCTTGATGGTCGCCGAAGGTCCGCGCTTGAGCAGCACCGGCTTGCCGATGCGACCGATGGCGCGCAGCAAGGCGAAGTTCTGCATATTCCTCGCCCCGACCTGCAGGATGTCGGCGACCTCGGCGCAGGCGTGGGCGCTCTCGATGTCGATGGCCTCGGTGACGATGGCGAGGCCCGTCCGCTGCCGCGCCTCGGCCAAAAGCTGCAGGCCCTCCTCGCCGAGGCCCTGAAAGGCGTACGGGCTCGTCCGCGGCTTGTAGGCGCCGCCGCGCAGGACGGTCGCGCCGGCGGCACGCACGTAGTCGGCGGTGGCGAACAGCTGCTCCCGGCTCTCGACCGCGCAGGGGCCCGCCATCACGACCAGCGCATCGCCGCCGATCTCGGTGCCGTTGTCGAGCTTCACGATGGTGGGCGTCTTGCGCCACTCGCGGCTGACCTGCTTGTAGGGCGCGCTGACGTGGACGATCTCGTGCACGCCATCCAGCCCGCGCAGCGGCGTGTCGTCGAGGCGACGGTCGTTGCCGACGACGCCGATGGCGACGCGCTGCTGGCCCGGCATGGCCTGGGCGCGAAACCCCATGCGCGCCACCGTCGCCTCGACCAAGGCGATCTGCTCCGGCGTCGCGTCGCCTCGCATCAAGATCAACATCGCAGACCTCCTTGAGTAAGGGCGCTCTACGCCGACCGGCCGCTCGCCGCCCGCAGGGCGCCGACGAACGACCGCACAGCCTCAACCGTCGCGGCGGGGTCGCCGAGGTGCGCCTCGATGTGCCGCGCCACGGCGGAGCCGACGATGGCGCCGTCGGCTCCGGCCGCGACCACAGCGCGCACCTCTGTCGGCCCGGCGATGCCAAACCCACAGAGCAGCGGCAGCGCAGTCACAGCGCGGATGCGCGCCAACTCGGCGGCGAGCCCGGCCTCGACGCCAGCGCGCTCGCCCGTGACGCCGACGCGCGCGGCGACGTAAAGGTAGCCGCTGGCAGCTGCAGCCACGGCCCGCAGCCGCGCCTCGCTCGTCAGTGGCGTCACCAGCAGCACCGCCGACACACCGTGCCGGCCCGCCGCCTCCAGCGCCGAGGTGGCCTCTTCGAGCGGCAGATCGGCGACCAGCACGGCGTCGACGCCAGCGGCAGCACATTCGCCGTAGAAGCGCTCGACGCCGCGCTGCAGCACGAGGTTCCAGTAGACCAGCAGCGACACCGGCACCTCGCTGCGTTCGGCGTGGCGGCGCAGCATCGCAAAGGCGTCGTCCACCCGAACCCCAGCCCGCAACGCCCGCGTCGCCGCAGCCTGAATGACCGGCCCGTCGGCGGGCGGGTCCGAGAAGGCCAGCCCGAGCTCCAGGGCGTCGGCCCCGCCCTCGACCATCGCCCGCAGCAGGCCGTCGCTGGTGTCGAGGTCGGGGTCGCCGAGGACGACGAAGGGCACGACCGCAGCGCGCCCCTGGGTCCGCGCATGGGCGATGGCGGCGGCGAGGCGTGTCGGGGCGCTTGGCACGGTCGTAGGCTCCAGCCTCGGAGAGCCGAGACCCTGACAGTGTACTAGTACGATAGTGCGGTGGGCAAGGGCCGCCGGCCAACATCTGCGACCGGGCGCTGGCCGGCCATCGCCGCGCCGACGCCGACCCGGCAAACGCTCGACGGCGGCCACGTCAGCGCACAGAAGCCGCGATGGTCAAGTCGCCGCCCGGCACCCGCTACCTCGGCGCGATGGCCGCGGCACAGACCTTGTACTCTGCCGTCCCGGTCACCTCGTCGCCGGCGTCGATGGTGAGCAGGTTGGCGCGCGCCTCGGCGAAGTGCATCGGCAGCCAGATCATGCCGAGCTGAACGCGCTCGCTGACGTGGACGTCGACCTCGATCGCGCCGCGCCTGGTCGAGACCTCGGCCCGGCCGCCGTCGCGCAGGCCGTAGCGGCTGGCGTCGTCGGGGTGGACCTCGACGAAGCAGCCGGGGTGGCGATCGAGCAGGCCCTGCTCGCGCTTGGTCTGGGTGGCGACGTTGTAGTGGTACAGGGTGCGGCCGGTCGACAGACAGAGCGGCCAATCCGCGTCCGGGCGCTCGACGCTCGGCCGGTAGTTGACCGGCACCAGCAGGCCTTTGCCGCGCATCGGGCCGCCTTGGTGCAGGAAGTCCGTGCCCTTGTGATCGGCGGTCGGGCACGGCCACTGCAGGCCGCCCTCACGCTCAATCCGGGCATGGCTGATGCCGGCGAACTTGTCGGTGCCGCTGGCCATCTCCTCGTAGATTTGCGCCGGCGTCAGCGCCGAGGTGGCGACGCCGCGCACGGGCTCGACGCCGGACCGCTCCAGCAAGGCCGCCAAGATCTGCCAGTCTGGGCGGGCTTGGCCGGGCGGCGGCACCGCCTGACGCACGCGCTGCACCCGCCGCTCACTGTTGGTAAAGGTGCCGTCCTTCTCGGCGAACGCCGCCGCCGGCAGCACCACGTCGGCCTGCTTGGCGGTCTCGGTCATGAACAGGTCGACCACGATCAGCGCATCCAGCTCGCTGACCGCTCGGTCAAGTCCAGCGACGTCCGGCTCGCTCACCAGGATGTCCTCGCCGATGACCAGCATCGCCTTGAGGCCACCGTCGCGCAGCTCGTGCATCATCTGGTTGAGGTTCAGGCCCTTGGCCGAGGGCACCTCGCGGCCCCAGATGGCGCTGTAGCGGGCGCGGGCGGCGGGATCGTCGACGCGCTGGTAGCCCGGCAGAAAGACCGGCGTCGCGCCCGAGTCGTTGGCGCCCTGGACGTTGTTTTGTCCGCGCAAGGGGTTGAGGCCCGCCGAGCGCTGGCCGAGGTGGCCGGTGAGCAGCACCAGGTTGGATAAGCAGAAGACGTTGTCGGTGCCGTGCGTGTGCTCGGTGATGCCGAGGGTGTAGTAGATGCCAGCCCGCGGCGTGGTCGCATACAGGCGCGCCGCCGCGGCGATGTCGGCGGCCGGGACCCCAGTGATGGCCTCGGCACGGGCCGGCGTCCAGTCGGCGACCGCCGCCCGCACCGCCTCGAAATTCTCGGTGTGGGTGTCGATGTAGCCCTGGTCTTGCAGGCCCTCTGCCAAGATCACGTGGGCCATGGCCGAGAGCAGCGCGACGTCGGTGCCCGGCCAGAGCTGCAGGTGCAGGTCAGCCCAGCCGCCGAGCCAAGTCTGTCGTGGGTCGGCGACGATCAGCTTGGCGCCGCGGTGCACGGCGCGCTTCATCTCCATCGCGATGATGGGATGCGCCTCGGTCGTGTTGCTGCCGATGACGAACAAGAGATCGGCGTCTCGGATCTCCGAGATCGCGTTGGTCATCGCACCGGCACCGAAGGTGGTCACCAGACCGGCGACCGTCGGAGCGTGTCACGTGGCCGCACACTGGTGGCAGTTGTTGGTGCCGAAGGCCGCCCGCGCCAGCTTCTGCGCCAGATAATTCTCTTCGTTCGTGGCCCGCGAGCTGCTGATGAAGGCCAGCGCGTGGGCCCCGTGCCGCGCCTTGGCGTCCACCAGCAGGGAGTGGGCGCGGTCGAGGGCCTCGTCCCAGGTGCTCGGCACCAGCTGCCCGGTGGTGCGATCGCGCAGCAGCGGCACCGTCAACCGGTCCGGGTGGCCGACGTAGCCGGTGGCGAAGCGGCCCTTGACGCAGAGGTTGCCGTCGTTGGTGGTGGTGCCCGGCGGCGGGCTCTGGACCCGGACGATCTGGCCCTTTTCGCGGTCGACGCTGAGGTCCATCTGGCAGCCGACGCCGCAGTAGCCGCAGGTCGTCCGCACCGTCGGCAGGCTGGCCAGCTCCATCTGCCGTGGCGCCGCCTTCTTCTCGACCAAGGCGCCCGTCGGGCAAGTGTCGACGCAGCCGCCGCAGAGCTCGCAGGTGGTGTCGAGCAGGCCGCGCATGTCGGCGGTGACGATGGTGGTCTGCGGCCCGCGGTGGCCCACGGCGATGGCGGCCACCGCCTCGACCTCGTCGCAATAGCGCGTGCAGCGGGCGCAGAGGATGCAGCGGTCTGGCTGGAACTGGATGAAGCGATTGGCGTCCTCAGGCCGCCCGGCCCGCGCCGAGCTGACGCTGGGGACGCCCTCGGCGACGCCGTGGCGCCGCATCGCCACCTCCAGCTCGCTGCCTGGAACGATCTGCTCGGGCTGATCGGCGGCGTACAAGGCGAGCAAGGCCTGGCGATGGCGCAAGACGCGCGCGCTCGCCGTCTGCACCTGTTGACCATCGGCCACCGGGTGCCGGCAGGAGGGCACGAGCCGCCGCGAGTCGCTCGACTCCACGAGGCACATCCGGCAAGCACCGGTCGGCTGCAGCCGCTCGTCGTGACACAACGTCGGCACGTCGCACCCGGCGCGGCGCGCCACCTGCAGCAGCGTCTCGCCCTCGACCGCCGTCCGCGGCTGGCCATCGATGTGCACGGTCAGCGTGGTCGACGCCCCAGGCGCTGGGACGACATCCTGCTCGGCGCGATAGAGCTTGCGCGCGTCATCCGGCATCGCTGCCTCCCGTCGGCGCCGCCGCGCCTGCCCCCGAGCCTAGCACAGCCCGCCGCCGGCCTACAGCGAAGTCACGCAGGTAATGCTGCAGCGGCAGATGCGCAGCCTGGCCGAGGCCGCAGATCGAACCCTCGCCCATCTCCCAGCCGACGTCGCTGGCGACCTGAACAAGCTGTGTAAAAGCTGGACCTTCGACTTCAGAGCCGTGCGCCTGCGACCGCCGCCAGCGCTCGAAGGTCTGGGCCAGCACCTGGGTCCCGATGCGGCAAGGCGCGCACTGTCCACAGCTCTCGTCGCGGAAAAAGCCGAGGGAGTCTGCGACGAGCTCGGAGACGTCGCGGCGGTCGTCGAGGACGATGACGCCGCCGGAGCCAGCCATGCTGCCGAGCGCCGCCAGCGGGTCGGGGCCGCCATCGCTCGGCTGGACGCCGCCGAGCGGGATGTCCTGGTAGCGGCCTGGCAGCACGCCGCTGGCCGCGCCGCCCGGCACGAACGCTTGCAGCGCGCGGCCCGGCAGCAGGCCGCCGGCGACCGCGATGAGCTCCCGCAAGGTGGTGCCGACGGGCAGCTCGTAGATGCCCGGCTGGGTGACGTCGCCGCTGATGCTCCACAGCCGCAGCCCGACGCCGCCGCGGACGCCACGAGCCGCCACCGCCGTGCCACCGAGGCGCAGGATGCCCGGCACCGCCGCGAAGGTCTCGACGTTGGAGAGCAAGGTCGGTCGCCCGAGGTAGCCGGAGTCGGTCGGGAAGGGCGGCTTGTGGCGC
>SXNM01000392.1 GCA_005777155.1 Pseudomonadota bacterium | reverse complement strand
CGTGCTGTTCTGGCCGATCGCCGCCTGCGCTGGGCCCCAACAAGCGGTCCAGGTCCAACCGACGAGCGCGCCGCCGCCAGCCCCGCCGCTGCCGGTCGCCGCCGCTGCGGCCCGCAGCCTCGGGCCCCTGCCGCCGGGCCAGACCGAGCGGCCGTCGATCTTGATCCGCGCCGCCACGCTCTGGACCGCCGACGCCGCTGGCCGCGTCTTGCCAGACCACGACCTGCTCATCGTCGATGGCCGCATCGCCGCCATCGGCAAGGGCCTCGCCGCGCCCGCTGGGTCGCTGACCATCGACGCCGGCGGCATGGTCGTCACACCGGGCCTTGTCGATCTGCACTCCCACCTCGGCGTCTACGCCGCGCCGTCCAGCATCGCCAGCCAAGACGGCAACGAGATGGCGCAGCCGCTGACGCCGATGGTGCGGGCCATCGACGCCTTTGACCCCGAAGATCCCGCCATCGCCCGCGCCCTGGCCGGCGGCGTGACGACCGCCCTGGTCCTGCCCGGCAGCGGCAACGTGATGGGTGGGCTCGGCGTGCCGGTCAAGCTGCGCGGCGCCACCGTCGCCGACATGGTCATCGCTGACGCGCCACTGCAGATGAAAATGGCGATGGGCGAGAACCCCAAGCGCAACCACGGCGGCAAGGGCCGGCTGCCGAGCACGCGCATGGGCCACGCCTGGTTGATGCGTGAGCGCTTCGCCGCGGCGCGCGCGCAGCTGCAGCGGTCGATGCCCGGCGCCAGCCCTGCCGACGCCAGCGCCACAGGCCCAGGTGCCGGAGATCGCGCCCTCGACACCCTGGTGGCGCTGCTGCGCGGCGAGGTCCGGCTGCACGTCCACTGCTATGAGGTCCACGACATCGAGACGCTGTTGCGGGTGACTGCCGAGTTCGGCGTCCCGGTGGCCGCCATCCACCACGCGCTGGAGGCGTGGAAGGTGCCGAAGCTGCTGCAGGCTCGGGAAATCGGCGTCGCCACCTTCGCCGATCTCTGGGGCTTCAAGATGGAGGCCCAGGACGCCAGCGTGCGCGCACCGGCGATCTTGGCAGCCGCCGGCGTGGAGGTGGCGATCAAGAGCGATCATCCGGTCTTGGACGCCCGCGACCTGATGTTCGAGGCCGCCAAGTCGCACCACCACGGGCTGCCGGCGCAGGCGGCCCTGGCGGCCGTGACCCGAGTGCCAGCGCAGCTCATGGGGCTCGGCGCCCGCATCGGCAGCCTTGAGGTCGGCAAACAGGCAGACGTCGCCATCTGGCCGGCGCCGCCGCTGACTACCGTCGCCGTCCGTCCCAGCCACGTCGTCGTCGACGGCGCCGTCTGGGTCGAGCCTAGCCGCAACCACCAACAGGCCTATGCCGGCCCGCCACGCGCCGAGGGGGGAAGCCCATGCGGCTGCGGACTCTGACGCTCCTCGCCGCGACGCGCCGCCGGGCACGAGGCGCTGGCTGGCTGGCGCTATGCTGCGGCCTCGCTTGCGCTGGCGTTGCGGCGGGCGCCCGGCCCACTGGCGGCCCGGCGAAGGTGCTCCGCGAGCGCTGGGCGCTGACCCACGTCACGGTCGACGCCTCGGCCACGGCGGACGGCAAGGCCCTCGACGACGCCTCCGTGGTCATCGAGGGCGGCGTCGTGCGCTGCGTCGGCGTCTGTGCGCTACCGCCTGGGATCCCGGTGCACGACGCACAAGGCGCAAGGCTCCTGCCAGGCTTGGTCGAGGTCGGCAGCGAGCTCGGCCTCGTCGAGGTCAGCCTCGAGCCGCACAGCCACGACGGCGTCGCCGGCCACGCCGAGAACTTGGCCCACGTCCGCGCCCGCGACGGCCTCGCCGTGGACTCGGCGGTGGTCGCCGCGGCGCGCTGGGGCGGTGTGTTGGTGGCCGTGACAGCGCCCCAAGGCGGCGCGCTGGTGGCGGGCACGGCGGTGGCGTTTCGCACGGCGGGGCCGGGCGCCGCGGCGGCCACCCTCATCGAGTCGGCCGGCGTCTTCGTCCGCTTGGGCGACGCCGGCCGCCGCGACGATCGGCCGCTGGTTGGCGCGCGGTCAGGCCAGATCGCCATGCTGCGCGCCCGGTTGCGCGCCGCCGCCGAGCTGTCGGCCGGCGACGCCCGTGAGGCCGTGCCGCGGGGCCTCGAGCGATCGAGCGATCGCGAGGCGCTGCTGGCCCTGGCCGAGGTCGTCGGTGGCCGCCAGCCGCTGGTGGTCCAGGCGCACCGGGCAGAGGACATCGCGGCGGCGCTTGAGCTGCGGCGCCTCTTTGGCCTGCGCCTGATCGTCCTCGGCGGCGCCGAGGCGTGGTTGGTGGCGGCCGAGCTCGCCGCCGCCCGGGTGCCGGTCGTGCTGTCTCCCGGTCGCGCCAAGCCTTACCGCTTCGAGACCGCCCGTGCCCGCGACGATGCGGCGCTCATCCTGCAGCGCGCCGGCGTCCAGGTCGCCATCGCCAGTGGTCGGACCCACGAGCTGCGCAACCTGCGCGGGGAGGCCGGGGCGCTCGTCGGCCTCGGGATGTCGGCACCGGCGGCGTTGGCGGCGATCTCGACCGTGCCCGCCGGGCTCTTTGGGCTCGCCGATCGCCTCGGCGTGCGCGCCGGCAAGCCGCCGCTCTTCGTGCTGGCCCGTGGCGACCTGCTCGGGCTGGACGGCCAGATCGCCGGGGTCGCCGTCGGCGGCCAGCTGGAGCTCGAGCCTCGACAGCGCTGACGATCTTGCGCGCCGCCCTTGGCTCGTCATCGCCGCGCGCACCTTGCCGCGGCGGGCCAGCCGCGGCGGCCTTGGAATCTCGATCGACCTCGGCGTGTTGCCAAGCCCAGGCGTCGTCGCGTCGAGGCTCCGACGCGGGTCGGGCGTCGAAGCGAACCAAGCAGCGCACATCGCCGCGGTCGAGTCCGGGCCGCGGCAGACGACTGCGCTCCCGAACAACTCGGACGCAGGCGATGATCCAATCCCTGCAGAGCAGGGGCGCTGCGCCTACTTTGCAGAAGCAGGCCCGTCGCGACATGCTCCGCCGGGCCAGGGATGGCGCGCTGGAGTTTAGGAGGGATCGATGGAGTCCAAGCCTCAGAGCGAACTTGGTGCGCCAGCCGCGCCCGACAAGGCGTCGACGCCCAGCCGCGCGCCGGTGTTCGCGATTTTGGCCGCTGCCGCCGTCGCCATCACGGCCGCCGGCTACCTGCTGCACATCTACCTGCGCAAGACCTATGGCGCCGAGGTGGTCGACTCGGTCTGCTCCATCAACGAGACCTTCGACTGCGACAAGATCACCACCTCCAGCTGGGGCAAGCTCTTCGACACGCCGATTACGGTGTTCGCCATCCCGACCTGGATCGCCTTCGCCGCCTTGGCGGTGCAGGCGCTCGGCCGCAGCGCCCACGCGGTCGGCGCCCTGCACCTGCTGCGCTTCGGCGCGGCGCTGGCCCTTGGCTACGGCCTGCTGCTCTTCTACGTCATGGTGGCCATCGAGCGCACGTACTGCCTGTTCTGCCTGACCATGGACGTGGCCGCAGCCGTGACGCTCGCCGCCAGTCACCTCGGCCTACGTCAGCGCAAGGGCGAGCCCTTCCGCCTCATCGCGCCGACGCTGCTGGCCGTCGCCATCGGCCTCGTGAGCGTCGGCGTGACGTGGCAGCTCGCCGATGGCACCCGCCGCGAGCTCCTCGCCGTGCAGCTGAAGGCCGCCGACCAGGCCATGGCCGCCGCCGACGTCGCCCGCGCCAAGTTGGCGGCCGAGGCGAGCGCGGCAGGCACCGGCGCCAGCGCCCAGCGCGACGCCCTGAGCCCGCCGGTCGCTGCCGGCGCCAAGGCCCGCAAGCTCAGCGACTCCCTGTTTGAAATCCCGGTGCACCCCGACGACGCCAGCATCGGACCGGCGGACGCCAAAGTGACGATCATCGAGTACGCGGACTTCCAGTGCGGCTACTGCAAGAAGCTCTTCTACGTCATGCAGACGCTAAAGCGGCGCTATGACGGCAAGGTGCGTTTTGTGTTCAAGCACTTCCCGATGAACACGCTCTGCAACGCCCACATTCAAAACAACCGCCACAAGTGGGCGTGCAACGCCTCGCTCGCCGCTGAGTGCGCCCGCCGACAGGGCAAGTTCTGGCCGATGCATGACATCATGTTCAAGAACCAGCACAAACTCGAGTCAAGCGATCTCAGGCACTACGCCGAGGGCGTCGGCCTCGACATGGACGCCTACAAGGCCTGCCTGCGCGATCCGGCGGCGCGCGACGCGCTCAAGCGCAGCATCGACGAGGCCGGCGTCGACCTCGGCCTCAAGGCGACGCCGCGCACCTTCCTCAACGGCCTGATGCTGTCTGGCGCGCTGCCCGAAGAGGTGCTGTCGAAGATGATCGACACCGAGCTGGAGAAAGCAGGCATGGCGCCGCCGCCGGTCCAGGTGCCGATCTCGGGCGAGGTGGCGCCACCCAGTGAGGCCACGCAGGCGTGGTCGCAGGTGCCGCCCGCCGGCATGGCCGCGCTGACCGGTCCAGGCGGCCAACGCAGCTTCATCGACCGCTACGAGGCGTCGCTCGACGCCGAAGGCCGGGCGCTCTCGCTCGCTGGCGTCGTTCCGGCCACCGCGAGCTGGTACGCGGCCAAGGGCGCCTGCGAGAAGGCCGGCAAGCGCCTCTGCGGCAGCGCCGAGTGGGCGTCGGCTTGCACCGGCCAGCCGGCGCACGATGACGATGGCAACGGCGACTACATCGACGACTACGTCGAGGGGAACCAGTTCCCTTACGCGGACTTCCACGAGCCCGGCCACTGCAACGACGACGGCGACCGCATCAATGGCAAGCCGCGGGAGACCGGCGCCCTGTCGAACTGCCGCACGACCGAGGGCGTGTTTGATCTCGCCGGCAACGTCGAAGAGTGGATCGAACTCCAAGAAGACAAAGCCCAGCTCGCCGGCGGCGACTACCGCGCTGGCGACAAGGCGAGCTGCGTCCGCGGCCACCGCAGCTACGGGCCCGGACACCACGCCCCCGGCGTCGGATTCCGCTGTTGCGCCGACCGCGACGTCGCCAACGCCAGCGCCAGCGCCGTGGCCCAGGCCGAGCCGGCGCCCCTGGTCGACAAGCCCGCGCCAGACTTCGAGTTCCTCGGCCGCGACGGCAGCAAGCGCACCCTGCGCGACCTGCGCGGCAAGGTGCTGTTCGTCACCTTCTTTGCCAGCTGGTGCAGCCCGTGCCGCCGCGAGCTGGTCGAGCTCAACGAGTTCAAGCGGCGCTATGGCGACAAAGGCTTTGAGATCATCGCTATCGGCGTCGACACCGATCCCGCTGAGGGCCGCAGCTTCGTCGCCGGCCTCGGCGCCCTCGAATACGAGGTCGACTACGACCCGAAGAGCCTCATCCTCGGCCGCTTCGACGTCGCCAACATGCCCACAGGCTACGTCATCGACCGCAAAGGCGTCGTCCGCTTCCGCTCGGTCGGCTACGGCGACACCGCCAAGCCGGCGCTGCAGGCCGAGCTCGAGAAGTGGGTCGCGGTGCGCTAGCGCCCTTGTCCCTACCCCCGGCGCCTCGCCCCACCGCCTCGCCCCACCGCCTCGCCCCGACGCCTCGCCCCAACGCCCCGCAGCCGCCGGCGTTGGTCGCGTCGTCAGTCGCGTCGTCAGTCGCGTCGTCAGTCGCGTGGTCAGTCGCGTGGTCAGTCGCGTGGTCAGTCGCGTGGTCAGTCGCGTCGTCAGTCGCGTCGTCAGTCGCGTCGTCAGTCGCGTCGTCAGTCGCGCCAGGCGGTGCCGAGCGAGAGCAGCGCCAAGCCGGCGCCCACGACATAGAAGGCCAAGGCCAGCAGCGGCACGCCGAGTACATCGCGGCCGCCATGTGGCAACGCCAAGCTGCCGGCGACAAAGAGCGATCCCGCCAGCAGGGCGCGGTTCCGCCGTCGCGCGATCGACCGCGCCGCCTGGATCGCCGCTTCGACACCCTGCGGCTCCACGCGCACGGTGAGTCTGCCGTCGGCGAGGTCGCGCAGCAGCGAGTTGGCCAGCAGCGGAAAGGCGCGAGCGAAGCGGGTGATGCCGTCGAGGCTGTCGATCGCGTCCTTGACGAGGCGCTTCGGGCTGTAGCGCTCGGCCGCCATCTCGGCGACGAAGGGCTGCGCCTCCTCGACCAGCTGGATGTCCGGCGCCAAGGTCTTGCCGATGCCCTCGACCGTCATCAGGGCCTTGAAGACCAAGGTATAGGTCGGAGGCATCTTGATCTGATGGCGAATCGCGCCCTGGACCAGCTCGGCGAAGTAGCCGCCGACGTCGATCTCCGACAGCGTGCGGCCGGCGAGGTGTCGCTCGAGAATGTCGATGACGTCGGCCTCGAACGCCTCGAAGTCGTAGATGACACCGGGCACCTTGACGCCGAGCTCGAAGAAGGTCCGCGCCACCAGCGACCAGTCCTGCCGCGCGAGGCCAATGAGCAGGTCGAGGATGTGCTCGCGCTGGCGCGGCGAGAGCCTGCCGACGAGGCCGAAGTCGATGAGGACGATCTGGCCGCTCGGCTGAATCAGCACATTTCCTGGGTGGAGGTCGCCGTGGAAGTAGCCGTCCTGGAAGATCATCTTCAGGATCGCCTGCAGCATCTGTCGGGCTACGACGTGGGCGTCGACGCCGAGCTCTTGGGCAGCGCGGGTGACCTTGACCCCGGCGACGTACTCCAGGGTCAGCACCCGGGTCGTGCAGTGGGCGTCGAAGACACGGGGCGCCCGAACGCTCGGAAAGTTCTCGAAGTTCTGGCGAAAGCGAGCGATATTGCGGCGCTCCTGGCTGAAGTCGAGCTCGCGCAAGATCGCCCGCTCGAACTCCGTGACGATGCCGACCGGGTCCATGAGCGCGAGGTCGGGCAGCCGCTGCTCCACCTGCCGCGCCAGGAAATGCAGGATGTGGAGGTCGGCGTCGATGCGACGGGCGATGTCGGGCCGCTGCACCTTGAGCACGACCTCTTCGGTCTCGTGCGCCAACACCGCCCGGTGGACCTGGGCGATGGAGGCCGACGCCAGGGGCGCCTCGTCGATGTGGTTGAAATGCGTAGAGAATGACTCGCCAAGCTCAGCCTCTAGCATGCGCCGGACGTCGGCAAAGGGCAGCACGGGGACGTGGTCTTGCAGGTGCTGCAGCTCGGCCACGACGTCCTCGGGGACGAGGTCGGGGCGGGTGCTCAGAATCTGGCCGAGCTTGACGAAGGTCGGGCCCAACTCTTCGATCGCGAGGCGGATTCGTCGCGCAGTCGGGATCGGGTGCTTCGACGCGTCGAGCGCCGGCACCAGCGAGCCGAGGCCGGCGGTGTCGGCCAGCCCGAGGCGATTGACGGCCTCGCCGAAGCCGTGACGCGCCAGCACGGTCGCGATCTCGCGCAGGCGCCCGACGTCCTTGATCGCCGTGGTGATTCCGCGGACGCTGCTCACCAGGCTGAGGACCGGCATCACGCCTCCTGCGACTTCGCGGCGCCGAGGGTAGCGTGCCGGTGGCGGGGAACGCCAGGGCGCCCTCGCCGCGCCCTCGCCAGGAGCGCCACCGCAGCGTCGGCGCCGTCCGCGCAGCTGGCCGCGCAGGTTGCCGCGCAGGGGCCAAGCGGTCCACGGCCGAGGCAGGCCGATGGTCCCGGCGCGCCTGGCACCATGCCGACCGCAGCCCTCGGGTCCATCGCTTGACGGCGTGGTAGGCGAAGACGATGTTGCCGACATGGGCATGACTCGAAGGGCGAGCGGCGGCTGCGAACGCGATGGCGACACGGGCCTCTGGCTCCTGGCCGCGGCGCTGTCGCTGCTCGTCGGCTGCACCGGGGCGACGTCCGACTCCGACGCGACGCAGGGCGGCGGCGATCAGGCACAGAGCGCTGACAGCGCTGACGCCGCAGCGACGGATGACGGAGGCGACGGCGGCGACGGCGGCGACAGCGGCGACGCCGACCAGGACGCCGCAGCCCAACCAGAGACCCTCGACGGCGCCACCGACGCGGCCGATAGCGCTGACGACGTCGATGCCGCCGGGGCGGGCGACCTCGCCGAGGACGCCGACGCCGACGCCGCAGGTGGCAGCGACGGCGACGCGGCGCTGGTCGACGCGCAAGAGGCCGGCGACACCCAGATCGACGCACCGACGGTCGACGCCTGCGCGCCATATCAGGGCTGCTTTCAATGCAAGGCGCCTGGGGCCGGCGAGCAGGTCCCCGAGCTGCCGCTGCCGGCGACCTGCGACTGTGACTACGGCAAGCCCAAGTTCTTCAAGGATGAACCGGTGCCCGCGCCGACGCTGACGCCGACCATCGGCTACCAGCCGTACGGCGAAGCCGAGTTCGTCGGCTACCAGCAGGGCGGCTGGGTCGGGCTCTTCGTCGGCCCGCAGCTGGCCTTCCACATCTGGCTTGGCCTCCGCCTCTCGCTGCCGCAGGAGACCCAAGACATCGTAAAGATCCAGGTGGAGGCCGCGGCTTACGATGGCCCGAAGGAGGTCGCGACCAATCAGGCGCCGGTGCAGTACGCCTACCGCGAGGCGCCCGGCAGCCCGATCTTCCGCACCAGCAAGGTCAACTTGCCGGGATCGTGGATCCAGTTCCCCGTCTCCAGCTTGCAAATCTACGAGTGGTGCAACCGTTGGCTGGTCATCGTGGCGCGGGTGCGCGTGTTCAAGTCCAGCCAGTGGGGCGAGTCGAAGGTGATGGTCCGAACCTTCGCCAACGCCCTCAAGTAGCGGTCAGGCAGCGAGGGACGGCTCGAGGTCGCAGCGCCGCCGAAGGGCCGCTACAGCCCGAGCTTCTGCTTGAGCAGCTCACCAAAGCTGCCGATGTCGATCGCCGACGCCGGCTTGGGTGGCTGCTGCGCCGACAGCCACTCGCGCGCCGAGTCGCGCTCCTTCTGCTCCGCGGCGCGGGTGGCCGACAGCCGAATCCGGCCATCTTCGCGCACCTCGAAGGCGAGCAGCTCAATCGCCGCGCCGGTCGGGTACTTGCGGCGCGCCTCGTTGATGCTGGCGACGCCGAGCTCGTTGTAGGGCACGAAGCCCTCGTGGCCGCCGGTCAAGCCGACCAGTAGGCCAAAGCGCAGGTGGCGGTCGACGGCGCCCTGCACGAGGCTGCCCACAGCCGGCAGCGACGACTTCGCTGGGGCGTGGGCGCGGACGGCCCCCGCCTCGCCGGCCTCATCGGTGTCGCCCTGGTCGAAGGCGACGCCGACGACGTCGATGCCGAGCGAGTTGCCGCCGACGACGAGCGCCGGGTCGCGGACGACGTCGAGCTGGGCACCGTCGACGTAGGCGAGGGCGATTCGCCGCGCCACCTGGTCGATGCTGCGGACACGCACCAGCGTCGCGTCGCCCTCCTTGAAGACGTCGCGCGGCGTGCCGATGCGCTTGCCGAAGGCGCTGACGTGGACGAGGCCCTCGACGCCGTCGCAGAGCTCGATGAAGGCGCCGTACGGCTGGATGCGCAGCACCCGCCCGCGGCAGATGGCGCGCTCGGGCAGCTCTTGCGCCGCGGCCTCAAAGGGATCGGTGGCCATCGCCCGCAGCGAGAGGGTCGTGCGGTCGCGACCGCCGTCGACGCTTGGCTCGTGGCGCAGCACCTCGACCTCAAGCACCTGGCCCATCTGCAGCACCTCGGACGGGTGCTTGCGGCCATAGCCGAGCTCGCTGCGCGGCAGCAGCCCCTCCAGGCCGCCGAGGTCGACGAACGCCCCGTAGTCGCGCACCGAGGTCACGACGCCGCGCAGCCGCGCCCCGGGCACCAGCTTCTTGCGGGTCTCCTCCGCCTTCTGCGCCGCCTCCGCCTCCAGCACGCGGCGTCGGCTGAGGACCGGCGAGCGACCCTCCCGCATCTCCGTGACCTGGAACATCAGCTTCTGGCCGACGAACACCGACGGATCTTCGATGCGGCGGATGTCCATCTGGCCGAGCGGGCAGAAGCCCTGCACCGGTCCGCACTCGACCACGAGGCCGCCCTTGTTGACCTCTACGACCTTGCCCTCGATCGGCAGCCCGCCAGCCAGCGCGTCATAGAGCACGCCGAGGTCGACGGCGCCGCGCGCCACGCCGGTCGCGACCTCCAGCGTGCGATCGCGGACCCGCAGGACGTAGCCGCGGAAGCGATCGCCGGGCTTGGGCAGCTCGGCCGCACCGCCAAGGTCGAACAAGGCGTCAAAGGGCCCGCCGTCGCCCTCCAGCGAGACCTCGGCGCTGCGGTCGCCGACGCGGACGATGACGCCTTGCACCTCGTCGCCAGGGCCGGGGCGGCGTGGGCGGACGCGGGCGCCCCCGGCGGCCTCAAACATGGCCTCGAACTCGAGCTCGAACTCGCCGGACTTGCCGTCGCCGCTGCCTGCGGGCTTCTGCGCTTGCTGTGTCGCCATGGTCGGCACCTCGCCTCGGCGCCGAATGCAGATCGTGGCGCGCGCCGCGCAGGGTAGCGCCGATCGCTCGGCTGGCAAGGCCCGCCGCGTGGCGTCTTGCGCCTCCGCTGCGGGGCACGCCGCGCTGGCCGGTCTCTGCGGCGCTGCTGCCTGCGCGGGGACGTGGCAACTTGCTGGCGCGCCAGCGCAAGGGGTACGCTGCCCAGCCTGGGTCGAAGGTCTTGGAAGCCGGGCCCCTAGGCGAACCCAGCAGGGGGGCTGGATGAGGAAGTACTCTCTGAAGATCGCGCTCAAGGCCCTGGTCGGCTTCAGCTTGGCGGCCTCTGCGGCGTGTGGCGAGGTCCGCGTCGTCGACGCCGATGGCGATCCCGTCGGCGAGGACGGCGGCAGCGACGCAGCGTTGGGCGACGTTGGCGCTGGCGACGTCCAGGCCGATGCAGTCGACGCCGCGCTCCCCGGCGACACCACCGCCGACGCCGCCACTGACAGTGACGCCGACAGCGACGCCGAACACGATGGCGACGCCGCCCCTGACGCTGACCCCGCCGAGACAGGCCCAGCCGACGCCCTCGACGCTGACGCCGACGCGGTGGCCGGCGACGTCGAGGCCGACGCCGCGCCCGACGCCGCCGAAGTGGACAGCGGGCCGGTGAAATGCAGCGCCAAGACAGACTGCGGCGGCCCGACCCCGCAGTGCGACGCCAAGACCGGCCAGTGCGTGGCGTGCCTCGTCGCCGGCCACTGTCCCGGTGAATTCGCCCGCTGCGTCGCCCAACAGTGCCTGCCGCCGCGCGTCTGCAACGTGGACGCCGAGTGCCTGGCAGACGGAGGCGTGTGCGCGCCCTTCGGCTTCTGCGTCGACTGTGTCAACGCTGGCGCCTGCCCAGGCGGCGGCGCCTGCACGCTGTTCCAGTGCATCGCCGCGGCGCCAACCTGCGGGCAGAAGTCCGACTGCAGCGGCGCGACCCCTCAGTGCGGCAGCGCCGGCACCTGCGTCGCCTGCATCGGCAGCGTGCAGTGCCCTGCCGGAGAGCTCTGCAGCGAGGACCTGTGCACGCCGCCTTTCTGCAGCGTTGGGGCGAGCCTGTGTGTCGGGCCGGCGAGCCGCGCGGTCTGCGCCAATGGCGGCACCAACTGGCTGATGGAGTCCTGCACCACCGGCCAGGGTTGCGACGACGGCGCCTGCAAGCCATGGGTCTGCGTACCAGGCCAAAAAGCATGTGCCGGCGGCGTTCCGACCCAATGCCCGCCCAACGGCGTTGCCTGGCAGGTGGGCAAAGCCTGCGCCATTGGTGAACTGTGCATCGAGGGCGCCTGCACCAAGGCGGTCTGCCCGCCCAACAGCGCCTTCTGCAGCAGCGACGGCAAGGTGCAGAGCTGCAAACCAGACGGCAGCGGCTACGAGCTGGCGGCCTGCGGCGCGACTGAGGCGTGCTACCTCGGCGCCTGCCAGCCCAAGGTCTGCCAGGGCGGCACCAGCAGCTGCGTCGGCGACGCCCTCTGGCTCTGCAACCCGAGCGGCACCATCCACGCGCTCGTCACCGACTGCGCCAAGACCGGGCCCGCCGGCAGCGGCGGCCACTGTGCCGAGGGCGCCTGCGCCGAGCTGCCGTGCACCCCTGGGGCCGCCAAGTGCAAGGGAGAGAAGCGGTTGGTGTGCGCCGCCGACGGCAAGTCTTGGCAGCTGCAGGACTGCGGCGGCGAGGCCGACAAGTGCTCGGTCTCGGCTTGCGACGCGGCCACCAAGGCCTGCAAGTCGGGCGCGCAAAAGACCTGCGACGACAACAATCCTTGCACCGTCGACGCCTGCGTCCCAGCGACGGGCCTCTGCAGCCACACGCCAGCGCCCGGCGCCTGCGACGACAACGACGCTTGCACCAGCGGTGACGCCTGTCAGCAAGGCGCTTGTAAGCCTGGCGCGGCCACGGTCGTCAGCTTCAGCGGCGCGAAGATCCCGGGCATGCTCGACGGCCCCGCCGACAAGGCGCGCTTTTCCCAGCCCTACGCCGTCGTCGCCCGCCCAGATGGCACGCTCGTCGTCGCCGATCGCGGCAACCACCGCCTGCGCGCCGTCGCGCTCGACGGCGGCGTCACGACCTACGCCGGCGCAGGCACCTCGGGCTACCTCGATGGGCCAGCTGCCTTGGCGATGTTTGCGTCGCCGAGCGGTTTGGCCCAGGGCGCTGGCTGGATCATCGTCAGCGATCGCAACAACCACCGGCTGCGGCGCGTCTCAAAGCAGCAGCAGGTCGACACCCTCTGCGGCAGCGGCGTCGGCGGCGATCTCGACGGCAAGGGCGTCGCGGCGCAACTCCATCAACCTGAGGCGGTGGCGATCGACGCCAAAGGCACCGTCTACGTCGTCGAACCCACCCGCCATCGCCTGCGCCGCGTCGCCAGCGACGGCACGGTCACGACCCTGGCCGGCGCGCCACAGCCTGGCGCGGTCGATGGCGTCGGGGCGATCGCGCGCTTCAACTCCCCAGGCGGCCTCACCGTCGATCCGAACGGCCTGCTCTACCTCGCCGACACTGGCAACCACCGCCTGCGCCAGATCGACGCCGGCGGCGCCGTGACGACTGTCTGCGGCGCCAGCGGGCCGGGCGCCGTCGATGGCCCGACAGCGCAGGCAACGCTCACGGCGCCGAACGACGTCCTCTGGCACGCCGGCGCGGTCTGGATCCTCGACGCCGGCAACGCCCGCCTCCGCCGCTTGACGCTGGGCGCCAGTCCCGTGGTGAAGACGGTGCTCGGCGCCAATGGCGGCGGCGGCATCAACGACGGCGCGGCCGACAAGGCGACGCTGCAGGCTCCGCGCGCGCTGTTCGCCACCGCCGCGGGCATCGGCTTCGCGGAGCAATCCAACCCCTGTCTGCGCCGACTGCAGCCCGCACAGAAGGTCTGCGACGACGGCTCGCCCTGCACCAAGGACGCCTGCGTGTCCCAGACCGGCGCCTGCAGCCATGTCGCCGGCGCCCCCAACGCCCCCTGCGACGACGGCGACGCCTGCACCTCGGCCGACGCCTGCACGGCGCTGGGCGCCTGCGCGGGCAAAGCGAAGGCCTGCGACGACGGCAGCGTCTGCACCCTGGACGGCTGCGACCCCTGGCTCGGCGCTTGCTACCAAGCGTTCACCGACCTCCTCTGCGACGACGGCCAGCCGTGCGCTCTCGGCGACCATTGTCAGGGCGGCGTCTGCCAGGGCGGCAAGGGCCTGCTGCGCACCACGGTCGGCGGCGCTCAGGCTGGGGCGGCAGACGGCGTGGGCGTCGCTGCCCAGCTCCACGGCCCCTATGGCCTCGCTGGGCCCTTCGTCGCTGATCCGCAGAAGGCCCCTGCGGCCACGCCCAGCGTCGTCTACGTCAGCGAGCGCGACGGCAATCGCCTGCGCCGCGTCGAGACCAAGGCCTGGGCCGTCACGACCATCGCTGGCAGCACCAGCGGCTACCTCGACGGCGCGCCGGCGCAGGCCCGGTTCGCCTCGCCGCGCGGAGTGACCCTCTGCGGCGATCAGGTGCTTTTCGTCGCAGACGCCAACAACCACCGCCTGCGCCGGATCCCGCTCGGCGCCGATGGCCTGGCCACCGCGGTCGAGACCGCTGCCGGCGAGGGAGTGGCGGCGATGCTCGATGGTCCGGCCAAATCGGCGCGCTTTCACACGCCGAGCGACGTCGCCTGCGACGCCAAGGGCGTGGTCTACGTCGCCGATCTCGGGAACTTGCGCGTCCGTCGCCTCGGCACGGACGGCGCCGTCACGACGCTCTGCGGCAGCGGCGTCAACGGCCACCTCGACGGAGCCGCCGGCGTCGCGCGGTTCATGGCCCCCACAGCGCTGCTCTGGCGCGGCGACCACCTGCTCGTCGCCGATCGCAGCGGCAACCGCGTGCGCCGGGTGTCGCTCGCGACCGCCGCCGTCGACACCTGGCTCGGCAGCGGCCAGAACTCCGTCAACGAGGGTGTAGGCTTGTTGTCGTCGGTGGCGCAGCCATCTGGCCTCGCCCTCGGGCCCGGCGGCCGCGTCTGGATCGCCAGCGCCGCCGGCCACATCTTGGAGGCGCGCCCGACCGCCAAGGGCCCACAGGTGTTGCGTCACGTCGGCCAGGCGGGCAACGGCTTCGCGGACGGCGCGCTGACCAGCGCACGCTGCAACCAGCCGTCTGGCCTCTGGATGTTCGGTGAAGACGTCCTGGTCGCCGACGTCGCTAGCCAGCGGCTGCGACGGCTGACCATGGCGGCGCCCGCTTGCCAGCCTGGCGACGGGCCCTGCGCCGTCTCGAGCGTCTGCGACCCGAAGACCGGCGGCTGCAAGTCCGCGCAGCTGGCCAACGACACGCCGTGCGTCGCCGGCAGCTGCCTGCTGGGCGCCTGCGCCGGTGGGCTCTGCGTCGGCGCCAAGCCGGTCGTCTGCGATGACGGCAAGCCGTGCACCGCCGATGCCTGCACCCCAGCGACCGGCGCCTGCAGCCACACCCCCATCGGCGACACCGAGGCTTGCTGCGCCGTGACGCCGTTCGCCGACGGCTTTGAGGTCGCCGATGCGCCGCTCGAGACCAGTGCGCCCTCCATCGACCTGCGTTGGCACCGTCAGCCCGCCACCGATGCGCTGCCCGCCAAGGAGGGCAAGGCGATGCTGCACTACGGCCGCCTCTCCGCCGAGGCGTTTGCGCCGCTGCCGTCGCTGTTGACGTCCTATGTACGGCTGGCACCCGTCGTGCTACCCAAGGGCGCGAAGCTGACGCTGACGGCACAGGTGCAATTCACCGTCGCGCCGGCGACTACCCAGTCCCGCGTCACGCTCTCGATTCGCCACGCGCTGGCGGCGCCGCAGCTTGCCGTCGTCTACGCCAACAAGCCGGGCTGGCAGACCATCACGGCAGACATCTCGGCCTATGGCGGGCGCAGCGTCCAGGTCGAATTCACCGGCCAGATCCAGGCGGGCATCAGCGGGACCGGCATCTGGATCGACGACGTCGTGGTGGCCTCGACCTGCAAGCCAAAGCCCTGCAGCGCCCCTGGCGAGTGTGGCAACGGTGGCCTCGGCTGCCTCCAGGGCGCTTGCGTCAGCGGCACCTGCCAGTGGCCCGATACCTGTTGCGGCCCGGCGAGCACCTGCGACGACGGCAAGCCATGCACGCTCGACGCCTGCTCGAACGGCGCTTGCCAAAACCTCCCGGTCGCCGGCTGTTGCCAGCAGGCCAGCGACTGCAAGGACGCGGACCCGTGCCTCACCGCCACCTGCCCCGTCGCCGGCGGCGCGTGCAGCTTCGGCCTAAGCCCCAGCTGCTGCAGCCAGGACGCCCAGTGCGACGACGGCAAGCCGTGCACGCAGGACAGCTGCGCCCTCGCTAGCGATGGCACAGGCAAGGGCTCCTGCAAGTACAAGGAGATCTGTTGCCAGACCGCCAAAGACTGCGACGACGGCCAGCCCTGCAGCACCGAGATCTGCAATGCTGGCTTCTGCAGCTGGACCTGGAAGGCCGAGGCCGGATGCTGCCTCGCGTCGCAGGGCGAATGGACCTTCGAGAGCGCGGCGTCTATCAACGACTGGAAGCGGCAGACCTGCAGCCCCAGCGGCCAGGCGCTACCGGCAGGCTGCATCCCTGCGCCGTGGCAGGCCCCCGCGCAGGGCTGGCAGCTCCTGACGCCGGCGCCCAACGCCCACGGCGGCGCCGGTGTCCTCTACTACGGCGACGGTACGGCCAAGAACTTCGCCTGGGCGCCCAGCGCCGGCACGGCGACCAGCAAGGCCCTCGTGGTGCAGCCCGGCGTCAGCGTACTGAGCCTTTGGATTTATTGGGACAGCGAGCAAGGCACCGCCTACGATCGCCTGCAGCTCTTCCTGATGGTCGATGGCGTCCGCACGCCCGTCACCGCCAACGCGCAGCCGACGTACGGCGCGTTCTGGACCAAGGGCGTCCAGGCCAGTCAGCCGAAGGTCTGGCAGAAGGTGTCGCTCGACGTCAGCAGCCATGTCGGCAAGTCCGTGGCGGTGGAAGCCTTCTTCAACACCGTCGATGGCGCAGCGAACAGCGGGTTCGGTGTCATGATCGACGACGTGGCGCTGCTGTCGACCTGCGTCAAGTGAGACGGCAAGCGGGGATTGTGCTTGTAGCCCCCTCCGCCGATCCTAGCGTGAGGACACAGAGGGGCCCCTACTCCGCGAGGCGATGACCGCCAGCCGCAGTGAGCCCAAGCGAGCGTCCCCATGGCCTTTGCCCACGTGATGTTGACGACCGACTTCTCCGACGACGCCAGCCGCGCCTTCGACCTCGCGCTGCGCCTCAACCGCCGCGATGACGCCAAGCTGACTTTGGTGCACGTCGTCGAGGCCATTCGCGCCATACCGCACGCGGCGCCATTCGCCGCTCCGCTGCCGATGCCTGGACTTGAAGCCTTGGTGCAAGACGCCGAGCAGCGCCTCCAGCTCGATGTCGTGCGCCTCCAGGCCGCCGCGCCCCACCTCAGCATCGCCAGCGCCGCGCTGGTCGCCGGCGAGGTCGGTCCGGCGGTGCCCGCAGAGGCCACGGCGCTGGGATGCGACCTGATCGTCCTGTCGACCCATGGCCGCAGCGGCCTCCGCCGTCTCGTGCTGGGCAGCGTCGCCGAGGCGGTGCTGCGTCACGCCCACGTGCCGGTCTTGGCCGTGCCGCCGGAGGGCTGACCTCTTGCCGACGTCCGCACTCTATTCACGCGCGGGCGACGGCTCTCACGGGCGAGATCTGCGGCGCGCTGGGCCGTGGCTGGCGGCGGCGCTCGGCCTGGCGCTCTACCTGCCGAGCCTTGGCGGCGGCTGGACCCTCGATGACGACGCCGCCCTGCGTGGGCACCCGGTCGTCCGTGGCGACGCGCCGCTCGTCGAGGCGTTTACGCGCGAGTTCTGGGGCCGACCGTTGAGCGAGGGCTGGTCAAGCTCCTACCGTCCGCTCGTGACCTTGTCCTTCGCCGTCGAGCAGCGGCTCTGGCCGGGGCCGATGTTGCCGCGCGCCGTCGGCCTACTCTGCTACGCGCTGCTCTGCGGCGTCGTCGTCGTGCTCGCTCGCCGCTGGCTGGGGCCGGCCTCCAGCCTCGGCGCCGGCGCGCTCTTTGCCCTCATGCCGGCGCACGCCGACAACGCCGCCTCCATCGTCGGCCGCGCCGATACGCTGGGCGCGCTTTTTGGCGTCTCGGCCCTCCTCATGCTGCTGCGGGCGACGGACGTCATCGCCGCCGCCGCCGGTCCCATCGCCGCCGGTCCCGCCGCCACGAGTCCCGGAGCTACCGAGGCCGTCGTGCGTCCGCTGCGGGGCGCGCCGTGGCGTGGCGCCCTCTGGCCGAGCGCGGCGGCTGGCGGGCTCTACCTGCTGGCCCTCCTCTGCAAGGAGTCGATGGCGCTGCTGCCGGCGCTCGCCGCCTGGCTCTGCGCTCTGCACCTGCATCGCACGGCGTCGCCGCGCCACGTTTGGCTAGCGCTCGGGGTCTGTCTTTGGCCCATCGCAGCCACGGGGGCTTGCTACCTGCTTTGGCGCCAGACCCAGCTGCCGGTCGGCTTGCCGCCGGACTTCGTCGCCGCCGACAACCTGCTCGCCGCCTTGGCGCCGGCGCCGGCCCTGTTGCTGCGACTGCGGCTCGTCGCCGACTACCTCGACTGGAGCCTGGTCGGCGCCTCGCTGTGCGTCGATCACACCTACGCCGATCGCGTCGCGGTCGATATTCTCGCGCTGCCCGACGCCCTGTGTCTCGCGGTCGGCGTCGCTGCCATCGCGGTGGCCGGCGTCGACGGCCATCTGGCCTTGCGGCGACGAGGCCCTGGGCTCCTTGTCGCGGCCGCGCTGGCCTATGTGGTCGTCGGCCAGTGGGTCGTGCCGCTCTCGGTGGTGGCGGCCGAGCGGCTGGCGTTGTGGCCGAGCCTCTGGCTCGCGCTCGCCCTCTGTGGCGCCCTTGGCGCGCTCTACCGGGCCTCCGATGGCGGCAGCGCCGGTAGGAGACGGGTCCTCGTCGTCGCCGCAGGCGTCTGGGCCGTCTCGCTCGCCAGCGTCGCCGCCGGCCGTGGGCTGGAGTGGCGCGACCGGCTCGCGCTGCACCAGGCGTCGGCGATCCGCTGCCCTGCCGCCGTCCACAACCGCCTGAACCTCAGCCAAGAGTACGCTCGCACCGGCGACCTCGGCCGCGCCCTCTGGCACCTTGGCGTCGCCACAGCCGGTCAACGTGCGTTCCCGCGGCCGCTGGAGCTGCCAGCCTTCGCCATGGAGGCCGAGGCGCGCGCAGCCCTCGGTGACGACGCCGCGATCCCGGCGCTTGAGCGGTTGCCTTTGGCCGTCGGCGCCGCTCCTGCAGGCTACTGGCGCCAGCTCGCCGCCGTCGCCGAGCGGGTTCGTCAGCCGCAGACGGCGGCGGCGGCGCGCTCGCTGTCCGTCTCCACCGACCCAGACGCTGTGGACCCAGCGGCGGTGCGCCCAGGGCGAGCCCCATGACGGCCCACGCCCGCGCAGCCAGCCCACCTCCCGGCGCGCTGCTCGCCGGCCTGGAGGTCGGCCGCGCGCTCGCCGATCAGCCTGTGTTGGCCGCCCTCGCCATCCATTGTCCCGCCGATTGCGGCGCCGCTGTGGTCGAGGGCATCGCCGACGACATCGGCCTCGCGGTTCAGCTCCGCCTCGGCGCCACTGCGGTTCAGGTCGAGATCGCGCCGCGCGCCGCCGATCGACCGTTCGCGATCGAGGTCGCTGGCTACACGTTGTCGTGGCACGCCCGCGGCGCCATCGACGAGTCGGCCGGACGCGCGCTCTGCCAGATCCTCGCCGCACTGGTCGCCAGCCGGGGCGACGCGGGCCCAGCCGTAGACGCTGACGGTCGCGGCCTGCGACTCCGCCAGGGCGGGCCCCTGCTCACCCGCGTCGCCGCGCCTGGCCCGGCGTTCGACGCTCTCTCGCCCTATGTCGGCTGCGCCATCGGCTGCCGGTTCTGCTACGCCGGCGAGCGGGCCGGCGCCTGGTGGGCCCACCGTCACGGCCCGGCGCCCTGGGGTAGCTGGGTCGAGGCCCGCGTCGACGCCGCCGAGCAGCTCGAGCGCGAGCTCGTCGGTCGCCCGCCGCGGCCGATCAAGCTCACCCCGATCGCCAGCGACCCATGGCATGGCCCCGAGCGCCGGCTACGCCTGACACGTGCATGCCTGCAGGTGCTCGCCCGAACGGTGCCGGCGGTGCCCGTCATTGCGCTGAGCCGCTCACCCTATGTCCTGGACGATCTCGCAACCCTCGCCGCCATGCCCGCGGTCTGGGTGGGCGTGTCGCTGCCGACGCTCGACGACGAGGTGCGACGTCACTTTGAGCCGCGCGCCGCCAGCGTGGAGCAGCGCCTAGCGACCCTACAGGCCTTGCGCCGCCAGGGCGTCCGCGCCTTCGCCGTCGTCCAGCCGATGCTGCCGGGCCCCATCGACGCGCTCTGCGACGCCATCGCCGCCCACTGTGACAGCGCCAGCCTCGACGTCCTGCGTGGGCTCTACGCCGCCGGCGCCGACTTCCGCGGGCCCTTCGCGGCGGTCGCCACCGGCGCATGGCAGCAGGCGAGGTCGCTGGCCCTGCGGCAGGGGCTGCAACGGCGCGGTGTGCCGCTCTGGCAGGGCGAGCTGCCCCCCGAGCTCGAACGGGCGCTCGCCCAAGGCGCCTGACCGACGCGCAGCGACCGGACGGTGGAGGCCCGAGCGGCCCGCGCCGCCACGACGTCGAGATACCCTTGCAATCGCGCTGGCGCTCAGCTACAACCTCGCCCCCGCCAAAGGCCCATTGGGTCTGGCGCGGCCCGTACCCCTCGCCCTGCGGGCCCGTGCCCGAGGAGATCCGACGTGAAGCCCGACATCCACCCCAAGTACCGCCCAGTCCTCTTCGTCGACGCTTCGACCGGCAAAGAGTGGGTGAGCCGTTCCACGACCTCGACCCCGCAGAAGCGCACCATCGACGGCGTCGAGCACTCCGTGGTGACCCTCGAGATCTCCAGCGACTCGCACCCGTTCTTCACCGGTCGCCAGCGCCTGCTCGACACCGAGGGCCGCATCGATCGGTTCCGCCGCAAGTGGGCCAAGGGCTAGGCGACGTCGTGGCGGCCGGGCGCGACGCGTCCACGCCGCCGCGCCGGGCTGCGAGCGCCCAGTCTCACCCTACCTCCCTTCATCGATCACCGAGTGGGCAGCAGGCCCGCGAAGACGAGACCAAGACCATGGCCAAGAAGAGCAAGATCGCCCGCAACGAGCAGCGCAAGGCGCTCGTCGCCAAGTACGCCGAGAAGCGCGCCAAGCTCAAGGCGACGATCAGCAACCCCAACGTGGCGCCGGCCGTGCAAGAGGCCGCCCAGCGCGCCCTCGGCAAGATCCCGCGCAACGCGCTGCCCGTCCGTGTCCGCAACCGCTGCGTCCTCACCGGGCGCTCGCGCGGCTACTACCGCAAGTTCGGCCTGTCTCGCCTCGCCCTCCGCGAGCTCGCCCTCCGCGGCGACCTGCCCGGCGTGACCAAGAGCTCCTGGTAGTCGACGACGACGCCTCCAGCGCGCTGTGCGGCCGCCTCAGGGCAGCATGCGGGCCCGCAGCGCCGGCGGCATCAGCGGACAGGCCGTCGCGGGCGACTTGAAGATCCGGTGGCGCACCCGAGCCACCGCGTCATAGCCCAGATCGCCGAGCCGCTGGGGCACGATCATCAGCCCCGCGCCGAGCACACGCCACACGCCGCCGAGCCGCGCCAGCAAATAGCGCACGGCGGCGAAGCGCGTCAGCAACCGCCCGTCGCAGGTGAGCACCACGACGCTGTCCGGCAGGGCGGCCCGCGTGTCGGCGGCGACCCGGTCCTGCAGGGTCGCGCTGTCGAGCGCCGCGAAGCGAAACAGCGCGCCGACCGGGTCCTCGGCCAGCAGCCAGCGCACGGTGCGGTGGCACAATCCGCAATGACCATCGAAGAAGACGACGTCCGGCCCGTCGCAATCGACGCGTCCCACCCAAGCAGGGCGGGCGGCGGCGGCGGCGGCGAGGAGCAGGGCGAGCGCCATGGCCGGGGCGAGCCCCATCAGCGAGGCCCCGACCGTCGTCCCCGCCAGCACGACGATCGCCGCGCTGCCGTGCCACGCTGGGCGCTGCCAGCCGCCGCCAGGATCGAGCCTGCCTCGGGCATCGAGCGACCCGTAGGGCGCGGCTGGCGCCAGCCACTGCAGCGTCAGCAAGGCAGCGATCGCGGCGTCTGCGGGCGCCATGTGGCCGCCACCAGCGAAGACTAGGGCCGCCCTGCCGGCGATCAGCGCCGCGCAGAGCGCTGCCGCAGCGCGACTGCGGACGCCCACGCCGAGGCACAACGCCGCGATCAAGAGCAGGCGCGGCTGCAGCCACAGCAGCGCGACTGGGGTCGGCATCGCCGCCAGCTGGCCCAGCGCCTGCAGCTCACTCGCGCCGGCGCCGCTGGCGCCGATACCCTCCGCCGCCCGCAGCAGCAGCCACAGGCTGACGCCGATGCGCAGGAGCGATTGGTGGCCACCGGTCCATTGCACGGCCGCTCGGCCTCGTTGGGCGTCTCGCCCGTCGCTCGCGTCCTCTACCATCGCGCGCTCCTTGGACGCCGCTGGCGCCTTGGCGGACCACCCGAGGCAGCAATGGCGCGAGCAGCCGCCGCGAGGTTGCCCTCTGCGCTGGCCGCCGTACAGTGTGCGCGGCGGCCCCGCGTCGGCGTCGGCCCTGGTGCTTGGGCGCTGGTCCGGGTGCCGACAGCTGCGCGATCGATTCGGCGCTCCGGGGGGACATGGCGGCGGTAGAAGACGTGGTGCTGCGTTGGCACTTGCCGATCGGGACCAGCCGCGCCAAGGCGTGGGACCTGCTCGCTGACACCGATCGCATCAACCGCGTCGCTGGACTCCACCACCAGTACCAAGAGAAGGCGCGGCCCGACGGCGGCGTCGACCGCTTCGGCCACAGCAACCGGCTCGGCATCGCGCTCGACTGGCACGAGGAGCCCTTCGACTGGATCGCGCCCGTCAGCTACGGCGTCCTGCGCGTCTTCCTGGGTGGCCCCGCCGACCGCTACTCGGTCCAGGTCCGGCTGGAAGAGGACCCAGCGGGCAACTCCAACCACTGCGTGCTGAATTACCAGATCTGCATCACGCCACGCAGCGTCTGGACGCGGCCGATCGTCCTCGCTGACCTGGCGCTGATCACCCGTCCGGCCGTAGACATGACGCTGCGGCGGGCGGTCGCCGTGCTCGAAGGTCGCATCGCCAGCTTTGACCTCGCGCCACCGCCTCTCTCGGCCGACGCCGAGCGGAGGCTGCAGGCAGGGTTGTTGGCGATCGAGGATGACGCCCTCCGCGCCGCGATCGGCGACCTGCTGCGCCACGAAGCGGCGTCCGAGCTGCGGTCGTTGGCGCCCCTGCGCCTCGCGCGACGCTGGCGGCTCGGCGCTGACGCCACGGTACGCGCCTGCCTGCAGGCGGTGCGAGGCGGGCTCCTGCAGCTGCGCTGGACGCTGCGCTGCCCGTCGTGCCGCGTCGGCAAGGCCGAGGCGCCACGTCTGAACGCCGAGCGGCAGCAGGTCCACTGTCCGTCCTGCAACATCGGCTTTGACGGCTCGCTCCCCGACTCGCTGGTGGTCACCTTGTCGCCCGACCTGCGGATCCGCGACGTCGACGACGCCGAGCGCTGCATCGGCAGCCCAGCCCGGACAGCTCACGTCCGGGCCTCGCAACTGGTCGAGAGCGGCGCCGAGCTCGACATCGAGCTGGCGCTGCTGGCCGGCAGCTACCGCGTCCGCACCCTGCCAGCCTTGGGCGCGGCCAGCCTGCAGGTCCGGCCCGACCGCGACGAGCGGACGCTCGCCGTCGACTTGACGCCACAGGGGCCACAGCCACCGCTGCTCCGCGCCGCGCCGGGCCGCCTGCGGTTGGCCCTGCGAAACCGCACTCAGGTCCGCGTCCAGCTCCTCATCGAGCGCCTCGACGACGATCCGGACCTGCTCACGGTCGGTCGCCTGCTTGAGATCCCCGAGGCCGTCTCGCTGTTGCCCGCCGACGCCATCGCAAAGGGGGTGAGCGTCCAGACGACCTCTGCCGTCGTGCTCGCGGTCCGCCGATGTCGCGGCGGCGACGCCCACTGCAAGGACGTGTTCCAAGCGCTGCAGAGCTATCGGCCCGATGTGCTCGTCGAGCGCGGCGGAGCCGTCATCGCGGCCTTTAGCGACCCGGCGGTGGCGGTCGAGGCGGCCAGCCTGGTCGAGGGAGCGCTGCACCTCGGCAGCGGCCTCTGCGCCGGGAGCATCGTGACGCTGGGCGAGCGCGATGAGGCGCTGCCGCTCGGCTACACCGTGCAGCGCGCGCTCGCCCTAGCCTCAGGCGGCGGAGAGCTACGGACACCCCTCGCTGACGCCGACCGCGCCCCCCTGCACTTGGCCTTGCAACGCGAGGGCGTCCGCCGCAGCGCTGCCAGCGTCGAGCCATTGGACGAGCGAGAGGCCTCGCTGCAGCTGCGCATCGGTCCTCCGCTGCGGAGCTCGCCTGCCCTGCGCGAACAGCCGCAGGCTCCGCCGCCTGTCGCTGGCGATTGCGTCGCCGGCCGCTTTCGCGTCATCGGCCCGCTCGGCAGCGGCGGCTTCGGCATGGTCCTGCGCGCCCGCGACGAGCTGGCACCGCCCAGCCAGCCTGACGGCGCCGTCTTGAAGCTGCTGCACCCGGCGCTCACCGAAGACTTGACGCATCTGCAGCGCTTCTACAACGAGGGGCGGCTCGCGGCGCGGGTGCAGAGCCCAGCGGTGGCGCGGGTCCTGGACTACGGTGTCGACGAGGCCGGGCGCGTCTACCTGGCGAGCCAGCTGCTCGACGGCGAAGAGCTACACGCCCGGCTGCGTCGCCAGCGAGCCCTGGATCCCTGGCAGGCCCTGACGCTGTGTCGCGACGTCGCCGTCGCCCTGCGCGATGTTCACGCCGCCGACTTGGTCCATCGCGACATCAAGCCAGCCAACATCATGGTCCTGGATCCGCCGTCGCCTGACGCGTCTCGGAACGCCGCTGCGCCGGCGACGCTCGTCGATACCAGGCCGTGCGCTAGGTTGATCGACTTCGGCATCGCCAAGGCAGAGGGCGAGGCGCTGGCGCTCCTCGGCGCCGACTCCTTGCTCGTCGGCACGCCGCAGTACATGGCGCCCGAGCAGGCCAGCGCCGGGCCCGCCGACAGCCGCGCCGATCTGTTCGCCCTCGGCGTCGTCCTGTTCGAGTGTCTGACCGGCAAGCTCCCCTTCGTCGGTCGAACGGGCTTCGAGCAGCTGATGGCGCGCCTGCAGGACACAGCCCTGCTGCTGTCGCAGGTGACGAACGAGGCGATGCCACCCGGCGTAGAGCAGCTGCTGGCGTCGCTGCTGGCCCGCGATCCCGACATGCGTCCGGCGTCGGCCGAGGTGCTCATCGCGATCCTCGACCGCATCTTGCTGCCGATCGCCAGCGACATGCGCTGGCGCGAGCGGCGCGGCCCGACGGGCGAGGACGGCAACGCACGCGGCGCCGAGGCGTTGACCCTCGCCATGCGCGACTGCCCCATCACGACGGCGGACACCGACCCAGAGCCGGGCGCGCCGCCGGGCTGAGGCGCCGTGGCCCTACTTGAGGGTGACGCCGCTGAGCTTGCCGGCCACGCCTTGCACCAGCAGCGCGATGCTGGACGACTCCTTCTTGCCGTCGCCGTCGGCGTCGATGTCGGTCTCGACCGTGCTGTCTAGCAGCGTCTTGATGGCGTCCTTGGGCAGCGGCAGGCCCTCGTTGGGTAGGGCGTCGATGGCCGCCATCAGCTGCACCTTGGGCACGGCGCCGCCGAGGATGCCCGAGAAGGAGACGACCTTCTTGTCGCTGACGCTGATCGTGCCGGTCAGCTGGAGGTCGTAGAGGGTCAGGTTCAGGTAGACACCGTCTTGCAGCGGCAGGCTGAGCGGAAACACCGTGCCCTTGCCGCCAGCGGTCAGAGTGTCGCCGACGACCTTGCCCGCCAAGCTCGCCTTGGGCTTGCAGGTCAGGGCGTCGAGCAGGCTCGCGTCGGCGGTGTACAGGCAGCCCGCCTTCTGAATGTCGCAGCTGGCGTTGGCAGGGTCGAGCTTGCCCTGGTGAATCGCCAGCGTCACCGGACCCTGCTTGAAGTCCATCACCTCGACCAAGAGCAGGATCGAGCCGTCGGTGACCGGCTTGACGAGTTGGCCGTTGACCAAGCCTGCGATGGCGCCGAGCGCGTTGTCGATGCCGCCGGTGCAGCTCGACTTCGGCGCGCACGTCTTGGGATTGCCGTCGAGGTCGAGGCCCTGGCCGATCTGGCCGCCCTTGCCGATCTGCAGCGAGGTCACCTTGGCGACCGTCGGGCTGAACGTCGGGGTGCAGGCGCATGCGCCCGTGCCCTTGCAGGCGCCCGACTTGCAGGCGTCGGACTTGGTGCAGGGGTTGCCGTCGTCGCAGGCCTTGCCCTCTGCGGTCGGGCTGGCGACACAGCCGCTCTTCTTGTCGCAGGCGTCGAGCGTGCAGGGGTTGCCGTCGTCGCAGCCCTTCGGGTTGCCTGTCGTGCCCGCCGCCGCGCCCTGGCACTTGCCGCCGGCGCAGGTGTCTTTGGCCGTGCAGGCGTCGCCGTCGTTGCAGACCGCAGTGTTGAAGGCCTTGGTGCAGCCGCCCGTCGACGGCAGGCAGAGGTCGGTGGTGCAGGGGTCACCGTCGTCGCAGATGCTGGTGGCGCCGGTGCAGCAGGGGTTCTGCGTCGGCAGGTGGACGCAGCCGGCGAGGACGTCGCAGCTGTCGATCGTGCAAGCGTTGCCGTCATCGCAGGGGGTGGCCGCGCCGCCCTTGCACGCCGCGCCGACACAGGCGTCATCCAAGGTGCAGGCGTTGCTGTCGCTGCAGGGGTTGGCATTGGCGGCGTGGCTGCAGCCGCCCTTGCCGTCGCAAGCGTCGCTGGTGCATGGGTTGCTGTCGTCGCAGGCGAGCGGAACGCCGAGGCAGATGCCTTCGGTGCAGGCGTCCGCCTTGGTGCAGCCATCGCCGTCGTCGCACGCCTCGCTGCCGAGCAACGCCGGGTAGCTGCAGCCCACCCCTTCGCTGCAGATGTCGGCGGTGCAGGGGTTGCCGTCGTCGCACTCCAGCGGCACCCCGGCGCAGGCGCCCGCCTTGCAGGTGCCTTTGATGGTGCAGGTGACGCCGTCCTCGCAGGCGGCGCCGTCGGCCTTGGCGCTCCACGCCGTCGTCGATAGGGAGGGGTGGCAGACCTGGCAGGGGTTGGCCGGGTTGGCGGCGTCTTTGGCGTAGCAGGCGCCGGCGATGAGGCAGTTACCGGGCAGCAGCAGCCAGGAGCACACGGCGCCCGGCATCGCGCAGTCGTCGGCGGTGCAGCTGCGCTTGTCGTCGCAGGCCGCGGGATCCGGGCAGACACCCGGAGCGGCGTCTGCCGCGGCGTCTGGTGGCTCTTCGCTGTCGGCCGCGCTGTCGGCGCCGCCCGCGTTGTCTCCGGTGGCCGCGGCGTCGGATTCGGCGCCGGTGTCCTCTGCCGCCGCGCCATCGGCGCCGACGTCAGCGCTTGCCGCGCCGTCAGCGGTGGCGTCGAGCGCGGATCCGTCGAGCACACCGCCGGCGCCCTCAACGCCCGCGTCATCGCCGCTGCAGGCGCAGAGGGCCGTCAGTGTCGCCAAGAGCAGTGCAGCCTGTGCGGCCCGCCGCCTCGCGCCCGTCGTCGCTGTCGCAAGCTCACTCATCGAAACGCCTCCTGCCCCGCTGCTGCCGTGGTCCCGCCGCGGCGCTACTTCAGCTTGCCGCCGATGATGGTGTTGCCGTTCACCCGCGTCAGGACCTTCGGATCGATCGCGATGCCGGTTCCCTTGGGCAGGCCCTTGACCGTGCTCGACAGGTCAATGACCGGCAGCTCAAAGCCGCCAAGCGCCGATCCGCCGAGCACGGCGAGCAGGTTCTTCACCAGCGTGTCGGCGACGAGGCTCTCGATGACGGCCTCGCTGGCGACGAGGTGGGCCTGCTGGACCTCGACGTCGGTCTTGACGGACTTGATCTCCGTCAATGAGATCGTGAGCTTATTGGCCTCGACCGTGACCTTGATGCCGGCGACGAAGCTGGCGTGGACGACGACGTTCATCGGCTGTCCAAAGAGGTCGAGCGCGGCGTCGACGCGGAAGTCGCCGATGTGGGCGAGCAGCTCGCCGCTGTCGTTGCAGTCCGAGGCAGTCGGAGCCAGCAGCGCCTTGGTCGTCAGCTTCAGGCCGCCGATGCCGTACTGGGCGAGGTCGACGCCCTTGAGGAGCTCAGGCCCGACTGGAAATTCCAGCAGGCCGCCGAACCACAGCGCGAAGAGGAACTCGTTGAGGGTGTCGTCGGCGAGCGACAGCTCAAGCGGCTGCTCCTTGATGACCACCAGCGGTTGGACGCCCTTGCCACAGCCGATGCGCTTGGGAACCCCGAGGTTGGTCAACGAGTTGGCCTGGGTGGCGTAGACCCCAGCGCGCAGGCGGAAAATGGCGCCGGTGGCGTCGATGAGCACCTCGGAGAAGTCCGTCGTCAGCTTCGCCGTCACCTTGCCGCCCGACCCGTCGAGCCTGTCGACGCCGATGTCGAAGGCGAAAGCCAAGGCCGAGAGCGCGTCCGACACCACCGGGGCCAGCTGCGTCTTGAGGGCGTCGGCGATGGAGGTCTCGAAGCTCGTCACCAGCTGGCCCTTGAGGCCATTGACCAGGAACTGCAGCAACGAGCCGACCCCGGTGAGCTGCAGGTTGAAGTTGACCAGCGTCGCCTTGACGTCGCTGATGTCGGTCACCAGTAGGTTGTTGACGACCTTCGGCTTGACCTTGGCGCTGATTTGGATGGCGTCGATCGTCAAATTGCCGTTCAAGGGCACGAATGCCTTGGCCTGGACCTTGCCCTTGACGTTGGGGATGGTCGCCGTGAGCAGCAGCGCGCCGGGCTCCGGTGTCAAGGTGACCTTGGCCTTGCCGTACGTCAGGTCCGTGAGGTTGACGGTGATGCCGTTGCCGCTGAACACCGGGTTCGGGATGATGGAGCCGAAGTCGTAGGCCTGCAGGAACAGCTCGAAGATGGTCGCTAGGTCGTTGGGCGGCAGGCTGTGGTCGCCGTCGTCGATCGCCTGCTTGGAGAGGAAGTAGCCGACGCCCGGGTCAACCATGCCGCTCTTCGGCTTGGCGGCGTCGGGCAGCAGGTAGCTGTCTGACCAGAGGTAGGCCTGCACCCGCTTGCGCTTGGCGCCGGCGGTGTCTTCGGCCAGCAGCTCCAGGGTGTTGCCGCCGATCGCCGCCACGACCTCGTGGCTGAAGGCGCCGTCGACGCCGACCTTGACCGGCTTGCCGTTGAGCGAGAGCGATTTGATGGCGCCCGCCCCAGAGGTGACCTTGCCCTTGACCGTGATGAAGGGCAGCTCGCTCTTGATGGTCGCGCCGCGCGGCGGGTAGTCGACGACGATGATGGGCCGGCAGGCGTTGCTGACGATGAGGGCGTGCTGGCAGCCCTTTTGCTTGTCGCAGCTGTCCGTCGTGCAGGCGTTGCCGTCGTCGCACAAGAGGGCCTTGCCGAGGCAGGCGCCTCCGGTGCAGACGTCGCCGCTGGTGCAGGCGTCGCTGTCGTCGCAGGTGGCGGTGGTGGCGATGAACTGGCAGCCCTTCAGCTTGTCGCAGCTGTCGGCCGTGCACCCCTTGCCGTCGTCGCAGACCGGCTTGTCGGCGCCCGGCTGGCAGGCCTTCTTGGCGCACACGTCGCCGAGCGTGCAGGCGTTGCCGTCGTCACAGGGCAGCGCGTTGGCGACATACTGCGGTCCGGCCAGCTTGTCGCAGCTGTCGTCGGTGCAGGGGTTGCCGTCGTCGACTGCGGAGGTTACGCCCTTGCACAGGCCGACCGCGCAGGTGTCGCCCTTGCTGCAGACGTCGGCGTCGTCGCACGGCAGGGTGTTGAACGGGAACACGCAGCCCAGCTTCTTGTCGCAGCCGGCGTCGGTGCACGGGTTGTCGTCGACGCACTGCGCGGCGATTGAGGTGTTCTGGCAGCCGCTCTTCGGTTTGCATGCGTCCACTGTGCAGACGTCGCCGTCATCGCATGAGATCGCCTTGCCCTTGCCGCATGCGCCGGTCTGGCAGCTCCCCTCTCCGGTGCAGGCGTCGCCATCGTCGCAGGGGCCGTCGGCGTTGGTGGCGACGCAGCCCTTCTTCGGGTCGCAGGTATCGGTCGTGCACGGGTTGCCGTCGTCGCAGGCCTTCAACGGACCAGCCTTGCAGGCGCCGTCCTTGCAGGCGTCACCGACGCTGCAGAGGTCGCCGTCGCTGCAGGCCTCGGCGTTCGGCGTCTTGGCGCAGGCGCCGTCCTTGCAGGCGTCGGCGGTGCAGCCGTTGCCGTCGTCGCACACCAGCGGCTTGCCGACACAGCCGCCCTTGTCGTCGCAAGCGTCGCCGGTCGTGCACGGCTGGCCGTCGTCGCAGGGGCCGCTGACGACGACGAAGGCGTCCACGGCCACCATCGGCATGCAGCGGCGGCAGGGGTCACCGGCCTTCTGTGCGTCGGCGTCGTAGCATTTGCCATCGATCTCGCAGCGGTCGGCGGCGCAGGGCGGCAGGTCGCTCTGGCCGTCTGGGCCAGCGTCGACGCTGACATCGGGCTTGGCGTCGGGCGCGGCGACGTCGTCAGCGTCCGTCGAGTCTGTCGAAGCGGCATCACCCTCGGGGAGCTCAGCCTCGACGTCGACCTGGCCGAGGCCATCGGAGGCGGCGCCGTCCCCGGCGAGCCCGCCGTCAGCGGCGGCTGAATTGCCTGGCACCACTTCATCGGTGCCGCAGCTTGCTGCCAGCATCGCGAGCGCCGCCAGCCAAGGCAGGCAGGCGTGTCCAAACACGGCGTCGCGAGGCACCGCGCGGCGCTGCGGCGCGTGTGTCGCATCGCGGTCAACCATCTGGGCCTTCAGCAGCCGCTCTGTCCGGTTCAATCGCATTCCGCCGTCCTCCAAGCGCACGCCGCACGTGCTCTGCGGCTCTGCTGCGTCAGAGTGCCAGACGGCGCCCCAAGCGGCAATGCGAGCGATTGTTAGGACTGCAGCGCTTCGGCACCAGTCGCGACGATCGGCGGCGACACAGCCGAGGCGTCGCCGCCGGCGCCTGCCAGCTCTTGCAGGGCCGATGTCGACGGCCCTGGCGTCGCGTCCGGCCCTGGCGTCGCGTCCGGCGTGGCCTCGTCGCTGCGGGCGAACACGAGCCAGCCGACATCGCCCTCGAGCCTCTGGGCCTGCAAGCCGTTGCGCTGGACCACGAGCGGCGTGTCACCGGCCGTGCGGACCGCCTCGGTGACGGCCTCGCTCATCGCCAAGCGAAAGGCCTCGCCGGCAGCCAACGTCTCGAGCGCGCGGTCGTTGGCGGCGACCAGCCCACCCTCCGGGCCGAGGACGGCGGCGGCGGTCGGCTGGCGGTCGAGCAGGGCGAGGACGGCGGCGCGGTCGATCTGCGCGCGCTTGCGGTCCTCGCGCGGCGCGTCTATCGGCTTGCATTCGAGCAGCGCGTTGATGTGGTCGCGCAGCTCCATGAACTCCAGCGGCGCGTCGGCGACGCGGCACCGGCGCAGCAGGTCGCCCTCAGCGCGGGCACGCAAGGTGGCGTGCAGCTCGCCGAGCGGCACCAACAGGCGGCGGTAGAGGCGACGCATCACCAGCAGCGCCATCGCCACGCCGGCGAAGGCCAGCAGCGCCGCAGCCCATGCGCCAGCGCTGCCGAGCCGACGGGCTGCGGCGCCCGAGAGCGCCATGCTGTGGCGGTTGATGGCAGACAGCGAGCGCAGCGCCGCGACCGCCTCTCGCCGCGCACCCTGATCGCCGCCCAGCGCCCGCGACGCTACGTTCCGTACGATCGCCAGCTCAATGGTCTCGCCTGGTTCAGTGATGTTGCGCTCGGCGAATTCCAGCTGGGCGAAAAAGCGCTGCCGAGCGCGGCGGTCGCCGTTCGGCATCGCCAGCTCGGCCAGCATCTCCTCCGCCGCCGCCATGGAGGCGTCATTCTCACGCAAGAGCACAGAGATCGCTGGACCCATGCGCGAGAGCAAGCCGACGGAGCCAAAGCCGAGCAGCACCAGGAGCACCAGCAGCGCGCTGATGCCGAGGGTGACGTCTAGGCGGGCGCGCATCATCCCATCCTCTCGATCATCGCCTGCGTTGAGCCCTCACGGGCGACGACGACGAGGATGTCACCGCGCTCGATCGGCTCATTCGGCTGCGGCCAAACCAGGGTGCCTCGCTCGCCGAGGGCGCGTCGAATCGCCACGACGTTGATGTCAAAGCGCCTCGGCAGATCGAGGGTCGACAGCGTGCGGCCGACCGTCGCCGGCGGCGCCTCCAGCTCGGTGATGACCATGTCTTCGCCCAGCGGCAGCTCTTCGAGGATGCGGGCGTGGAAGATGCGGGCCGCCAAGCGTTCACCGTAGGCGCGCTCTGGGTTGACGACCTCGTGCGCGCCGACGAGTCGCAAGATGCGCTCGGTCAGCTCGTCGGTGGCGCGGCTGACGATACGGCGGGCGCCCATCTGCCGCAGCAGCGCGGTGATGATGATGGCCGACTCGCGCGCCTCATCACCGACGGCGCACACACAGAGGTCGCGTTTCTGCGGCGACGCCTGCGACAGCGCCTCCTCGCTTGTGGCGTCGAACACCGCGCCCTCACAGCCGGCACGCACGGCGTCTTCGAGCTTCCGCTCGCTGATGTCGACGGCCAAAACGTCGGCGCCGCGGGCGGCGAGGGTGCGTGCCATCGCGAGACCAAACTGGCCGACGCCGATCACCAAGGCTTGTCTGCGCATCGAAACCCCCACCGGTAGGTGACCGGCGACCGCGTCCAGGCTCGTTGGGCCTCGGCCTTCAGCCGACCGGCACCGTCACCTCTGGCCGCTTCCATCGGCTCGCGTCTTTCTGGCTGGTCAGCAAGACAAAAAGCGTCAGCGGACCGACCCGGCCCGCGTACATCGCGATCATGATGATGATCTTGCCTACGTCGTCGAGCAGCGGCGTCGTGCCGATGGTCAAGCCGACCGTGCCCAGCGCGCTCACCGACTCAAAGGCCGCCTGTTCGAGCGTCAGGCTCTGGGTGAGCTGCAGCGCGATCACGACCGCGGCGACCGACGCGATGCCGGCAGAGGCGACCGCGCCGGCCCGGTAGACCGTGGCGTGGCTCAGCTGGTAGCCGAACGCCTCGACGGTGGTGCGACCCCGCAGCGCCGCGAACATCGACAGCGACAGCACCGCCGCCGTGGTGGTCTTGATGCCGCCCGCCGTCGACGCGGGGCTGCCACCGATGAACATCAGGATGATGAACATGCTCGCCGTCGCCGGCCGGAGCTGGAGCATGTCGATGGAGTTGAAGCCGGCGGTGCGGGTGGTCACCGACTGAAACAGCGCGTTGTGCATGCGGTCGGCCCACGAGAGGTTCGCCAGGGAGTGGCTCCACTCCAGCGCCAAGAACAAGATCGCCGGCACGAAAATCAGCAGCAGAGACATGAAGATCGCCAGCCAGATCGCGGGCTGCAGGCGCTGACGGCCGATCTGCGGCAGGCTGGTGACGACCATCGGACCGAGGCCACCGAGCACGATGGTGGCGCCGATGACGTGCAAGACCGCCGGATCGGTGTTGTAGGGCACGAGGTTGTCGACCTGCAGCGCGAACCCGGCGTTGCAGAAGGCGGAGATCGCCGTGAAGACGCCGCGCCACGCCGCCATGCCGGGCGGATCGCCGTGCTTGAGGAAGAGCCCGGTCAGCAGCAGCGCGGCGATGGCCTCGGTGCCGAACGTCACGAGCAACATGCGGCGCAGGGCGGCGAGGGCCTGGCCGCGGTGCTCGGCGCCGACGAGCTCGGCGACGGCGCTCTCGTGACGCAGCGACAGGCGACGTCGCGCCAGCAGCATCGCCCCGGTGCTGAAGGTCAAAATGCCGAGGCCACCGATCTGGATGATGCAGAGCAGCAGCACCTGGCCGACCGGACTCAGCACGGTCCCGGGGTCAAAGACCGCGAGGCCGGTGACGCAGATCGCTGAGAAGGACGTGAACATCGCGTCGATCGGAGGCACCGGCTCTGCAGCCCCGCCCGTCGCCGCGATCGGCAAGCTGAGCGAGACACCGCCCAGCAGGCCGCCGCCGGCGAAGGTGACGAGCATCAGCCGGGCCGGGTCGCGCAGCAGCTCGGCGAGGGCGCCGGTGCCAACGCTCGCCTGCTCGACGCTGTAGGTCCAGGCGAGCGTCGCCAGCGGGCCAATCAAGAGCCAGGTGGTGATGGCGAACGCGCTCTCGCCGAAGCGCCAGGCGCCGAGTCCGCTCACCAGCCACGCCGCGGCGATGGTCGCCGCCCGCAGGGGAAAGCCCTCGACCAGCATCCGCACGGTCGGCAGGCCGAGCACCAGCGCGAACCCCAGCGACGCCGCCGAAGACGCCCACGCGATGGCGCTGTCGCTCGCCCCGAGCAGCGCCTGCAAGAGCCACATCGCCAGCAAGCTGACGACCGCCGCCCGCAGCTCGCTGAGGCCCTGCGAGGTGGGGTCGTGCGAGGTCGGATCGATGAGGTCGATGCTGCGTCGCCGCTCGTCGATGCCGTCGAACATCGGCCGCGCCAGCAGCCAAGCCCCGAGGCACAGCGCGATGGTCCACAGCGCCAGCAACGAGCCGGGCTGGTCCGTGGCGCCAACTGTGCCGGTCACGACGCCGACGAGGAGCGCGCCCATGGCCAGCACCCGCGCCGTGCGGTCGCCGTCGGTCCAGGACAGGCCGGCGGCGAGCTGTAGCAGGCAGGCGGCAGCGGCGCCGATCGCGGCCCCGGCGGCGGCGCTGGACGAGGGCTCGGCGGCGCCCAGCCAGGCGCGCTCGCAGACCCAGAGCCAAGTCGGCGCGGTGACGATGAGCAACGCCCGGCGGCGGCGCGTCGCGCGTTCGGCGGGGTTGACTTCGAGGTGGTGGCGCGCCATGGGCCTTTCGCTGAGCCGGTGCCAGGGCCTACTCTGGCGCCGGACCGGTCGACACCCGAGGCTGGCCCGATGACCCGGGGCTGTCAACGCTGGCAGGTTGACACAAGGCTCGCTACCGTGCGGCGCTCGGCAGCCAGCGCTCGCCGCCGCGGAGTGTCGCCTTGCATCACGCTCAGAACAGGCCGCCTTTCCCGCCTGCCAAGCCCGACTCGCGCGCCGCGAGCCAGCCCTTGCTGCTCTTGCGCGGCGCCACCGTATTTGACCCACAGCCGCGCGGTCGCTGCGACGTCCTGGTCGCCAGCGGCGTCGTCGCGGCGCTGTCGCCCAACATCGAAGCGCCGGCCGCCGGCTGGCCCTGCGAGACTTTGGACGCCAGCGGCCTGCTCTTGCTCCCTGGCCTCGTCGACGGCCACGTCCACCTCTGCGGCGGCGGTGGCGAACGCGGCCCTGAGACCAAGGTGCCGCCGCTGCCGTTGAGCGCTCTGACACGCGCCGGGGTCACCACCGTCGTCGGCCTGCTAGGCACAGACACCAGCAGTCGCAGCCCACGCGAGCTGCTCGCGGCGGTCAACGCGCTGCGGCGGCTCGGCCTCACCGCCAAGATGTGGACCGGCGGCTATCCGGTGCCGACCCCCACCTTGCTCGGCAACGTCCGCGACGACATCGCCCTCTGCGACGCGGTCATCGGTGCCGGGGAGGTCGCTATCAGCGATCACCGCAGCAGCCAGCCGACCTTCGAGGAGCTGGCGCGCCTAGCAGGCGAGTGCCACGTCGGCGGCATGCTCGGGGGCAAGGCCGGCGTCCTGCACCTGCACGTCGGCGACGGCGCCCGCGGCCTCGCGCTGGTGCGCCGCGTCGCCACCGAGACCGAGATCCCCGGACGCGTGCTGCAGCCGACGCACTGCAACCGCAACCCGCGCCTGTTCGAGGAGGTCCTGGCGCTCGCCGCCGAGGGCCTCGGGGTCGCCTTCGATCTCACCGCCTTCCCGCCAGACCCCGACGACGCGGCCCTGCCGGCAGAGGTGGCGGCGGCGCGGTACCTCGACGCTGGTCTGCCCGCCGCCAAGCTGACCATCAGCTCCGACGCCGGCGGCTGCTTGCCTTGCTTCGACGCCGACGGCCACATGCTGCACATGGACGTCGGCAGCAGCGGCGAGCTCCTCGCCACCTTGCGCCGCTGGTGCGCCGCCGTCCGGCCGCTCGAAGCCTTGCTGCCCGCCATGACGCTGCATCCGGCCGACGCCTTGCGCCTGCACGGCAAGGGCCGCGTCGCGGTCGGCGCCGCCGCGGATCTGCTACTGGTCGACGCAACGCTCGCGGTGCGCCACGTCATCGCCGGCGGCCGTGTGCTGGTGCGCGACGGTGAGGCCTGCGTGCGCGGGCCGCTGGAGCCAGCTGGCCAAGGAGACCCGCCATGACGCTCGCCCCGGAGCGACGCCTCGCCTCCATCCCAGGCGTCGTCGATGTCATCCGCGTCGCCGCGCCCGGCTTTCCGGCTGGGCCAGCGGCCGCGCTGCTCGAGCTGCCACACGGCGCCACGCGCCTGCACGACTATCACGCCCTCGCCAGCCGAATGCGTTCGACGCTGCCACCCGATCTCCAGGCGTTTTTCTGCGTCAATACCGACATCGGCACGCCCGAGGTCGCGCTGCAGCTGGCGGCGATGCTGGTGGAGCCGGCGCGCTTTGGCTGGCTCGCCCCAGGCCGCTCGGTCCTCATCATCCGATCGCACCTGCCGCGCACGCTCATCGACTGCAACCGCGTCGCCGAGCCAGGGCAGGGCAGCGGGCTCACCGGGCGCGTGCCGGACTATGTCACCGACGACGCCGATCGCGCCCTGCTCGAGTCGCTGCACGCCGCCTACTGCGAGGTCGCCCTCGCCGCCTGGGACGAGGTGCTGGCCGCCAAAGCGCCGGGCGATCGCCCTGGCCGCGGCCTCTCGCTGCACAGCTACGCCCCGCGCAGCGTGCCCATCGAGCGGGTCACGGCCTCCATCGTCGCCGAGCTGCGCCACCACTGGGCAAACCCCGAGGCGCTGCCGCTGCGCCCCGAGGTCGATCTCATCCACACCGACCCGGCCGGCGTCGTGCACGCGGACGCGGCCTGGGTGGCGGCCACCACGGCGGCCTTCGCGGCGGTGGGCATCGAGGTGGCGCAGAGCGTCAGCTACAAGCTGCACCCGGCGACCTTTGCCGGCGCCATGGCGCTGCGGGCCCCGCAGCAGGCCCTCACCATCGAGCTGCGCCGCGACCTGCTCGCCGATCCCTTCGACCCCTTCGTCGAGATGCACGTGCCCGAGTCGCGCGCCAAGGCGATGGCGGCGCCGATCGCCGCCGGCTGGCTCGCCTAGGCGCGGGGCGCGCGTCGCGCGACCCACCTTCCCACCTTCACCCACCTTCCGCCGCGTCGCCATCTGTGCTACCTCTCCGCCGCCTCAGCGCGTGCGCGCCCTCTCCGGAGCCAGATGCCCAGCCCTGAAACCAGCCCCGGCTCGCGCGGCGCGATCGTCCCCATCGGCGGCGCCGAAGACAAGCTGCACGACCGGCGAATCCTGCAGCGCTTCGTCGACATCGCCGGCGGCGACGACGCCCGCATCGCCATCATTCCCACCGCCAGCGAGCTGAGCTCGACCGGTCCCAAGTACGCTAAGCTGTTCAAGAAGCTTGGCGCTGCTCAGGCCGACGACCTCGACTTCCGCGACCGCACCGACTGCGAACGCGAGGACTGGCTGGCGACGTTGGCGGCCGCCACCGGGGTCTTCCTGACCGGCGGCAATCAGCTGCGGCTGTCGACCATCCTCGGCGGCACCAAGGTCGCCAGCTTGCTACGGAAGCGCAACGCCGCGGGGGTCCCGATCGCCGGGACGTCGGCGGGCGCGGCCTTCCTCTCAGAGCACATGATCGCCTACGGCGCCTCCGGGGCGACGCCGCACGCCGGCGCCGTCAGCATGGCGCCTGGCCTCGGCCTGACCAACCGCGTCATCATCGACCAGCATTTTCGCCAGCGCGATCGCATCGGTAGGCTGCTGACCGCGCTCGCCTACAACCCGTTCATCATCGGCTTCGGCCTCGACGAGGACACGGCGGCCTTCATCCAAGGCAACGGAGCCGTGGAGATCGTTGGCGCCGGCGCGATCACGATCCTAGACGTCAGCAACCTCGACTTCTCGGGCATCGCCGACGTCAAAGAGGGCGCGCCCGTGCCGCTGGTCGGCGTCAAGCTGCACGTACTGACCGATGGCTGCGGGTTCCACATGGACCGTCGGGTGGCCACGGCACCGCCGATGCCAGCGCGCATCGCAGACGAGTGAGGAAGACATGCAGGTTCGCGAGACGCGCGCTTATCAAGGACCGAATCTCTACGCGAACTTCCGCGTCATTCGCGCCACGGTAGACCTCGGACCGCTCGAGGAGTGGCCCTCGGCGCGCATCCCCGGCTTCGTCGACGGCCTCCTGACGGCGCTGCCTTCACTCCGCGAGCACGGCTGCAGCTATGGCGAGCCCGGCGGCTTCGTACGGCGGCTGCGCGAGGAGGGCGGCACCTGGATGGGCCACATCTTTGAGCACGTCGCGCTCGAGCTGCAGACGCTCGCCGGCACGCCGGTGACCTTCGGTAAGACCCGTTCGACCGGCGAGCCGGGCGTCTACGACGTCGTCTACGAGTATGAAGAGGCCGCGGTCGGCGAGGAAGCCGGCGCGCTGGCGTTGCGGCTGCTGCGCCACCTGTGCCCCGATGAGGCCGACGGCGTCGTCCTGTGGCCGCATCAAGGCCGCGAGCGCGAATGGGACTTCGCCGCCGAGCTGGAAGGCCTCATCCGTCGGGCGCAAAAGCGCGCCTTTGGGCCCTCGACCGCGAGCCTGATCAAGGCCGCCGAGCGGCGCGGCATCCCATGGCTGCGCCTGAATGAGTACAGCCTCGTCCAGTTCGGGCATGGGCGGCACCAGCAGCGCATCCAGGCGACGATCACCAGCGAGACCAAGCACATCGCGGTCAGCATCGCCTCAGACAAGGAGGAGACGCGCCGCATCCTGCACGACATGGGCTTGCCGGTGCCCAAGCAGGAGCTGGTCTACAACAGCCGCGACGCCGCGCGCGCCGCCCGGCGCATCGGCCACCCGGTGGTGGTCAAGCCGCTCGACGCCAACCACGGCCGCGGCGTCAGCATCGGCCTCGACAGCGACTCCGCCGTCGAGACCGCATTCGCCCAAGCCCGCGAGCACAGCCGCGGCGTCTTGGTCGAGAGCCTGATCCACGGCTTCGATCACCGCATGCTCGTCGTCGACGGCCAGCTCGTCGCGGCGAGCAAGCGCGTTCCGGGCCACGTCGTCGGCGACGGCGTCCACACCATCGAACAGCTCGTCGAGCTGG